>PHFO01000015.1 GCA_002861535.1 Cyanobacteria bacterium M5B4 | reverse complement strand
CCGTTCCACGGGGAAGGTGAAAGTTAAGGTAGCGATCGGGTGTTCCTGCCAGCGGATTTCCCCTAACAAAACCAGAAAATCTACCACCTGGGGCAACTCGATCGGCAGGGAAAACTTCCCTCTAGGCACATTAAAAGACCGATCGAATAGGGGACTGAGATTTTGCGGGTGCATAACCACTACCTGCATTGTCCCTGCCTGGCTGGTAGTGCCACTAATTTGGAGTGTAGTCTCCTGGTCTAACAAAAAGTGGGTAGTATGGAGTTTAATTTCCGGTATTTCTTCTGTGGGCAGGCTAGGTAGAATCACAATTTCTAGGGATGCCTGAAACTCTGTTCCTATAGCACAACTGATCTGCCAATTGCCCTCTGTAAAGTTAGTAAAGGGTAGAACTAATAGTAACCCTTCTTCGTTGATATTTTGTTGCAGGGATTGCTCGATCGGTTGATAGTCTTGGTCAGCGGGATGATATTTACAAGAAATATCTACAGTGCGTTTAATAAAGCCCGATCGGGAAGCAAGACGGTACTCCCCCGCCAGGATTTCTACCGTAGGCGACTCCAGGGGCAGCCACGATCGGTCTCCCTTTTTTTGTAGTAAAAACTCCCAAGCCGTCATGCCTTAGTCCTGTGAATAAGAAAATATTAACTTAACTCCTCAAAAATAAGTTAACTAATTCTCAGGTTAATAAATAATGCGGCTAAAAACGTCATTTGTCCTGCCAACAAAAACAGATAAATGATGGCACGGCGCTGAAATAGGGTAAATAACAAACCGATCGCTTTGAGATCAATCATGGGACCAAATACTAAAAATGCTAATAACGAACCAGTCGTAAAAGTAGAAGCAAAAGACAGGGCAAAAAAGGCGTCTACCGTCGAACAAATAGAAACTAAACCAGCTAAAGCCATCATGGCAATAATAGATGTGACTGGTCCCTGTCCCAGGTCTAAGATTACTTCCCTGGGTACAATCACTTGAATAACGGCAGCAATGGCACTACCGATGACCAAAATTCCGCCTAGTTCTCTTAGTTCTCCCAGGGTGTTATCTAAAAATAATGACCATTTCTTAGCTTGGTTTCTTATCATTGTATTATTATTTCTCAATAGAGGTTGGGATTCTCCTAAGAAATAGGTGCCAGCGATCGTATCTGTAGAATCAACTAAATTTTTGTTGACTAACAACGATCGGGTGACAGAGGTTTGTAACAGCGGACGCAGATCAGTTTGAAAGCTAAAAATCCAGGCGATCGTGGTGGCAATGACAAAAGAAAGACCAATACGCCATAACACTACCTCTGGTTGGTCACGAAAAGCAGTCCAAGTCGCCCAGATCACCACTGGATTAACCGTAGGGGCTGCCAATAAAAACCAATACTCACGGCTGGGGGCATTCCTTGGATAATTAAACGCCTTGCCACTGGCACATTGCCGCACTCACAAACTGGGAATAAAAAACCAATTAAACTGCCCACGATCGCGCCTAAGAAAGGATGTTTGGGCATCGATCGTAATAACTTCGCTTCATCGACAAATAACAACAAAGCGCTAGATAGTAATACCCCCAACAATAAGAAGGGGATTGCTTCTACTAATAAACTCAAAAATAGGGTAAAGGCGTTCTGCCAGATCGTTAAATTCATGTGAAAATTGCTACTGGTTTAGGCATAGGCATATTGATAATTTATCTCTTTTTTCTCAGTATAGGCGATCGCTTCTCCTTGCAACTTGTAGGCTCAGATGAACTATGATCAAATAAAGATAATTGACTGACATGGGCAAATTGCGTAAATCCATGCTTTTGTAAGATACGGTCTTTTAGTTCTGTATGAGTTTCTAATGTTCCGTTACCTCTGATGTGAGAAATTGCTAGATCATACTTTTGCAGATGCCGGCTGACAAGGATCGCCCGATGACAAGTTAAAGGATCACGCTCCATACACATAAGAGCGATGCGATGTTTTTTTGCTCCTTGGCGGACTCGATCGATTTCTTCCTGAAAGGTATCAGTCTGGGCAATTTTTTCATAGACGGCTCTGCCATCTACATAACAAAAAGGGTCTTCTTTACCTAAAAAGACATAATAGATGCCTTCTGTTTTTAAGTACTGTTTAAGTTCAAGTTGATTAAAGTGGGTAAGATAACGACTAAAAGGACGAGAGCGCACATCAGCAACTGCTGTGATGCCATGTTGACTGCTATGGTGTGGTTACTGTAACCGATCGTGAAGATTTGTATCTTATTAGATTATATCAAGACTTACGCTGAGGGGAAATTCCCCTCAGTCCTTATTCCACAGCGGGGAGAAGGCAAGTAGATCAATTTTTTCTAGTCCCCTCATAATTATTACTCTTGTTTTCAAAATCACGACAGCCAATGGCATCGATCGATAAAGCCATCCCTGGATTTACTGTACATTTAAGCCGATAATTCCCGGTAAAATAAACACACCGACTACAGGGTATACGATGGAGTTCTCGCACAGATTGCCAACCCGATCGGAAGACTTGCCAATAATTAAGCAGAATCAGAGTAACCAAAGACCAGAAAATAAGATTGTAGGCAATTAACCAAACCATAAAACACCTAAAAAAAGACCCAAATCTTGAAGAAGGGAAAGAATAAATCTTCCCCTATTTTATTCTTGTTAACCGAAGAATAGATGAGTGGCGTTCAAACTTGCAACCATTGTATATGCCCAGAGAGCACCTAATAAAAATATAATAGTTGCTTTAATCTCGTAGTGAGTCATAGTTTATCCTCCTATCTTAAAGGAATGAGTTACATAATTCGATCGAGGTTCAATAAAATTTGAACTGTGGCAAAAAAATACTACACCATTTACTTGTATTTATCAATAATTATTTTTATTAAGGATTTTTGCAGAGCACTCCAAATGCGAAAAATTCCTTTTAGAATATTGCCTAGTCCAGGGACAATAAAACCCCGATCGTTGACGGTTTCATCGATGGTGCTAGCAAAAGTTTCTCCCCCCTTCGACAAGCTGGGGGCAGGGAAGTAAATTTTCCTCTCTCTTTTTAGCAGAGGGCTAGGGTGGGGGGTCTAAGTCCTGTTACTAGCCGATCCTATGGTTATTCCTTTACAACAGGAGCAGATTTGAGGGCACGCTCCCGCCACCAAGCCAGCAAAATAGTGGCATTAAAAATACTGGAATAGGCTCCCGCTAAAAATCCCACCAGGAGTGCCAGAGCAAAGAACTTGAGGGTGACTCCCCCAAATAAAAGCACTGCCAATAGGGGTAGGGCTGTGGTAAGAGTGGTATTGACCGATCGGTTCAAACTTTGATTGACAGAATAGTTGACTAACTCGTTAAAGTCTTGCCCCTCGGTTTGTAGTTTTAGATTTTCCCTGATGCGATCGTAAATAATTACCGTATCGTTGACGGAATAACCAGCAATTGTGAGCAGGGCAACAATAAATAGACTATCTACTTCTACTCCTAAAGTTAATCCTAACCAGGCAAATACACCACACACCACCAGGACATCATGGATGAGGGCAAGGGTCGCAAATACGGCGTAGTCTGGCTGGAAGCGAAAACTAAGATAGACCACAATTCCTAACAGGGAAACTGCCAGAGCTAAAATTCCCCCTGTCAGCAACTCGCGACTGATCAGCGGACCCACCCGATCGATTTGGGTGCGACTACGATCGATTTCGCCGTAGGGTTTGAGGGCTTCAGCAAGGACTTGCTCTAGTTTTTGCCGATCGTTGGGCGCTAGGTCTTCCGTTTGCACTACAATACCCCTCCCCGCTTCTGCTAGCTGTACGGTCAGTTTGGCATAGTTAGACAGTTGGGGGCGGACTTGATCGAGGGCAATGGGCGGACCGCAGTCTTGGGGTGGATTTTGACACACGAGAGCGAGGGAAATACGAGTCCCCCCCGTAAAATCGATCGCGGGGCGGAAGGGAGTACCGAATTTGGTACTGCATAGAAACATCCCCACTAATCCCAGGATAATCACAGCAGCGGATAGGCTGAGGTAAAGGCTGCGATTTTTAATTACATCTAGTTTCATAGGCTGGCTTGGGTACGAGTAGCAATAGTTTCCACGCCGTAGTATTGGGGCTGACGACATTGGGGTATGGTAATCATTACTAATAAAAGGGAGCGGGTGAGACTAATGGCAGTAATCATGCTCAAAACTACCCCTACTGCCAGGGTGACAGCAAAGCCTTTGACTATGCCTACTCCCAAAAAGAACAGGGCAGCACAGGAAATCAAGGTTGTGATGTTGCCGTCCAGAATACTAGACCAAGCCCGATCGAAACCCGCCTCTACAGCGCGATAGAGGGTTTTCCCCGATCGGAGTTCTTCTTTTAAGCGCTCAAAAATCAATACATTGGCATCCACTGCCGTGCCCAAACTCAGAATGAAGCCTGCAATTCCTGGTAGAGTCAGCACCACGCCCAATAAACTAAACATGCCGATGGTGAACACCCCATAAATCCCCAATACCACACTGGCAACCACTCCCAAAAGGCGGTAGTAGAACACCATGAAGGCAATCACTAAAATAATGCCGCCAACTCCCGCCCAAATACTTTGACGGATACTATCAGCCCCTAGGGTCGCCCCCACCGATCGGTTTTCAATCACTTCTAGGGGCACGGGCAAGGAACCTGCCCGCAGTTGAATCGCCAGATTGGTAGCACTTTCTACGCTAAAGGAACCGCTAATGAAAGCAGTCCCCCCCGTAATGCCCCCGTCGGCAAACCGCGCATCCACGGTGGGGGCTGTGACCAACTCGCCGTCTAAAAAAGCCCCGAGGGAACGCCCCGTGCCCGCCACCTGAGCCGATGCCTGGGCAAATAATTCGCCCCCCTTTTGGTTAAAACGCAGAGTAACCCCCCACTGCTGTCCATCGTTGGTGGCTCCGGCATTGACGAGTAAATCCCCTGTAAGACCGATCGGTGCAAATAAATCTAAAATTGCTTTTTTGTTCTGCTCAATCTTGCTTTCTACCTCTGCCTTTTTCTCCGGGGTTAGTTGAGGATCGAGTAACTCTAGCTGTAGAACTTGACGCTCCTGGAGCCTGGTTCTAAACTCCCCCTCTGTACCCTGTTTTTGGGGGCGGAACTCTAACTGGGCAGTCTTGCCTAACACCTTCTCCGCTTGATCGGGACTGTTCACCCCGGGCAGTTGCACCACCACTCGATCGGTGCCACTGGTCTGCACGACAATCTCTGCTACCCCCAGACCATTGAGGCGGCGCTCCACCACCGATCGCACTTCCCTTAAAATGGTAGGGGTAATTTGGTTAATGCCCTGAGCAGGGTTAGGTTTTGCCTGCAAGGTCAGCACCGATCCCCCCTGCAAATCCAACCCCAACTTAGGTGGTCGCAACACCAAAAAACGATCGTGCCAATCAATAAGACAAACACAAAGACAAGCAGGGCAGGATATTTTCGCATAGACTGAAATATGGCATCCCAGAATATTATCAGAACTGACGCTGAGGAGAAGGGAAGGAGAGCAATTTTTTCTAGTCCCCTCTCCCAAACAGGGTGAGGGTTTCCGAAACAGCTCAAGATATTAAATTATGACTCGGTTTCAGCTTTTCCCTTATCCCACAGCGGGCAGAAGAGATTATCAGAAAAGCGCTTTCTTCTTGCGAGTCTCAAATCCTTTGACCTCAGAGATACTAAATGTTAACTTCACTCAATACCCTAGACATATGATCAAAGGGGGCTTGTAGCCATTCAGCCCGTTCTCCTACTAACTCCATACACAGTTCCTTCAAAATTTGAATACCCTGTACCGTCGGCCCGATCGGTACGCCCAAAGAGTTATAGGTTTCCCGCAAGCCCTGGAGCACCCGCTCATCTAGAACATAGCTATCGGCGGCAACAAGGGCATAGGTAGCATAGCGCAGGTAGTAGTCCATATCCCGTAAACAGGCGGCATAGCGTCTGGTGGTATAGGCATTCCCGCCCGGACGGATCAGGTCTGGCACTTCGTCAAAGAGGCGGGAACCTGCCTGGCGTACCAAACTAGCAGCATTGGCAGTAATTAAACTAGCTGCTCGTATCCGCGCTGTCCCTGTGGCAAAATAAGCCTTAAGGCTATCGATGGCATCCCGATCGAGGTAACGACCAGTGGCATCATAACGATCGATCAATCTTGATATTGTGTCTTGCATAAAAAAGTGCTCCAAACAGGTTATGTTTAATATGTCTTAATATAGCGGGATGCTGACAGACAGCGACCTCTGTAATCTTTATACCGCAAAAGGTGGGGGATGGCATGATGAAATGGGTAAACGGAATTTCCCGTAAGGTTTCCCTAGAGGCTTCGATTGCCGAAGTAGTGGAACAAGTAAGGCAGAGCCTGGGTAATTTACGCCCGCATCTGGGATTTCTCTTCGTATCTCACGCCTTTGCCAGTGAGTTTCCTCGAGTGCTGCCCCTCTTGCAGGAGAAGTTCCCTATTCCCTATTTGATCGGCTGTGGGGGCAGTGGCATCATTGGTGGCGGTCTGGAGTTGGAAATGGAACCCGCTATTAGTCTACAGGTGGGGCATTTGCCAGGGGTTTACATCCGGACTTTTCACCTCAACCCCGATCGGTTGCCGGATTTAGACAGCCCCCCCCAGGCATGGCAGGAATTAGTGGGCATTGGCGGCATCGATCAACCGAGCTTTGTTCTATTAGTGGATGGGTTTTCCTTCCCGATAACTGATTTTTTGCAGGGCTTGGATTTTGCCTTTCCTCAGTCGGTCAAAGTAGGCGGTCTTGCCAGTGGCGGCGGGCAGGGGAGTAACGCCCTCTTTTGTGACCACTATCTCTATAATCGGGGCATGGTAGGGGTCGCTTTTTGGGGCAACATCAAACTCGATGCTATCGTTGCCCAGGGCTGCCGTCCGATCGGGGACATTCTGCAAGTCACTGCCTGTGAACGCAATATTATCACTGCCCTCAACGATCGTCCTCCTTTACAAGAACTCCAAGAAATTGTCAACAATTTAGGGGAAAGGGACCGCAAACTAGCACAACGATCGCTGTTTGTGGGCATTGTGATGAATGAGTTTCAGACAGAACTGAGTCAGGGGGACTTTTTAATTCGCAACATCATCGGCGTTGATCCCAACTCTGGAGCGATCGCCATTGGCGATCGGATCAGACCCGGGCAGAGAATCCAACTGCACCTGCGGGATGCAGACACCTCCGCCGAAGATTTACGCAATGCTCTCAACCGGTATGCCGCTTCCAAGCCCAGGGGTGCCCTCATGTTTGCCTGTACTGGTAGGGGAGAAGGGCTATACCAACAGCCTAACTTTGATAGTAGTCTCTTTCAACAGCGATTTGGCGCGATCGATATGAGTGGCTTTTTCTGCGGTGGCGAAATCGGCCCCGTAGGAGGAACTACCTTTTTACACGGCTACACTTCCGTATTTGGCATCTTTAGGGAACCCTAGCCGTTCGTGACACTGCGGAGCAGATAGCCCAGGGTAAAGCCAATAATTAAGGAAACATACTGTTTGGTTTCCACAAAACTCTTCCAGCCCTTGCCGAGATCGCCGAGGACATCCTGCTGGAAATCCTGGGCAAAAACCAAGGTAGTTTGCAGACTGTGGAAATCAAAGTTAGCTATAGCATCAGACAAAAATGATAAATCCATAACAATCCTAACTCCAAGACTAAATTACCATAAACATACCCAAGAAACAGGATTGTGATAACCTGAGGGGAGCTTTGGGGGAACAACTACCTATGACCGATGTTTTACCTGGAACCAGCTATCCCCTGGGGGCTACCCTCCACCAGGACGGAGTAAATTTCTGCCTCTTTTCCCGCAACGCCTACGCGGTGGAGTTATTGTTATTCGATCATGTGGACGACCCCAGACCTGCCCGCACGATCGACCTTGATCCCCAAAAAACCGCACCTTCCACTATTGGCACATTTTTGTAAGGCATCTGCAGGAGGGGCAACTCTACGGCTTCCGCGTATTTGGTCCCTACGCTCCCTACCTGGGGCATCGGTTTGACGGCAATAAAGTTTTACTAGACCCCTACACCAAAGCCGTGGCGATGGGCAAACACTACAGCCGCGCGGCAGCGATGCGTCCAGGGGACAATGCGGCTCAGTGCCTTAAAAGTGTAGTAGTCCGCCGGGATGCCTACGACTGGGAAGAAGATAGCCCCATCCATCGTCCTTTTTCTAAAACGGTCATCTACGAAATGCACGTAGGCGGCTTTACCCAGCATCCCAACTCTGGTCTACCCGACCATTTACGGGGTACTTATCGGGGATTAGTGGAAAAAATTCCCTACCTCAAATCTTTGGGCATTACTGCTGTGGAACTGTTGCCGGTTCAGTACTTCGACCCCCAGGATGCCCGTCCGGGTTTGACTAACTATTGGGGCTATAGTCCCTTGGCGTTTTTTGCCCCCTACAGTGGCTATAGTTCTGCCTCTGACCCGATCGGGGTATTAAACGAGTTCAAAGACATGGTGAAAGCCCTCCATCGGGCGGGGATCGAAGTAATTTTAGATGTGGTATTTAATCATTCGGCGGAAGGGGATCAGCATGGTCCCATTTTTTCCTTTAAGGGGCTAGAAAATAGCGTCTACTACATCCTCGATCCCGTCGCCATGACCTACAAAAACTATAGCGGCTGCGGCAACACCCTCAAAACTAATCATGGCATTGTGCAGAGACTGGTGTTAGACTGCCTGCGCTACTGGGTGTCAGAAATGCACATCGATGGCTTTCGGTTTGACCTGGCTTCGGTATTTTCTCGGGGGGAGACGGGGCAAATTCTCAAAAATCCGCCGATCCTGTGGGCGATCGAGTTTGAACCGGTTTTAGCGGGGGTGAAGTTAATTGCCGAAGCGTGGGATGCGGGGGGGTTATACCAAGTCGGTTCCTTTGTGGGAGAGCGCTTCACGGAATGGAATGGGCGATATCGCGACGATGTGCGCCGTTTTGTCAAGGGAGATGATGGCGTGATTGAGAGTTTTGCTTCCCGCATTCTTGCCAGTCCTGATATTTATCGCCAACCCGATCGGGAGCCGAACCGCAGTATTCATTTTATTACCTGTCACGATGGTTTTACTTTGAATGACTTAGTGTCTTACAACGAAAAAAACAACTATAACAATAACGAAGACAACAGAGACGGTGCTAACGATAACTACAGTTGGAATTGTGGTGTAGAAGGTGATACAGATGATCCAGAAATAAACGAACTGAGACTACGACAGATCAAAAACTTCTTTACAATTTTGTTTATGTCCCAGGGTACACCGATGATTTTAATGGGAGATGAGGTCAGACGTTCCCAAAAAGGTAATAACAATGCCTATTGTCAGAACAACGAACTAAGCTGGTTTAATTGGGATAGTGTGACAAAAGAAGCTGATCTACTACGTTTTGTCACTGGTTTGATTCACTTTATCCAAGACCGTGCCATCTTTGAAATTGAACAACTGCTCCACATTGGCTTTGATGAAAAACAACCATCGATCGTTTGGCATGGGGCAGAATTAGAACAACCAGACTGGGGTTATTTTTCCCATAGTTTAGCTTTTACCCTTTACCATCCTAAACCCCAAGAAGAATACCTCCATGTGATTTGCAATGCTTACTGGGAGCCGATCGTATTTGCCCTGCCGGAATTACCTAGTCCTTGGCGCTGGCACCGCATTGTCGATACCTATTTGAGTAGTCCCTACGATTTTTCCCCACCGGAAACGGCGGCTTATGTTGCCTCCGATCGTTATCGTGTGATGGCAAGAAGCACGATCGTGTTGATGGCGCTGCAAAGGTGATAACCTATTACCATGCGTATTCCAATTTTTGACCTCAAAGCTCAGTATAGCCAGCTTGCCCCCGAAATTGACCAAGCGATCGGTAGGGTGTTAAAAAGTGGGCAGTTTATTCTAGGGGAAGATGTCAAACTTTTAGAGACAGAAATTGCCCAGTATTTAGGAGTAAGCTACGCTGTAACAATGAACTCTGGTACTGATGCTTTGATGATCGGTCTGCGATCGGCGGGCATTGTACCTGGAGATGAGGTTATTACTACCCCCTTTAGTTTTTTGCTACGGCAGAAGCAATTAGTAATATCGGTGCTATTCCAGTATTTGCCGATGTTGATCCTGTCAGTTTTAACATCAATCCTGCCGAAATTAAGGGCAAGATTACTGATAAGACAAAAGCAATTTTACCAGTGCATTTGTTTGGTTGCCCTGCTAACATCGCCGAAATCATGGCGATCGCTCAGACACATAGTCTTAAGGTGATTGAAGACTGTGCTCAGTCCTTTGGTGCTCAGTATTTAGGGGATTGTCATAATTGCCAATGTCAGGGGGATTTAAGACAGGAGTTACAGGGAAAATATACCGGCACGATCGGGGATTGTGGTGCCTTTTCTTTCTTCCCTACGAAAAACTTGGGTGCCTACGGCGACGGTGGTTTATTAGTTACAAATAATCCCCACATTGCTGAGACAGCCCGTAAATTAAGGGTGCATGGTTCTATTAGCAAATATCAAAATGAAATGCTGGGTTACAACTCCAGATTAGATAGTATTCAAGCGGCAATTTTGCGGGTGAAGTTGCCTTACATCGATCGGTGGAATGAAAGACGAAGAACGATCGCGCAAACTTACAATAGTCTTTTAGCAGATGTGGCGGAAATTATCACCCCTGCAATAGTAAAGGGTCATGTCTTTCATCAATATACTATCCGCATTTTACAAGATAAACGATCGAGGTTAGTTGAACTCTTGCAAAAAGAAGGCATCGGTACAATGATCTACTATCCTATTCCTCTCCATCGACTTCCTGTCTATCAAAACAAGTACCCTGCTTTTCCCCAGTGCGAACAGTTAGCCCAGGAGGTTTTAAGTCTACCGATGTATCCTGAGTTAGCAAACCAGACGATCGGGGAAATCTGTCAGACCTTAAAGCGTTGTCTTAGTGTGCTTTCCTAGTTCAGAATCAAGTTATTTTATGTTATTTCAGGACTCACGTTGCTTTTTCTGAAACCCTGCCAAAAAGGAGAGGGAACAAGAAAAATTGATAGACTTCCCCGCTGTGGGAGAAAGGGATGAGGGTCAATTTTGCTTAGTGTAAGTCCTATTATTTGTCATCTAACCACTTCTCAATCTTTTTAGCGACTTTGTCGCTAAACTTATCTGTCAAATGGATAGCAGATCGGGCGACTTTTTCTGTCACTTCTGTAGCAGCAGTTGCTAACTTTTCCTTAAACTGCTTCGCTAGCCTTGCTTGCTGGCGTTGATTGTGCCATGCCTCAAATTTCTTTTCAAACTGAGGGCTATCCCTAGTCATTACAGTCCAGCCCTCCAGCAGTAAAAATATACCCCAGACCAAAAGCGGATAAACCGACCAGGTAATGGAATGGGTTATCAAAAAGTTAACGCCCATAAATCCCAGGTTCACCACACCATAGGTAACTACATGGTCGCGAAAGTTGCGCTCCATGAGGGCAATAAACTCGACCCGATCGTTGTTCATTTGGGTTTCTGCCCGCCATTCCGCCTCCGCTAGGGCAAAATCTTCGGGGGTGATACCTAGTTCCTGGGCAATTTCTACCACCTGGGAACGGGAGAGGTTCTCCCCCGATCGGCGGCGGAGAGCTTTTTGCAGGATTTGTTCTACTTCTAAATCCGTGTAGGTTTCCATAATTAGCTAGGGAATCGTTCTGGATATTGACCCGCTGTGAGGGTGAGAGTTTCAGTTCTACCTGCCCGCTTGATCTCCAGAGGAATTTTTTCGCCCACTGCTTTAGTTTCTACGATCTGTTGCACCCGATCGGCAGACTTGACCTGCTCGCCAGCAATCTTGACAATCACATCCCCTGCGCGCATACCGCCATTAGCGGCTGGAGAATCAGGCACAACCCGCGTCACCAGGACTCCCTCCACTTCATCGACTTTGATGCCTGCATTGGGATTGTTGTTAATTTCTTGGCGCACATTACTATCAAGGGTAAGCATTTGAATTCCCAAATAGGCACGACTGACGGAACCCTTTTCAATAATCTGCTTAGCGATGCGCTGGGCAGTCTCGATGGGAATGGCAAAACCCAGACCCTGTGCCCCTTGGATAATGGCTGTATTTACCCCGATCACTTCCCCTTGTTGATTCAACAAAGGACCACCGGAGTTGCCAGGATTGATAGCCGCGTCCGTCTGAATGAAATTGACCCGCTTATCTACGCCAATTTCGCCGCTCCGCCGCCCCAGAGCGCTGATAATGCCTGCAGTTACAGTATTATCCAATCCCAGAGGGTTACCAATGGCGATCGCCCATTCCCCAGGACGGAGATTTTGGGAACTGCCCAACTTCACCGTGGGTAAATCCCCCGGTAAGTCCTTGGGATCAATTTTGACTACGGCAATATCTGTAAGGGTATCCCGCCCCATCACCTTAGCCTTGAGAGTTCTGCCATCCTTCAAAACCACTGATACATCGCTTGCCCCTTCTACCACATGGGCATTAGTAATTACTTCTCCCTGCTTATTGATAATAAAACCAGAACCAGTCCCCCGCTCTACTCTCTGCCGGGGTTGACTGGGAATTGGCAAACTATCGCCAAAAAAATCCCGAAAGAATGGGTCGTTAAATACGTCGGGTAACGCCTGTGTGGTCACAGTCCGGGAGGCATTGATTCTCACTACAGCCGCCCCGGTTCTACTGACAGCATCGGCAATAAAGTTGGTGCTTACATTAGAGTTGAGCTTGGATTCTGGAACAACCGCTAAACTAGGTACAGGAGGCAGAGAACCAACTTCAGGGGTGGGCATACTAGCTAGTACGCCCCAGGCTCCCATAACAACCCCCAAAAGGACAAATGCTCCATGTAGTAAGACTTTTTTCCACCAAGGCATCTTCATCTTCCTTTTTTAGACCAGTGACTTAATTTTAGCTAATTCCAGGACTTACGTAGCGGTTTTACCCTAGCTAAATTAGTTCTGAGGTGAATTGATGCCAGTATATTGCTTCAAGCGATAACCAACTCCCCTCACGGTTTCAATAAAATCGGCGGGGGCACCCACTGCCATCAGTTATTGCGGATGGAGAGGATATGGGCTTTAACGGCATACTCTGTAGGGGGGTCATCCTGTTCCCAGAGTCTTTCCAGGATAGTATTGCGGGCGAGGACATTTCTACCGCTGGTAATTAGGAGTTCTAGTACAGCAAATTCTTTGCGGGTGATAGGCACTTGTTTTTGTTGATAGATTACTTCTCTGGTAGTGGTGTTGAGCTTCAATCGCCCCCATTTTAATTGATTAGAAGGGGGTTTCTCCGTTACGATATTGACGGCAGGGGGAGTTAGATCAAAAATGCGCCGTTCCCACACCCGCAACCGAGCAAATAACTCTAATAAATCGATCGGTTTGGTCATATAGTCGTCGGCACCGGCATCAAGCCCTAAAACTTTATCGTTGATAGTCTTGCGAGCCGTCAGCATGATAATGGGCATTACATAGCCTTTGTGCCGTAGACGGCGGCACAGGCTAATGCCATCTAGTCTGGGTAGCATAATGTCAAGTAATAGCAAATCGTAGCTCTCTTTAGTGCATTTTTCCCAGCCTTCCTCCCCGTCTGTGGCTAGTTCAACGATATAACCCCTGTCTCCTATTGCTTCTAGGAGGGCTTCCCCTGATTCGGGGTCATCTTCCACTAACAGGATTTTTAACTTTCTCATACTAGGTTTGTGTTTATGTGGGCTTGGAATTGGAGGATAATATACCCACTTTAACCGTATATTGATACTATTGACCATTCTTTGACCCACTACTGCTGAGATGGGTATTGTTTTGATGCAAATATAACCAAAAAGCTGCTATCGGGACTTGAACCCGAGACCTCGTCATTACCAATGACGTGCTCTACCATCTGAGCTATAGCAGCATGTGGTGGGCCGGGCTAGATTCGAACTAGCGTAGGCGAAAACCAGCGGATTTACAGTCCGCCCCCATTAACCACTCGGGCACCGACCCATTGGGTGCGTTTACAATACTAGCATAGGAGTTACCTTTGGCAAATATTTTTTAGCTAATGCAAACAATCGCCCTTCTAGCACAGCAACATTAATAAAGAATATGTTGACGGCGGTCAAGGTCAGAATCTATCCCACATTTGGCTGTGTGGGGTGGGTGTGGAATCAGTCGCTCGCAACGATGTCTCAGACCTAAAAGGAGACGGGTAAGGGTATTTCGGCATACGCCATGAAAAAATAGATTCCAGTTTGGAAGGCAGAGCATGAGTGGCTGAAAGAATGCTATTCACAATGCCTCCAGTCGTCTGTACTAAATCTGTCTCAGGCGTTTATCAACTTCTTTGACGATCGGGCAAAGTACCTTACTTTCAAGACTCGTCACGGCAGGCAGTCACTGCAGTATCCTGCAAATGTCAAACTGCTTAGCGATTCAGAGATTAAGTTCCCTGGCAAGCTAGGGGTCGTAAAGGCAAGCTGAAAACTGTCACCTTGTCGAGGATGCCTGATGGTCGCTACTACGCTTCTAAATTCAGGTGCCTGGTAGTTCACATGTCTCGGTCTGCACTTTGTTTATCAGGTGAGCCAAAACTTACACGATCGTGGGTTAAATGGTATAACAATCGGAGGAAGTAGACCTCGTCCCCCCCAGGGAGCCAATTTTTCACTATTATCTGCAATTAAATCCGCTGTTTTATGTATCCAAGTTGGCTAGATTTGTGCAACCTTCCCAAATTTTCTGTCCTATGATAGACCTAGGAAGACTCGGAGGGGTAACCATGGTAAAACAAATCAAAACTCTAGCCACGATCGCGCTGGGCTTACCATTGTGGGGTATGTCAGTCATGGCAGCCTATGTACCGCCCCAGGATCAAGTCCCCCCCCGCACTCGTGGAGGTACCGCCGGCAGAAGAACTACCTGTGATGTCAGTAGCATCACGCCTATTGCTCCTATCAGTTACTTGGGCAAAACAACGCAAGGTCGTCCTACATTTTATTGGAATAGGACTGGTCAGGGGAATGTCCCCCTAGAATTTTCTTTGATGGAATATCTGCCGACAACTCAGCAGTTAGTGGTTTTACACCGTACCAAAATCAACAGTACCCACAATACCGATCGGTTTGTCATGCCCCAGGATTGGACAGAGCTAGAGCCGGGTAAGACCTACGCCTGGCAGGTGGTGGCGCTGTGTGGCAATCCCTCGGCAAACCCCTATCTCAGGGCATCGGTACAGAGGGTGAGTATTTCTACTAAGAAGGGAGCCAGATTAGAAGACCAAGTTAAGTATTTGGCGCAGAACGGCATTTGGTATGATGCTCTTGCTCTTGCTATGTCTAGCGACAATCGCCAAATCGGGATGGATTTAATCAAGGACTTGGCAACTGCTGAACAACTGCGAGAACCGATCGGGATGGAACCAGAATATCGTCATAGTTTCTTACTGCAAACGATCGTACCTTAGAAACTGGTTCGATTCGTTTCCCACAATGATGATGGTATCCCGATCGATGGGCTTAATATCGACCTGGTTAAGCTGACTGACAATGATCTGTTCCTGCCTTACCACGGCTACAGGAGTTGTCACCGATCGGTAATGGCGCAAAATTTCTAGGCTGAGGATCAGGGGCGTTAGTCTCAAGGGGGTACAGGGTTCTAGGATGGCGATGACCAGATCGCTGATGGCAGCGGCTTCTACCCGCCTTTGCAGAGTTCCTTCGGGGGGTTCTCCCCCATGGAGGTTGATCACACAAAAATTTTCTTGCAGGACAGTCCCCAGTTTGGCGGCGGTGCTCTGAATGGGACTGACGGCAGGAATTACTTCCACTAGGGGATGATGACCATTCCAGCCCCGATCGAGGAGATGGGAAAAAACTAAGTCTGCCCGATCGTTGACGAGGACGACTCTCAAGCCCGCCTGGGCAAGGGATATAGCCTGGGGGTAGTTAATATGGGTCTCGATGATTTTGCCTAAACTGAACTGGTCAGGGACGGAGGTTGCCATAATTACATCGGCTTTGATGAGGTATTGCCGCTGTTGCAGGGTCAGATTTTGGAGGTCTGCCATAATCCCTAGATGCCCCTCTTGCCCGATGTATTCTTGGGGGGCTATGGCAATAGCGATCGTGACTCCCCCCTCCTGATGGCTGTGGTGAAAGACTTGGCTATGGGCGATGAGGCTGGCATCTGTGCCCCCTGCTTTGAGGGCAAGGGCTTCGGCATCGCTGGTGGGCAACAGGTCTGCTTTGTAGCACCAGTCCCGATCGTGGGCAATTGCTCCCAGATGCTCGTTGTGGTCAGGGGTGGCAATGCCAGCGATCGCTAATTCTGCTAGGTAATGAATTTGGCAAGCGGTTTGAATTGCCTGCACAATCAGTCCTGGGGGCGTGTGGGGTTCACAGACCAACCCCAGCCAGAGGACGCGGGGGTGCCATTGTACCTGACGATCGCCTAAACGGCGCAACCGATGACTGATAAAAACTTGCGCCTCTGTTTCCGGGCTGTCGGGGAAAATGAGGTTGTGCTGACTTGGCAAAGCCCGCTGCCATAGACGGGAGCCAGTTTCTTGCCATACGACAATCTTTGCCCCCTGGTGTAAATCTTGGTTTATGCCCTGCCAGTCCCCTGTACCCAAACGCCAGCCCCAGGGCACCCCCCACTGATCGACGGGTTTAATGCCTGTGGTGGTTAGGTCTGCCCCGATCGGTTGGGCGTGTAATAAATCGGCAATCTGGGGGACAAGGTAGCTTTCCCCCAGGACGCTAATGACATGGGTAGCGGTGGCATTGATGGCTATAACTGCGGGGGGATTTTCGCTTAGATGGGGAGCAATCAGTCGTACTACTTTTTCTAGAGGCAGACAAAACACGATCGTGCGGTAGGACTGCCACAACCTGCCCAATTCCTGCTTGAGGTCATCCACTGGGTCATGGATTGTTAAAAAGGGAATTTGTTCTAAAATTTGCCGCCCCCCAGCGGTTACTGCAATACCGACAACTTGATTTTGTGCCACGTTAATTTCTCCCGGATGTTCTTAGATTAGCTCAAAACGATCGGTAGGGAGAAGTTAAGCAGGGTTTTCCACAGCGGGGAGAAGAGAAGTCCCCTCTCCCTATTCTCTCTACCATTTTGCAAAGGACTAGGGAAGAAGGGCAATTTTGCTTGGCGTAAGTCCTAGTTAATACAACAGCAACAGACGCATACTATAGGCAACTAGACTGCAACTGCATAAAATGGCAAAGTGGGCAGGCAGGAGGGCGATCGTGTACTTAAAGCAGTAACTGCCCAGGAGGGGCAACTGTTGCCAAAATCTTAACACCAGGTATCCCATCCCCATTAGATGGACTACCACAAGGGCTAAGGTGCCACTCCAGATAAAGTTTTCTAGACTGCGGGGACGGCTAAATGCCACACTGCCTGCCAGGTAGGCAGCGGGTAAAAAGCCCAACAGATAGCCAAAGGTGGGTTCCTGCCAATAGTTAATGCCGCCGCCGCCGCCAAATATGCGCAGGTTGTTCCAGCCCAGTAAGCCAAAGGCGAGGTAACCGCCCTGGGATAGCAAACCCGCTGTGCCGCCCCCCAGATAGGCAGTAAGAAATAAACCCGCCAACTGTAACCGCGCATTAAGGATGTGCCTGTGGAGTTTAAGACCCTGATCCCAGGCGGGTAGGTAGATGGCTGCTTCCATTTGGGTAAAACCAATCATCAGGCAAAGCCCCACTGTTGCCCAGAAGAGGTCGGACAGTTCTAATTTGAATTTCTTCTGAGAATCTGCGGGTGCAGAGCTTGGGGACTTGGGCTTGGAGGTCAAGTTTCGTTGGAATTGGGTTTGTGGTCTTTGAGAATATCATTGAGTTTACCACTGCGAAACCCCTCTAGGTCAAGGCTGATATTCTTAAACCCCAACTGGCGCAGGGCTTGGGTCAGGGTGAGTAGGTCTTGCTGGAGGAGGAGGGGGAACAGGGAGGGGGGAATTTCAATGCGGGCGCTGTCTCCCACCGATCGGACGCGCAGTTCCGTATGGGGGGGCAGGTATTGACGCAGGATATATTCTGCCTGTCCTACCCGCTGTAGTTTAGCGGCGGTGATGGTTTCGCCGTAGGGAAAGCGGGAACTGAGGCAGGGCTGGGCGGGCTTGTTCCACCAGGGTAGTCCTAAAAACTGGCTGATCTGCCTTACTTCTAATTTGCTGATCCCTGCCTGGGCGAGGGGAGAGATCACCGATCGTTCCTGGGCAGCTTTGATGCCCGGGCGGTAGTCCTGGAGGTCGTCTTGGTTGAGTCCGTCTAGTATGACCGAGCAATTTAACTCCTGGGACAGGGGTCTGAGGGTGTCATAGAGTTCGCTTTTGCAGAAGTAACACCGATCGGGGGGATTGCTGCTGTAGCGGGGGTCTTCTAGTTCATGGGTGTTAATGATGAGGTGTTTGATCCCGATCGTTTGGGCTTGGGTCTGGGCTTCCTCTAGGTCTTGGGGGAAGAGGGAGGGGGAGTTGGCGGTGACGGCAATGGCTTGGTCTTGTAACACATCGTAGGCAACCTTTGCTACTAGGGTGCTGTCAATGCCGCCGGAGTAGGCGATCATGACTCTGGGGTATTGGGCAATCAATTGCTTCAGTTGGTGGTATTTTTCCATCATGCCTCCGTCTCTGCAAGGGTACTACCACTATACGGCTCGTCAGTTGCGTGCGAGCGTATGTCCCAGGATCACAATTGGGATTGTTGTTCAGGACTTACGTTGCTTTTTCTCAAACCCTCACCCAGCCCTCTCCCAAAAAGGGAGAGGGGACTAGAAAGAATTGATCTACTTCCCTTTTCCCACAGCGGGCAGAAGGGATTGAGGAGCAATTTCGTTTGGCGTAAGTCCTAGTTGTTAGGATCTACCGATCGACAAGACCTGTCAAGAGTCGATCGTTTTGTGAATGGGTCAGAAGTTTCGTCTATAGTATGATTAAGAAATTTCAACGCAAAGCTGGGGAGTTGGTACATGGGTCAAGTCAGTCGCATTACACTAGGGCTGCATATCGGGTCTATGGTATTTGGGGTTTTGGGACTGTTGTGGGTATTGCCCAATCCTGACTTTGTGGCTCATCTATCTGATGTGGGAATGCAGGTGTTTGGCTGGGGCATGGCAGTAGGTGGTGCCGTCTACATCATTTTCGGAGCAATTGCAGTCGCCTTATACGGCTGGGGAGCGGTAGGCAAGGAGCGGTTGTTATCCTTTGCCCTGCCAGCCATATTTCTTTCTTTGGGTAGTGAACTCCTGGGCACAAGTACAGGCTTCCCCTTTGGGCACTATGCCTACCTGAGTGGATTGGGCTATAAAATTGCGGGTCTTGTGCCTTTTACCATTCCCCTATCTTGGTTTTATATGGGATTTGTCTGCTATCTCTTAAGTAGGGCGGCTTTGGCGGCTAAGGGAATTGGCGGCATTTGGCAAGCCCTGGGGGGAATCACGATCGGTGCTGTGCTACTAACTGCCTGGGATTTTGTCCTCGATCCTGCCATGAGTCAGGCTGCCTATCCCTTTTGGGTATTCCAAGATGTAGGGGAATTCTTTGGTATGCCCTACCGGAATTTGAGCGGCTGGCTGGGTACAGGCATGTTGTTTATGACCGTGGCTTCCCTATTTTGGCAAAACCGCCCCCTGACCCTGAGCCGTTCCCAGTTGCTCTTCCCCCTGGTGGTTTATTTGGTCAATTTTGCCTTTGGGGCGACTATAACGATCCTGCAACTCGGCGCTAGTTTTGCCTTGCCTACTTTATTGGCAGTCTTTTTGGGGGTAGTGCCCGCGATCGTTTTATTTTGTTTGGTGCCCCAGGTAACTCCAGTGGAGGGGGCAGAAAATCTGGAAACACCCCTAGTGATAGGAGCACCCAAGTGATCTGTCTACAGGTGAATGGGGAGACAAAAACCTGTCCCGATGCCCTCAATGTGTTGCAGTTGCTAGAATTTTGGCAAATTAACCCCCGCTTAATTGCCCTAGAATATAACGGTGAAATTTTGCATCGTCAGTTTTGGGCAACGACTGTAGTTAAGCCCAACGATCGGTTAGAAATTGTCACGATCGTGGGGGGAGGCTAGCCCCACTGGACTCGCCGCGATTTCTAGGCATTGATTTTGGTTGGCGGAGCCAGCCCAGCGGTGTGTGTTGCCTGGAGTTAGATCAAGATATTCTCTATCTCCGCCATCTCCATCGATTGTCAGAGCCAGAGCAAATCCTCAACTGGGTAGATACCTGGGCAACAAATACAACGTTAGTGGCAGTAGATGCCCCCACGATCATCCCCAATCAAACAGGAACCCGACTCCCCGATCGCCTCACCCACCAATACTTTGGCAAATACCACGCCGGTTGCTATCCCGCCAACTTAGGTAGACCCTTCGCTGAGCGCACAGTCAGTTTCGGCGCCGCCCTGGTAGGGAGGGGATTTCACCATGCGCCCCAGATTGTGCCCCAGTCTGCTGGTAGATACCAGATCGAAGTCTTTCCCCATCCCGCCATAGTGCATTTATTTGGTCTCGATCGGATTTTGAAATATAAAAAAGGCAAAATCGCCGATCGGAGACAAGAACTCACCCGTCTCAAGCATTACATTGAAACCCAGCTATCCCAACGCACCCCCAGGCTAGAACTGACCCAGCCGCTGCCTGCCATCCCCAACAACGGCAGAGACCTCAAACAACTAGAAGACCAACTCGACAGCATCATCTGCGCCTATGTTGGTGCCTATTGGTGGTACTGGGGCGAAACCCACAATCTCACGCTAGGAGGACTAGAGGAAGGCTACATAATTGTGCCCAAAACCCCTACAAATGCGGACGAAGAGACTCGAACTCTTACGTCAAAGACACTGGAACCTAAATCCAGCGCGTCTACCAATTCCGCCACGTCCGCGAAATAGAAAATTATTATAGACTATTTAGCAATGTTAGAATAACCCAAGTTAAAGTTAAATTGCGTGTTGCCCCAAAAAATTGACCTAGAGCAGTCCTATCCTTGTGTTTGCCCCCGCAAAGGCAAACTCAATCCGATCCTGCTCACCGATGCCCTGGGTTGCGATCGTTGTGCGGCAATTTTTACCGTAGCCGAAGATGGACATACCCTTGTCCAACTAGATTCCATCGATCCCTTTCAAAACAGTTGGTCTTGGCATGGCACGGGCTGGCACGCCCACCGCACCAAAAAGGGTAAAACCCCCCTCCGCGTTTATAGTATAGGGGAATTTATTGTAATTTTAGGTTTTGGGATTTTATTGATGATTTTGGTCTCCTTTATTGCCCCCCAATTACCCCTCCTAGTGGCGACAATTTTTATTTTGCTACTCTCCCTGTCCTTACTCGCCCAGGTGCGTTGGTAATGTTTACTGCTGCCGATCTATCGAGCTGCATCCTCGCTGCCCACAACAGCGCCCAGGAATTGGGCAATTTTACCGATCATGCCCTCCTTGTCCGATCGGGGGCAGATGCCCTAAAAAATACCGCCTCGACATTCTCGAAGCCAACACCCTAGACCTAGAGGCAAGCCGCGAGATGTCAATCCCTGAGCTAATTACTACCTGGTTACGCCTCACCCCCGATCGGTTACAGACTGCCATTGACTGCCTTTATCAACTGGCAGACCTCCCCAGCCCCCTATCCCAACGATCGAGCCCAGTAGGGTTTAAGCGCATTCCCATCGGCACGGTAGCCCTGATTTATGAAGCGATCCCGGAACTGAGCATTATTGCCGCCGGTATGTGTTGGAAAGCGGGAAATGCCCTCATTTTGAAGGGGGGAAGCGAAGTTACCCATACCCAAAACACGATCGGAGAAATTTTACAGGAAGTGTTAAAAAAATACGACTTACCGCCAGCCACCCTCCAGGAAGTACCCAAGGGGACAGCCATAAAAGATATACTCACCCAAGAAAAATACCTCCGTCTTGTCATCCCCTACGGCAGACCCAGCTATGTACAACAAATCCTGAAGCAGTCCACCGTTGCCGTCTTGCCCTCTGCCATGGGCAACTGCTACCTCTATGTCAGCCCCAGCGGCAACCTCGATAAAGCCCTAGACATGATTCTCCAGAGCCGCAACCAAGCCCCCGATCCCGTCAGTGCGATCGAAAAAGTGATCTTACACCGATCGTGGCTGGAAAACCAGAGCTTTCCCCGCTTTCTATTGCAACTACAACAAAAAAACCTCCGGCTCAAAGGCTGTGAGTTAACCAGGGGAGCAACTTGGCAACTGGGAGAACCCTTCGATAGTCTCATTGTCCCAGAAGATAAATGGCACCATTCCTATTTAGACAACACCCTTGCCCTCAAAATCGTAGACCATTTGGAAGAAGCAATTACCTGGATCAATTTGTACAGTAGCGGTCACTGTGACGTAATTTTGACCGATTCCCTCAAAGAAAGCCAGGCTTTTGCCAATCAAGTCAATAGCAGTATTATTTATATCAACCACTTTATTCCCTTCAAGCGCTCCCATCAAAGTGCCTATTTTTCTGTGGCTTTGGGCATGACCAGTATTAAGTCTAGGGGAGGTTCCCGCTCCCCTGGCTTGATCGATGTGGAGGCTTTAACTATGACAAAACGGGTATTTGTAGATTAGGAGGCAGTTATGCGAGTTTTACACACAATGTTGCGGGTGGGAGATTTAGAGAAATCCCTGGATTTTTATTGCAATATTTTGGGGATGAATTTGATTCGCCGCCAAGATTATCCGGGCGGGGAATTTACCCTAGCCTTTGTGGGCTATGGCAGTGAAGCGGAAGGAGCAGTAATTGAATTGACCCATAACTGGGGCAAGACTAGCTACAACTTAGGGGACGGTTTCGGTCATGTGGCTTTGGGGGTAGAGGACATTTACAGCGCTTGCCAGGCTATCCGCGATCGGGGCGGCAAAATTGTACGGGAGCCTGGTCCTATGAAGCACGGCACTACGGAAATTGCCTTTGTGGAAGACCCCGATGGTTACAAAATTGAATTGATTCAGGTCAAGCGCCAAGATTAGTGGATCGCAAGTTATTTTTAGTCGGGGGCATTCTCACTTCCCTATTTTGGGGAATTGCTCTGATTACTCCCTGGTTAATCCGATCGGGTATAGTCTACGACCCTAACTTATTCCTAGATTTTCCTGTCCATGACCCTCCTAGTTGGCAGCATTGGTTCGGCACGGATATGCAGGGGCATGATGTCTTGGCGCGGGTGTTGGCGGGTACGGGGGTAGCATTGCAAGTGGTGGTGTTATCGACAGTTATTAGTGTCACGATCGGGTTACCTCTAGGGTTGTGGAGTGGCTATCAGGGGGGCACGCTCGATCGGGTGTTAGTCTTTGTCATGGATTGCCTTTACACCATCCCCAGTTTGTTACTTTCCATTGCCATTGCCTTTGTGGTGGGAGCGGGGGTTAAAAATGCCGCTATTGCCCTGAGTGTGGTCTATATACCCCAATACTTTCGCTTGTTACGGAATCAGACCGTCAGTGTGAAAAATGAAGTTTACATCGAGGCGGCGCGGGCTTTAGGTGCCCACGATCGGTGGATTTTAAGCCGCTATGTTTTCCCCAATGTGATTCAGAGTTTACCCGTATTGCTCACCCTCAATAGCGCCGATGCAGTTTTAACCCTAGCCAGCCTGGGATTTTTGGGGTTGGGGGTACCGCCCCAGGTGCCCGAATGGGGGCATGACTTAAAACAATCCCTAGATGCCCTTTCCACTGGGGAACCAATTTGGTGGACTACTTTTTTCCCTGGTATGGCTATCACTCTTTTAGTGACGGGACTATCTTTGATGGGAGAAGGATTAAAGTCCCTGAAGGGCGATCGTGCACCCTAGCCCTTTCCCTGCGCCTGTCGAAGGCAGGAGAAGCGGGATTTTTACTCGGCGTAAGTCCTAAAGAATATCTTGCACAGGAAACCGATCGATTAGCATTGCCGCTCTTTCGACATTTTGGCGCAGGCTATCTGGCAGAATTTTGATGTAAGGAATTTGAGATAGTAAATCCAGGGTACGGCGCATCAATCGCACTAGGTCTCCTTCGTCTAAACTTGTCTGTTGACAGATTTCGTCCCATTGGCAACCCAACGCCCATTGTTCTACCAGACCAGCTAAATCAAACTCCAATAAAATGGGAATATTGACTTGGTTTTTCTTTTGCATTTGCAATAACTTACGTCTTATATCCCTTAGATTCATAAGGGTTTCTTCTACAGTTGGTGAAATACCAAAACGACACCAGGTATCAGGTCGGTTGTTATCGGTCACGATCGCGGCACAAACTGCCGCTAAGTGATGGGGAGCAAGGTCATCCAGTTCCCCAGAAACTAGGACTAGGGCTAACCATAGCTCGTTATCCCCCCGTAAAGAGGCAGCCACCTTACCCCGATCGGTGGGTTGGATGCCGTCTAAACAGTCGAAGTGTTGTAAAATTTTCACCAGACTTAAAAACTCTTCCCAGTGGAATTGTCCTTGTTTTGTTACTTCTTGCTGGAGAGCTTCTTTCTTTTCTTTTAGTTGTTCTAATTTGCGAATTTTTTTGATGATATTACTTTTGTCATCCCAACAGTTGACGGGATGGCGATCGATTCTTTCCGTTAAAGTTTGCACAAGCCGCTGCTGGTCTAGCACTTCTGGCGCTAGGGGCGGGTCTGGCAGTAGGGGAATCGATCGGGCAAGGGCAAGAGTAGCTTCTGTACCAGCGCAAACACTGCCAGGGCGCATATTTAGCTGGGGGGGGATCGTCAATTCCTGTTCCTGCCAAATGTCACCTACAGTTACGACATCTTTATAGGCAACGACATACCAGTTGTTATCATTGCCTAGACAGACAAACCAAGGAAATTGTCCCGCCCCTTGCACTTTGTGGGCTAAAATAGCGGCAATTTTTTGGTTACTTGCCCCCCTGATGGTCATCTGGGAACCACTTAAAATGTAGGGCAAATAGGTAGACATCTCGCGGTGGTATGCTTCTTCTGCCTGGGCAGTGAGGATTTTTAACAGTCTTCTTTCTTCCCTTAGTCTTTCTTTGAGTTTGTCGTATTCTGCCAGCTGACTGGTATCGACGTTTTGCAATATCTGCTCAATCCGATCGATGTCTTCCGTTAGTTCTGCTAGATGTTGTCGTTTGGGCTCCAGGGAAATATTAGCTAAGTATTGACCAAAGCTCCGTTCGATCAATTCCTTCGATCGTTCTAATGTGTGAGTTTGCAATAGGTTTAACACCATGCCATAGCTGGGGGTAAACTGACTGACTAGGGGGTCTGCCTCTGCGGTCGCTAAATGTCCTGCTTCTCTTAAACCCTCGTAGGGAGTTTGTAAGGTCACGACATAACCGATGGGGTCCATGCCTCTTCTGCCGGCTCTGCCTGCCATTTGCAAAAATTCCGAAGCTGTCAACAGGCGATGTCCTTCGTCTGTGCGTTTAGAAAGACTAGAAATAATTGTGGTGCGGGCGGGCATATTGATCCCTGCCGCCAAAGTTTCCGTAGCAAACACAACTTTGATCAATCCCTGCTGAAATAACTCTTCTATTAAGGTCTTCCACAGGGGCAAAATACCGGCATGGTGGGCGGCAACACCGCGATAGAGGGGCGGCAGATAACTACTACGGGATAGTTCTGGGTTCTTACTCAAAAACCGATCGATTTGTTGTTTTAATTCTGCTGCTTCGGCACTATCTACCAAACTGATGGGGGTGAGTTGCTCTATTGCTTGATCACATCCCCTGCGACTAAAGATAAAATAAATCGCCGGTAGCATCTGTTTTTCTTTTAAGTGAGAAATTACTGCCATTATTCCCGGCGGTTCCGGTGGCTTCTTGCCTGGCTTGGGACGATAATGGGCTTTTAATTTGGGATTAACTTTTGTTTGTTCTTCGTCTAACAGAGGAAACATTCCCCGCGACATACAAAAGTAGTATTGCAGAGGTACGGGACGAAAGTCGGAATAAACTAGGGCAGTAGCTCCATGAACCATACCGATCCATTCTGTCAGTTGCTGACTGTTAGCCACAGTGGCAGAAAGGGCGACTAACTGTATTTCTTTCGGGCAATAGATGATCGATTCTTCCCACACTGTCCCGCGTTGGCGGTCGTTCATGTAATGACATTCGTCTAATACTACTGCTTGCACATCTGTCAGAGATACGCCTACCTCCCCGATCGGTGTGCCGTAGAGCATATTGCGAAAGATTTCCGTGGTCATCACCAGTACCGGTGCGTCTCGCTGCACAGTTATATCTCCAGTCAATAGCCCGACGTTGTCTTTGCCAAAGATGCGGCGAAAATCTCGTAATTTCTGATTGGATAGGGCTTTGAGGGGGGTGGTATAAAATACCCGTTTTTTCTGGGCAATGGCGCGATAGATGGCGTATTCCCCGATCAGGGTCTTCCCCGAACCTGTGGGGGCACACACTACCACCGATCGGTTTTGGTTAAGGTGTTCGATTGCTTCTAATTGAAACCGATCGAGGTCGAAGGGAAAAAGTTGTTTGAGGTCTAGCCCACTCACTGAAGTTTGGTATTTTTATTATTGCAACTTTATCATAACTTGTCATTACTTGTCATTTTTTCATAAACTAGCTCATCTCTTTCCTGGGAAGCTATCCTGCTGTCAAAACATAACAATATAGAAAGAAAGAGCTTTGGTACATATCCTCATTTTTTTCTAGTAGTTGATCACACTTATCAGCAGGAAAGAAGCCTTCGTTTTATGCAAAGCAAAGACGATCGTTTCAAATAGTAAGGAAGTTATGCTAATCTACAACAGTCTTTCTAGCGAGTATACTATGACTCCTCATCAGCTATTGGAGTTGGCTTTGCGATCTGGGGCGGAAGCAGCAGAAGTTTATTATTCCCATTCTAGTAGTGCGCCGGTGTTCTTTGAGGCAAATCAACTGAAGCAGTTGGAATTTGTGGATGCTACGGGGACGGCTTTACGGTTGTGGCGCAATGGTAAACCTGGCTTGGTGGTTGCCTATGGTGCCTATGAGGGTGAGGATTTGGTCGATCAGGCTGTGGCGCTGAGCAATTTGCAGGAACCGGAAGAAATTTGCCTTAATTCTGCCTATACCCAGCCCTACAAACCTACCTGGGGGGAACCGATCGGGACGGAGGCGTTGATTGACCAGGGCAAAGGGGCGATCGCGCAGTTGCGGGGTCTCTATCCTGAAGTACTTTGTAGTGGACAGTGGGAATGTAGTACCTCCAAGACGGTCATAGTCAATAGTAGGGGGTTAGATGTCAGTTTTGAGGATACGAGTATTGACGCTTTTTTGAGTGGGGAGCTAGTGCGGGGGGATGATTTTTTGCAGGTCTACGCCAGCCGATCGGGGATTAGTTTATTTGAGTTTAGTGACCTAGTCGAGCGGTTGGGGCAATATCTGGGCTGGGCAGAACGCAATGTATCTGCGCCCCAGGGCAATGTACCGGTGCTATTTACGGCAAAGTGTGCCGATTTGTTCTGGTCGGTGGTTTCTGTGGCGATGAGCGGCAAGCAAGTAGAACAAAAGTCTACGCCCTGGCTAGAAAAACTGGGCAGTTTGGTAGTTTCTGATGCTATCACTGTGCAGCAACTGCCGGAATTTGATTGTTTCTACTTGCCCTTTGACGATGAAGGGACGGCTACCCAGCCCTTTACTTGGATTGATCGGGGGGTTTTGCAGGATTTTTATACCGATCGCAAATTGGGAAGAGAGTTAAATCTCACTCCCAGGGGGAACGGTTATCGTTCCTTGGCGACTCCGCCCAAGCCTAGCTTATTTAACGCTATTGTGGCACCAGGGGAGAGCAGTTTAGGGGAACTGATCGCCACGATCGGGACTGGTATTTTAGTAGATCAGGTTTTAGGGGGCGGCGCTGGCATCAGCGGCGATTTTTCCGTCAATATCGAATTGGGCTATCGCATCGAAAACGGTCAGATTGTGGGCAGGGTGAAGGACACGATGGTGGCAGGCAATGTCTATCGGGCGCTCCAGCATATTACCCTGGGCAACGATCGGGAATGGCATGGTTCTCTGTATACGCCTGCGGTTTTAGTGGCAGAGTTGGCGGTTAGTAGTAGGGCGGAATAAATGGAACTGACCGAACTACAGCAAGAAATTGCCGCCCACCCCGATCGGTGGCGCCCCCTCGTGCTTACTAATGGCTGTTTTGATATTCTCCATGCGGGGCATGTCAGGTATCTCACCCAAGCCCGCGCCCAGGGACGATCGTTGGTGGTGGGGCTTAACAGCGACCGATCGGTGAAGCAACTAAAGGGGGAATCCAGACCGATCGTGACCGAAAATGAAAGGGCGGAGGTACTAAGGGCATTAAAAGCAGTAGATGCCGTTGTTATATTCGATCAACTCACTGCCGACGGACTAATTGCAACCCTGCGCCCGGAAATTTATGTCAAAGGCGGGGACTACACCCCAGAAACCTTACCGGAAGCTAAAACCGTAGCCGCGATCGGGGGCAAAATCCTCCTAATACCGATCGAGGTGCAAACTTCTACCACCAAAATTTTACAGCGGCTTGGTTAATTCCACCTGACTCAGGTGAGCCGCCACCTGTAACCGAGCTAATTCTCTCACCAGGCGCAGTCCTGGTGTTTGAACAGCAGAGTCTCTAACTCCTGGGGGGGGTGATGTAAAACCGCCCGCGCCTCCTCATAGCCACAACCGGTAATTCTGACGATACTATCCACCGCAGCCGCAATATTTTGGCTATTTGCCACCCCTGTTACACATAACCGCCAATGGCGCGGCTGGGCATTATCAGTGCCCAGTTCAATGCGGTGTAACGCCTCCGTTGTTGCTAATACGATCAACCGGTCGTTAACTTTTAGTTGAATGTCGTAGCTGGGTAGGGTTACGGATTTTTTACCAGGAGATTGATGCAAAACCGGAGACACGCCATAACCATAGGCAACTTCCGAAATCAACTTGCCGTTGAGAGTATCCCCCTCCTCGATCGTGTACTCGGTGACCAAAATAGTATGGTGGCGCAACTGAAACAAACTCAGCACATTTTCGCCGTAGGCAGCAGCGGCAAAAGCTTCCGCCGATAAAGCATAGGCACACAACACCTGCGCATGGGGCAACAGACGGGATAGATGACTACTAAAACGGGGTTCAAAGGTACGAATGACTAAATCTAGGTGGGGATTTTGTTGCTGGGCGACCAGACCTAACTCTAGGTTGACCATTTCATCGTCTGTCACCGTAATTATGCTCTTGGCAGTGGCGAGATTTGCCTCACTTAGCCCCTGGCTCAAACTCCCCGCCACGATCGGTACTTGGGGTAAAACCGTACTGTCCACATCTTCGCTGTGGAGCGCCACCAAAGGCTGACGAAACTCCTGCAGATATTCGGCTACTCGCTGCCCCACTTGTCCTAAACCGACTAATACCACATGATCCCGATCGGGGATGGGCGGACGGCGGGACAAAAACCGCAGCCGCAGGCTTAAAATACTCTCCGTAAGCAGACCGTAGAGCACACCAGTCAGGGCAATCCCCGTCAAAGTCATCAGCAAGGCAAACAATTGTAACCAGAAAGGCACCGTAATACTGTCTACAATGCCGCCAAAAATATCGCCGTAGCCCCCCAGCAACAGCGTAGCTGTAGTAGCAAAAGCATTTTCCAGGGATACGCCGTCCTGGGTGACAAACAATAAAGTGCCCCAGATGCCCAGCGCCAATACCAAAAAGAAACAGGTAGCCACGATCGTGCGAATTTGATCCTGCCCTATCCATTTGACTAAATCCGCCAGACGACCACGCCACGTCCGCGGGTCAAGAATGGTTACCAGTGAACGTAAATAGGCGACTAGATTAAATTTCTCCCTTGTGCCCAAAGCCGACTGATAGTCCGACACTTCTAAATAGATCAAGGAATCCCTCTCACTTAACCGATCGGCGGGTTCCCAATCATGGAAAATATCCGCAGAATAGAGGAGCTTCCCCTTAATTTCGTGGCACAGTACCCGCAGATTGGGGCGGTTAATTTCCTGGATTGTCAGCTGCGGATGGTCAGAACCAATCTCCATTTTTACCACCCGAATCAAATAATCATCGACAGGAAAACAACCAAGGGTCTGCTGTCCCAGGGCGGCT
>PHFO01000014.1 GCA_002861535.1 Cyanobacteria bacterium M5B4 | reverse complement strand
GACTCTAATATCCGAGATTTAGTTTGTCATAGCGGGGCAGCAATCAGTTCTAACAATGCTCCTGACGGTGCCTGGCAATTTTATCTGCATCCGCACCAGGTGGATAATTTATTAGCAATTTCGGGGGCTAGAACTTTTTATTTAGTTAATTTTAGTTGGGAATTCCCTCTGCAAATTGTCCGCCTCGAAGGCATCCGCGACCTAAAGACTACCACCGATCGGGAATTTCGGGTCTATAACAGTAGTCGCATTCCCCGCCTAAGAAGATTATTAGCCACGTCTACCGCAGCAAGGTGTAGCAATTTTTTCTTGTGCTCTCTGCCATTTTGGAAGAGAGTTGGAGTGACAAGTCCTGATTTTAGCGACCTTCCGGTTACATACAATTAACGATCGTGGAGGGAGGTACGGGCTAAAACTAAAATTGCTCCTACTTTTATTTGTTGAGCAGTTAGGGCGAGGATAGCTGACTCGATCGTGGCACCGCTGGTATAAATATCATCTACTAATAAGACTGGATATTTGACTTTTTGTTTGGGGCTAACAAATGCTTGGTCAAGATTTTGGCGACGCTCTTCTTTGCTCTTTGTCTGCATTTGCGGTTTAGTATTTTTGGTACGTACTAACAATTCCGGTTTACAGGGCATATTGGTTATATCGCAAAAGCCTCTAGCAAGTAGTTCTGCCTGGTTAAAACCACGCTGTTTTTGTTTTTCGGGGTGCATGGGAATGGGTACCACTGTCAGCTTTTTTAATAGTAAAGCATCCCGATCGGTCTGCCAAGTTTGACCCATTTGTTGTCCTAAATAGGTAGCAATTTTCGGCTGATTTTGATATTTACAAGTACCGATCGCTCTCTTTAGGGCATCATCATAAACACCCCAACAAAATAAAGGAATGGGTAGTTTAGTTTCACAGAATTGCTCCGATCGGCAAGCAATTAAAGGTTTAGTACAGTAAACACAGAGGTAATCGGGAGTCGATCGGTTACAGATCGGACATTTAGATTGGAAAAATAAGTCTAGAACCCGATCGAATTTCATTGCTATTAACTCCCCAAGCTCTGCCTTATAGTATATTCTATCGCTATTTGAGCACGGCTTTAATGCTATCCTTGTTGGTATATCTATTAGTTTATTTATGACGCAAGTATCTTTTCTAATTAAGCAAAATCGTCTTACCTATCAAGGCAGGAAATATAAAATTCGCATCGATCGTTTACAACTGCCCAACGGCAAAGAAGGAGAATATGAATACATAATTCATCCAGGGGCAGCTATGGTAGTACCAGTAACAGCAGACGGCAGACTAATGATGATCAAACAATACCGGTTTGCTGTGCAACACTATCTTTTAGAGTTTCCTGCAGGTACGTTAGAACCAGGAGAAGAACCGGAAACTACAATTAAACGAGAGATTGAAGAAGAGACTGGTTATCGCGCTAATTTCTGGCAAAAGATTGGTTCTTTCTTTCTCTGTCCTGGTTATTCTGATGAAATCATTCATGTTTATTTAGCAAAAGACTTACAACTTCTAGCGGATAAACCCCCTGGAGATGAAGACGAAGATATTACAGTAGAGTTGTACAACCGATCGGAATTGGAAGACCTCATTCATGCTTCTGCTCCCACTCTTGTAGACAGCAAAAGTATTACCGCTTTCCACATGGTGCTCAAGTATTTAGATTAACGTTTGTCATAATTTTGGCTAATCCATTGGCGGTATGCTCCCGATCGGACGGATTCGATCCAGTCTGGATTGTGTAGATACCACTCGATCGTTTTGCGAATGCCGCTACTAAAATTCTCCTGGGGTTGCCAACCCAAATGCTGTTTAATTTTTTCACAGTTAATAGCATAACGTAGGTCATGCCCTGGTCTATCTTTGACAAAGGTAATCAGTGATTTCCGATCGGTCTTTTGGGGGGCAATTTCATCTAAAATCGTGCAAATTGTTTCTACTACTTCTAAGTTTTGTTTCTCACTTTCGCCCCCGATGTTATAGGTTTCTCCAGGGATACCTTTAGTTAAGACTTGATAAATCGCCTGGCAGTGATCAGCTACATAGAGCCAATCCCGTACATTTTCTCCCTTGCCGTAAACGGGGATAGGTTTATATTCGTACGCATTGAGGATAGTTAGGGGAATTAGTTTTTCAGGAAATTGATAGGGACCATAATTATTGGAACAGTTAGTTGTTAAGGTAGGCAAATTATAGGTATGGTGAAAGGATCGGACTAAATGATCCGCCGCCGCCTTAGAAGCACTGTAAGGACTGTTAGGAGCATAGGCAGTTTCTTCAGTAAAAGCAGGATCGGAAAATCCCAAGGTGCCATAGACTTCATCGGTGGAAATATGGAGAAATCGAAAATTTTCTGGCTCTGATAAATGCTGCCAATAATTTTTTGCTACTTCTAACAAATGAAAAGTACCGACAATGTTAGTCTGAATAAAGCTATCTGGTGCCACGATCGAGCGATCGACATGACTTTCGGCGGCAAAATTGATGATCTTACTCACAGAAAAACGATCGAGGATATATCTCACCAACTCCCGATTGCCAATGTCCCCCTGGATAAAATGATGCCCCCGATCGCCTGCTAACGATCGGAGAGTGGCTAAATTCCCGGCGTAGGTGAGTTTGTCCAGATTGACGATATTTGCCCATTGCTTTTGTCGGGCTAGTAAGACAAAGTTAGCGCCAATAAACCTGCCCCGCCCGTTACTAACCAAGTTTCCATCTTTGCTACCTTATTTTGTCTGCTGAGGAAAAATTCCCCCTCATCCCTTTTTGGGTGAGGGTTCCCAAAAAGCAACAATCCTTCACTTCCCCAAAAAGAAAATACCCCCGAACTGAGGGGGTATAAAATCAGCAACTAGCTATCTAAGCGTTTTCCCACTTACTAGAAACCAGCTCTGCTAAATCGACTACCCGTTGGCTATAGCCCCACTCGTTGTCATACCAGGCAATTACCTTTACCATGTTGCCGTCTAATACCATTGTTAAAGCCGCATCCACGATCGAAGAGCAATCTGTACCCCGATAATCGATAGAAACGAGGGGCAACTCGCTGTATTCTAAAATCCCCTTGAGACTGCCTTCCGCTGCATTTTTCAGCGCTTCATTTACCTGCTCCGCGATCGTGGGCTTTTCTACTTGCGCGACAAAATCTACTACGGAAACATTGGGCGTAGGCACACGGAAAGCATTGCCGTTGAGCTTGCCCTTCAACTCAGGCAATACCAGAGCTACGGCTTTAGCGGCCCCAGTAGTAGTAGGCACAATGCTCAGGGAAGCGGCACGGGCGCGGCGTAAATCCCGATGGCTAGAATCGAGCAGACGTTGATCCCCTGTGTAGCTGTGGATCGTGCTCATAAAGCCCTTGACTATACCGAAGTTCTCGTGGATTACCTTGGCAACTGGTGCCAGACAATTGGTAGTACAACTAGCGTTACTGATGATGTTGTGTTCGCGGTGATTGTACTTGTCGCCATTGACCCCAATCACAAAGGTGCCATCTTCATTTTTGCCCGGGGCAGTGATCAATACCTTTTTAGCCCCTGCTTTCAAATGCTTTTCTGCCCCTGCCCGATCGGTAAATACCCCTGTTGCTTCAATGATTAAGTCCACACCCAATAAGCCCCAGGGCAAGTTTTCGGGATTGCGATCGGAAAAGGTTTTAATCCGTTGCCCATTAACAGTAATAGATTCATCGTCAGCACTGACTTCAGCGTCAAATTTGCCTAGCATCGAGTCGTAGCGCAGGAGATGGGCATTGGTATGAGGGTCAGAAGTATCGTTAATTGCCACAATCTCTAAACCAGTTTCCTTTCTTCCTGCCCAGCATCTGAGGAAGTTGCGCCCGATGCGCCCGAAGCCGTTAATTGCTACCTTAATCACTGCTTATTGCCCTATCTAAAATGTTAATTTGATCTTTAATTTATGATACAGAAAAAAGCTCCTAAAACTTAATCACTTTTCCATCGTGACCAGAGGAAATTTGGTTTCGGGGATAGCAGAGCCGGTGGGGTCTAGTTTCTTGGCGAGGTCGGGGTATTTGATTCTGCCGTGGTTTCGTTGTTGCCACACTTGGATAAATACTGGGGCAAGGATTTCTAGGTCTGCCCAAGTAAGACCGGAGTTCTGTAGTTGTCCGTCGTCCCAGCGGGCTTGAAAAATCCGCATTACCATCGCCTGGGCTTTTTCTAGGTCACTCTCGGTGCCCAAGGAACGCAGGGCGGCTTCACAGGCATCGGCAAGCATGACTATGCCTGTTTCCCGCGATTGGGGGGCTGGTCCATCATAGCGAAAGTCGCTTTCTTCAATGGCGGGGTTGAGATTTTTGGCTTTGTGGTAAAAGTAGGAGATCACGATCGTGCCCTGATGCTCAGGAATGAATGCCTGCAAAATTTCTGGCAGGTGGTACTTTTGCGCTAGTTTGATGCCGCCGGTGACATGCTCCTTGATAATCTGGGCACTGCGCCAGGGGTCATCTAACCGATCGTGGGGATTGGGGCAACCCATTTGGTTCTCAATAAAAAATTCTGGATGGAGTGTCTTGCCGACATCGTGGTAGAGAGTACCTGTCCGCACTAAGTCAGTATCGGCACCCAATGCCCGCGCCCCTGCTTCTGCCAAATTTGCTACAAAGAGGGTGTGCTGAAAAGTGCCTGGGGCTTCGTTAACCAAGCGTCTCAACAGGGGACGATCGAGGTTGGCTAGTTCCGCCAGACGGATAGGAGTGAGGGTATAGGCGATCTGCTCTAGGTAGGGAATTGCTCCCAGGGCAATCATAGAGCTAACGACCCCGCCAGCGGCAAACTTGAGGGAAGTCAACAAAATTGTCACTGGTACTACACCTCCCGTAGACAGCACCAGCAAGGCGTAGACTCCCCCCTGCAATACCCCAATTACTAAGCCCATCCGCGCTAAATGGGAACGGGCTTGGGGACGATCGGTAATCATGGCAGCGGCAATACCTCCTGCCAGTAGGGGCAGGTAACTGAGCAAACTGCCGGGCAAACTTACCAGCAGAGGCAGTGTGAGCAATAGGGTAGTGGCGGTAGCCAAGCGTGCCCCATAAAAACTGCCCAAGATAAAGCCCAAACTGGCATAGGGGATAAACATCAGGTACGGGGCGGGAACCAGTATTGTTGTCAGGGCTATGCCCCAAGCTGTGAGGGCAAATACTGCCAAGTCACGATTTTTGAGGTTCTGGGACCGCGGTGCCGACAATACCAAGGCAAATCCTGCCAGCCCTATCCCCACCATAATCATCACCAAGGCAATCCGTGCCAAATTCGGACGACGGCGGGCTAACCCCAACTGGTCTAAGAAGATAAAATCCCGCGAAGTAATTTTCTGCCCCGCCAGGATTAAAACCTGTCCGGCTTTGAGGCTAACTAACTGGGGACCAATACTATCGGCGGCTTGAATTGCTTGCAGAGCCATAGCATTATAGTCGAGTACAAGGTTGGGGGTGGCTACTTGACGTAGCAGATTAAGGACTACTCTTTGTCGTTCTTTGTCTTGGGGTAATAGGGGGAGGGATTGCCACCGCCGCTCGATCAGTTCTGGGGGCAATCCAGGTACGATCCCCTCCGCCAACAACTGCTCTAAAGATTCCCGCGCTTTGTATTTATCCAATTCCCACTCTGGATCGGAGGTATCGAGCCAAATAGTGGTGTAGAGAGGATTCGCCCTTAACTCCTCAAGAGCTTTTTTGTAGGAGCGCCGCACCCGATCGGTTTGGGTAACGATAGCTTGGAACTGCTGGGGCGATTTACGGTGAATTTGCTGGAGCACCTGTGCTAGGGGCTTGGTAGGGGCGGAGGAGAGGAGGGCTTCCTTTTGTACTACTTGCCACTCGGCATCACTAATACGGCGCAATAGCTGTTGGTGTTCTAAACTGAGACCCTCCACCGTCAGGTAGGGCATTCCTCCTGCTAGCTCACGAATTTTGTCCCCTGCCAAAAAGAGTTGTTCTAACTGCTGGCGCGATCGTAGACTGGCATCTTCATCTACTTTATAGACTGGTAAAGCTTTTTGCTGGGCTTTCTGTTTTGCCGCATAGGTCGCCTCTGGGTCCTCGATCGTGATGTCCCTAGGAACAATGATGTCTTTAGTCACGATCGTACCCACCTTGAGGGTAGGTTCCCAATAAAAGCGCCCACTCAAGGTAACACTCAGCCCCAAGAAAGTAATCCCCAGGAGACTACGGCGCAACCAAAAACAGGAATCGCAAAATAACCAACCAAATAAATAGCGAGGCAATTTTCCCATAGTAAAAAATCAGGAGTGGGTCATAAGCCGGGTTCTGTTACATCATAACTTCTATGATGCGGCAATTATCTATCTGGGAGAGTTGTTACCAACTCCCTCTAGCGGCACACACCACCAAGTGGTCACGGAAATCAACCCAAGAAGACCGCAGTTGATTCCCTCTCGCCTTGCTTCCATCTGGGGTTTACCGAGCCAGTACCTCACGATACTGCTGGTGCGCTCTTACCGCACCTTTGCACCCTTACCTGGGAATTACTCCCATCGGCGGTATGTTTCTGTGGCACTATCCTCACGGTCACCCGCACTGGGCGTTACCCAGCAGACTGGTCTTGGAGAAGCCCGGACTTTCCTCAAGAGTTACCTCCTGCAATCGCCTCCCCCACTCCCGATAGCTCAATTTTACTTGAGTTCGATGCGTGTAGAGATGCCAAAACCTCAGTCCTGCCTTGACTTCTCCCGTCCCCTGCGCTCTCTGCAGGAGAAGGGAAGTAGAGCAATTTTTTCTTGTTCCCTCTCCTTTTTTTGGGAGAGGGTCAGGGTGAGGGTCTTAGAAAACGATACGTAAGTCCTAAATTTTTTCTAGTCCCCTCTCGCTTTTTGGGAGAGGGTTAGGGTTTCCGAAAAAGCAACGTAAGTCCTGGCAGTCTTTAACTGCCTGAAATGATCGCAAATTTAGGGGCATTTCCCCCAAAAGCTAGACAAATCCCCTCCGATCGGACTATGCTCATACTGAAATTAGTAATAAATGTTGACATTCCCTGCCCTCAGGGGTAAAAACTGGGAAAATCCCGATGCTAGAAACAGCATTCCATTGTCCGATTTACTGGTGTGAGCAAAGATGATCAATTGTAATAAAGTTTTCCGATCGGTGGTTTTAACCCTAGTGTTTACCACGATCGCTGGTATTTCCCAATCGGCAGCGGCAGTCATTATCAGGGTTTTGGTCAGCGAAGAGCCTGGTGATGTCGTCAAGGTAGCAGTGACTCAGCCTTCCCGCCTGGAGGTGTCAGGACAAACTACTTCCCTGAATCCTGGTCAGTGGTACACTATCCCCTCTAATCCCCCCGCCCGCATTATTCCTAGCAATAATGGTTTAATTCAAGTCAAAGAAACCCTCTATCCAGGAGAAATCCAAATTACCCAGTGGCGTGACCAGTCTATCGCTGTCAATGTTTTACCGATCGAAGAATATTTAAGGGGGGTTGTTCCCAGTGAGATGCCCGCCAGTTGGCACCTAGATGCCCTCATGGCTCAGGCAGTGGCAGCTCGCAGTTATGCCATCAACACCCAAAGACAGAGAAAGTGGGGTAATGCTCCCTATGACCTCGTTAGTGACACCAGGGATCAAGTATTTAAGGGCTTCTATCGTTTTGATCCCCAAACGGGGCAGACTAAGCCTGTGATCCACAGCCGCAGCGACCAAGCTATAGCTGCTACCGAGGGTTACATACTCAGCCCGGAATTTAAGGGCTACTATCGCGCCCGTCTCAAACGGGACTGGGTCAGCTGGGGCAATGGCTATATGCCGATTTCCGATGGACAGCACCTCGACCAAGAGATGACCAACCAAATGGCAAACCGCGGCTGGAACTGGTTACAAATTCTAGGCTGGTGGTACCGCACCAAACCGATTAAGTCCCAATGAATTAGGTGTTGATGGGGGCAAACTTGCGATCGCGATTAAGCTGGTGCACAGAAACCCGCTTCAGCCCCAGTTTATCCTCTAGCTCCTGGAGGTAATCTACTCCTTCTCCCGCCTGTTCTCGGCGATCGAGGTCATCTAGGAGTGCCAAAATCTCCCTATCCAGTCCAGGAGTACCAGTAAAAAGGTGCATCAAAGTTTCCCCGCAGTCGTCATCGGGATAGATGGGGACGTAGTAAATGTAGGGAGAATCCATAGAACTTACAAAATTTAGGACACAGTATATCATGAACTACCCCACCGCGTAGGCAGGTGGAGTTTCTAACAGTCCCCGCCATGGCAGACGCGAGAAGGTTAAGTCTAAGATCAAGCAAAATTGCTCCTCAATCCCTTCTTCCGCAGGGGGGAGAACGGAACTGTATCAATTTTTTCTTGTTCCCTTTCCTTTTTGGGTGAGGGTTTCCGAAAAAGCAATGTAAGTCCTGCAATGTCTTAAATGATCTATAACAAGTCTGTTAGTGACCGGAGTGCTGAGATTTCTAGTAAAATTTCTCCCACAAAGGGACTGACTAAGGTATAACATAGTCACGCTTTCCGCGAGGGATCATGACTCCTTTATTTGCATTTGTGGCTTGCCGCGATTTTTACATCACTTGCGAGCGCAATTACAATCCTAGCCTAGATAACAAACCTGTAGTTTTACTCGATGAAACTGACTGTATCCAAGCGTTATCTGTAGAGGCAAAGGAGTTGGGCTTGCAGAGGGGCGTACCAGTATTTCTCTATGCCAGTCAAATTCGAGACCACAAAATAGTGGTTTATCATATCAATCAACTGCTCTGCCAAGATATGAATACCCGTCTGCAGGGAATGCTGGGGAATTTTGCCTCCCCTATCGAGGTCTGGTCACCCGATCGGTTATTTTTACATTTGTTTGACCCTGTGGACTATAAAAAAGGGGATAAGGTCAAATGGATTGCCGATCAAGTGGCAACTACGATCAGAATTAGTACAGGCATGTATGCCCATGTGGGTATTGCCCCTACCCGTACTCTGGCTCACCTGGCAGCCTGTATGGGGGTTAAGGATTTTACCGATCGGCATTTCCAGGAACAGATGCTATCCCGTTTAGGAGTGGGCAGTATTTGGGGCATCAGCCCTACCTACCGCGACTTGCTTCGGGGTTTGGGAATTTTTACCGCTCTTGACTTTCGTAATGCCGAAGACCATGTAATTAGGCAGGTTATGGGAGGGGTAGGCTTGCGCTTGGCGTTGGAACTGAGAAATATTTCCTGCCTAGAGGTGAATGACTTTCCCGCCTTGGTGCCTGAGATTTTGCACTGGCGCAAGTTTGCTGAACCGCTCAAAACTCTGTCCCAATTACAAGAAACGATCGAGTTAGTGACGACTCTAATGGGGCAACAACTCCAGGCGCAAAAACTGGTTGCCCGTTTGATGGCACTGTCTTTTTATCCGCCCCAAGGGGATCAGAATTTTCCCACGACCCTGCTCAAGTTTCCCTTTCCTATCAATGACAGCAAGGAGCTAGTCACTCAGACTAATCAAGCCATCCAGGAAGTTTTCACCCTGCTAGATAGCTGTGCCCAATTGCGAGTTGTCCTGTCGGGCTTGAGTTCCCCGATCGGGGCTAAAGCGGAATCCCGTCAGTCGGAATCGACCATGCGCAGGATGGATGGAGTGACTCAGAGAATGGCTACCAGCGCGATCGAGATCGCCGAAGCGGGTATGCAACAATTACAACAATCGAGGGTTAATCGCCGCCTCACCCTGCCCAAGTATCCCCCCAAGGCTATAGGGGGCTAGACTAACAAAAATTCTCCTTCTCCATTTTGGGAAAGGGTTCTAGAAAGCACCATGTAAGTCGTGTTCCAGGGCTGGAGTGATACAAACTGTACCTTGGTCTAGGTATGCCACTTCGGGGATGGGTCGGGGGTTCGCTTCCACTAGACAGAGTGTTGCACCGATCTTGAGTTGGGTAGGAGCTAGTTCCAGCGCCATGATGCTAGACCCTGGGTTAGTGGTATGGGCTTTGCCTCTCAGTTTTCCCCAAACGAGAATGTCCCCCCCTGCCACTATTTCTCCCCCTGGGTGGAGGTCTCCCCGCAGAATCACACTGCCCGGATGGCGGATAATTACCCCCGATCGGATGATTTTTGTCAGATAGAGGGGTTCAACCACAGAGGAGTCGGGAGCTGGTCTGGTGGATGGTTGATCTACAGAGAGACCAAGGGTAGCAGCAACGATCGCTGTCGATCGGTTGTCTGTCACTACTTGATGGAGGTGGAGGTGGTGTTTACGGAGAGTAGCCCCTAGAGCCTCAAGTTGGGGGGCATCGATGGCATGGCTTCCCGCAGTCAAAATTACACCGCATTCCCTATAGACTGGAGATTCTAAGCGGATGTGGAGTTGACCCAAAAAATGCTCCCAAGGAAAATTACCGATCGGTAGGGTAAGGTGTAAATAGCCATCCCTACCTTGGAGGGAAAACTCCCCTGCAGAGACAGAATTTACTTCCATCTACGCCTTCCCAAGGTACTTAGTGGCTCGTGGTCAGTTTTTTCTCGCTCTGTCGTGTCGGGGTACATCCTGATTTTAATAGCTTTCATTTAACGTGGAACAGGATTCAAAATGAGTATATTTTAGCTTAATCGGCGGGAAGCCCCGCACTCTACCCGCGGGGTGAGTGTCGGCATGAAAGCCGCCTATGATATGTCAAATCTCTGAAGAGTTTCCCTGCCGTGGGTCGCACGGTGGCAGCACGCTGAGACAAGTCGATCAAGCGTGAAGCCCGCTCTCTATCTGAGTATCCCGATACCTGCGTCAGATGTGGGGCTTCTGCGGCTTGTGAACTAGAAATCTTATATGGTAGGACTTACGCCAAGCAAAATTGCCCCTCCCTTTTTGGGAGAGGGTTTCAGAAAAAGCAACGTCAGTCCTATTACAACCCCAATTGACGGCGGGCTTCAAACAAACCTACTGCCACACTGACCGAGAGATTGTAACTCCTTACCTTCGGTTCGGCAAAAGGGATATAGACCGTAGGATTAGTCTCTAAAATTTCTGAGGGCAAGCCCTGGGTTTCGCTACCAAACACTAACCAGTCCCCTGGTTGGTATTGAAATTCTTGGAAATGTTCCTGCCCCCTGGCAGAAAAACATACCCATCGTTGTCCCCCCGATCGGCAACTTTTCCAGTCAGAATGGATATAGAGTTCTACGTATTCCCAGTAATCTAAACCCGCCCGTTTTAACCAGCGGTCACTAATTTCAAAACCCAGGGGTTCCACCAAATGTAAAGGCGTACGAGTCCCCGCACAAGTACGGGCAATGTTACCAGTATTAGGGGGAATTTGCGGATAAACTAACACCACTTGTAAAGGAGCATTCTTAATAGTCGAGGGGGGACGAAAAGATGGATATTCACTCATGGCATGAACTAAAATATATTGTTGAAATTAACTATAATTTTAGTAATTTAGGTCTAATGTTCTGTTCGGTTTAATTGACGAATCACCCAATAGCTCAGAGCTAGGGCGATTACAGCAAACCCCAAAGCGGCAATATTGTTACTATTACCCTTTGTATCAAAAATAATAATTTTGCGGGCAACGGCAGTGAGAGCTGTAGCAATTACTAACTCTAAAATGGCAGTTTGACTGAGGCTGGCAGTGACATTTTCTAAAATTTCAAAGGCAATTAAAATGTTCAAAAATAAGCCGAAAGTTTCAATTAAAATTATCCCGATCGAACCGATCGGTCTACTCCACAGGACGTTAACTAAAAATACTATTAGGTCTAGTACCCCAATGACAATTATGCCCACCATTACCAAGGCAAGAAACTTAGCAATAAATTTCTCAAAGGACTTAGTAGCCTTGACAAAATTCTGGTCACTAAATAATACCTTAATCCTCTGCCACACTGATAATAACTGGGATAGATGTCCTAACTTGCCATTAGATTACTCTCCTAGGATGCCAAAGACCTATAATAAATCACAGTAAATTACTCGACATCCATAACTAATTATCTATGCCAACACATTCTGAGGGGCAAATTCTCCACCATGCTACCCTTCATCAACTGCAGGTATTCGAGGTAGCGGCGCGCCATTGCAGCTTCACTAGAGCCGCAGAAGAACTATTTCTCACCCAACCGACCGTTTCTATGCAAATTAAACAACTGACTAAGGCGGTGGGGTTACCCCTGTTTGAGCAGGTTGGTAAGCGATTATTTTTAACCGATGCCGGAGAGAGTTTGTACGCCACCTGTAATCGCATTTTTGAACAGTTAGCTGAATTTGAAATGAAAGTTGCTAATATGAAGGGCATGAAACAGGGGCGGTTGAAGTTGGGTGTAGTCACTACTGCGAACTATGTTATTCCCCGTTTGTTGGGGCCATTTTGTCATCAGTTTCCTGGTATCCAGGTGTCTTTGAATGTCACAAACCACGATCGTTTAGTCGATCGCATTAGTGAAAATCGCGATGACCTCTATATTTTAAGTCACATCCCCCAACAAATTGAAGTACAATCCTATCACTTTTTAGAAAATCCCTTAGTGGTATTAGCAAATCGGCACCATAGTTTAGTTAAAGAGAAACAGATTTCTTTGCAACGGTTGTCCCAAGAGCCTTTTATTATGCGGGAAGCTGGCTCCTACACGCGGCGGAGCGTGCAAAAAATGTTTGATGAGCAGGGGTTATCTCTTAATATCAAGATGGAGTTTGACAGCAATGAAGCTATTAAACAAGCGATCGCGGGGGGGATGGGCATTTCTGTATTGTCCTTGCACACTCTAGCTTTGGAGGGTGCTTCAGGTCAGTTAGCTATTTTAGACGTGGTAGGATTTCCCATTCAAAATCAGTGGTATGTCTGTCATATTGCCGGCAAACAAATCTCTGTAATTGCTCAGACTTTTTTACAGTTTCTGCAGACCGAAGGTAGGAAAATTGCCCAACAGACCCTAGAGGTAACTAGGCAAGAGGAAGTAGGGCATGATTAGCATTTTATTGATTTTAAGTTTTGGTTTCTTAGGGGGACAAATTGCAAAAAGATTGCGAATACCCGCCCTAGTAGGCATGATTATTGTGGGTATTTTCTTGTCGGACATTCTTAGTCAGGAGATATTAGACTCCGCCCAGGATTTTCGCATAGTTGCCGTGACTATTATTTTAATGAAAGCGGGCTTGGGACTAGATGCAGAAAAATTAAAATCCCAGGGGGCAGTAGCAATTAAGTTGGGTTTTTTACCGGCAGCATTTGAAGCGATCGTTGTTTGTTTCCTGTCCATATTTTTGTTTCAGTTTGATTGGCAGACTGGTCTATTATTAGGCTGTATTATTGGCGCTGAATCTCCGGCAGTAATTGTGCCAGGGATGTTGAAATTAAAAAGCCTGGGTTGGGGGGTTGCCAAGGGTATTCCCGATGCAATTTTGACGGGGAGTGCTCTCTCTGATGTGCTGTTATTGTTAGTATTTAATTTGTTGTTAGCAACCTTGACCCGATCGGGTACTAGTTTTACTTTGCCGATGGGAATTAGCCTTAGCAGTTGGCAGGTATTACCTCTGCAAATTGTGGTTCAGGTTGCTTTAGGCATTGGCTTAGGCTATATCAGTGCCCAGGGCGTAGTCTGGCTTTTATCCCGCCAGAGATGGTCAGAAAATTTGAGCCAGGACGCGATCGTTGTCTTTTGTATCGCTCTGGGATTAGTAGTAAGCGCTGAAAAACTTCCCTTTTATTCTGGTTACTTAGCTGTGATGGCATTGGGGTTTTTCTTATTAGAATTAGACCGTCCCCTCGCCCGCCGCATCCGATCGGGTTTTGATAGTTTGTGGGTAGTAGCCGAAATATTTTTATTTGTTTTGTTAGGGGCTGCGATCGATTTAACTATCCTGGGAAATGTCTTAGTAATAGGAACCATCCTGCTGAGTATGAGCACTCTGCTCGGGAGGGGATTGGGTTGGTGGCTTGCCACTCAGGGTAGTAACTGGAACTGGAAAGAACGATCGTTTTTACTGCCCGCCAACTCGGCAAAGGCGACCGTGCAGGCAGCTCTGGGAGCCATTCCCCTCAGCTATGGCATCAAAGGCGGGGAGACGATGTTAGCAATTGCGGCTCTATCAATTTTAATTACTGCCCCCCTGGGAGCCTGGGCAATTCCCCTGTTTGCCCCCCGCTTACTGCAAAAAGGAGAAGTAGACCCTACCAAAGTGGCGACCGATCGCAAAGTTACCCTCCTCTGTGCCGTTGACCTTTCCGACCTGACCCCTGCTGTACTGACCAAAGCAGCAGAACTTGCCCGTCGCTGCGATGGCAGAGTCATTGTGATCTATGTACCCCAAAAGGACTACGAGTTTGAGTCGATATTGCTCCCCTGGTTACAATCCGCCCTAGCCGACATTTCCTACCAACTCTTGACCCCCAACGGAGTAGCTCCAGAAGTAATTTTACAGGTTGCCCAGGACTACAAAGTCGATGAAATTATCATGGGTAAAGGACAGCACCCCTTTGTCGGCTCTGTTTCCCAGGCAGTTTTGGAATCTAGCCCAGTTCCAGTTATAGTTGTCAGTCCGCCAGCCCCAACGCCCTGAGCATGCCCTGCAACTTAAGATTGGTTTCTTCCCACTCCCGATCGATTTGGGAATCCTGGACAATACCCGCCCCAGCAAACATTTTCACGCGGTTTCCTGTCACATAACCAGAGCGGATTGCCACCGCAAACTCCCCCCTCCCCTCTCCATTAAACCAACCGATCGGTGCCGCATAGCCCTGACGATCGCAAGGCTCAAACTGGCGGATAAATTCCAAGGCTTGTGCCCTGGGTCTCCCCCCTACCGCCGCCGTTGGATGCAGTAACTCCAGGAGTTGAAACACATTCTGCCAGGCTGGAGTGCGCCATGTGCCAACAATCTGGGTGTGGAGATGCTGGATATGTTGTAACTGCAGCAATTGGGGACTGCCAATCTGCCCCACTGCCGCCCCCACAGAGTTATAGGCATCCAAGATAGAATCAATCACAATTTGATGCTCCCGTAAGTCCTTCCCACTCCTGAGCAAAAATTCCCCCCGCCCACTCGAACCCGCCAGAGCATCACTGACCAAATCCAACCGATCGTGGTGCCAAGCAAACTGCAATAACATCTCCGGGGTGGCGCCGACAAAGGTCTGACCCCGCCCCATTTCCATCAAGAATAGGGTACAGTGGCAACTACGTTGCCGTAGCCGCTCCAATAGACCAAAAGCAGAAAAGTTTTCATTGCCCAATACCTCCACCGATCGCGCCAGCACCACCTTTTCCAATTCTCCCCGCGCGATCCTGCCCAAAGCCCTTGCCACCACCTGTCGCCAACCAGGAGAACTATCGATCACCGCTCGGTCGTCCCCGCCCCCCACCACCAAGGGCTGTCCTTGCCCCTGTCCAAGCCTGGCTAAAAGCCCCTCCAAGGAGGCAACTACCGCCTCTGGAGCCATATCAGGCGCGACCCAATCCCAAAGTAACAATTCCCCTGCCCCTTCCACACGGAGCAACCACCGCGGCACCCCCAAGCAACTAGCCCCGGATGGCGCAAAGGAAAGCCCCCCAAAAAATAGGGACATCTCCCGTCCTCCACCAGGGGCAAAATTTCCGACCGCCAGCCATCAAATCGGGAAGCAGTAGACCAAATTCGTCCCCCTCCCCCCAACTGTAACTGTCCCCGTTGCCAAAAAAAGCGATGGCTATCCCCCTGTTGTGCCACAAACTGCAACACATCTGAACCCTGCCAAGGTATCGTATAGTTTACTAATACTTTGCGATTTAGGCGCTTTGCCGCCGCCGCCGCACCATAAACGACATCAACTAGACTCATGACACCTAAATACTACGCCGCAGGTATCATCCCCCTGCCCCCGATGGTAAAACGTCAACTTATAGGCAGGAAACTGCCCCGATCGTTGCAAAATACTTGCAGCTAACCACAGAGCATCATGGTCCGACTGAGGCAGATGAAACCAACCCTGGGTAATTCCCTGATCCATACCCTCCTTGAGGACAGAAGCCAACTGCAACAGCACCCGTTCCAGATCCCGTTGGTTTACCTTAACTTTGGGGGAATTAGTCATTATCGTTATCGTTAAAATAAATAGTAGTACTGCCTAATCTAGCCCAGATAGATTGGTGTATCTTACAAATAATCATAAGAGAGGAAACACAGTGACAACCAATGTTCCTGTCGGCAGAGTCATAAAAGATGTATCCCTAGATAGCCTAATGGCGGCGTTAAATATCATAACTAAAACCCAGGGCATTCTAGCATTAGAGACAACCCATCATCGCTGGCGGCTCCTCATCAGTGCAGGTAGTATCGTTCTAGTGGAGGAAGAAAACCAATTTATTCCTACATTCTGCCGCAAACTCAAGGGACACAAAGTCAAGGTTCCCCAAACGGAATGGGAGCAACGGCAACTGTCAGGATTTTCTCTCTGTAGCTACGTCAGCGAAATTTACAACCTCCACCCCGAACCAGTACGCACAGTTCTCAGGGAAATTCAATTCGAGAACCTCCTCGCCATCTCCCTGGAAAACCGCTTTTCCCTCCTGTGGCAACCCACCACCACCAGCGTCAACATTACCTTCCCCGTATGGTCTCTCAACTCCCTCATGGAAACCGTCAAAAATGCGGAAGTGCAGTGGAAAGAATTTGCCTACGTGCGCCATCCCTTTCAAAAAGTTCAACTGATCGACGATGAAACTACCCTCATCCATGTTCCCCTCTTTGCCAAGGTAACAACAGGGCAACACCGCCTCACCGAAATTGCCGACGAGTTTAAGCAGAGCCTCACCCGCACCGCCCTCAGATTCGACAAATTAGCCGATCGCGCTTAGTTGCCATCCTCCCCCTCACCATCCGCAACACAGAAAGTGACCTCGACAACGATCGGCGGAGCTACGAAATGTCCCTCACCCAGCCCCCCAGGATTCATGTGGTGGACGACTCCCCCGTATTGTTAAAACAATTTGGCGACCTATTAAGCTACTGGGGCTACCAAGTCAGCCTCACCGATGATGCCACCGTTGCCATCGAAAAAATGCTCGCCCTAAGACCAGATGTGATATTCTTAGACATTAATATGCCCACCCTAAACGGATTTGAACTGATTGCCCAAATCCGCAGGCAGGTGCCTCTCGCCGCCATACCGATCGTGTTAGTCACCGCCGAGAGCAACTTTACTAACTCCATGCGCGCCAAATGGGCAAAATGCAGATTCCTGGCAAAACCGCGCACCGCCGATGCCACCCAAGAGTTTCGGCAACAACTCAAAGACCTACTTTCAGAACTTGCCCCCCTCCCAGGTACAGAAACTCCCTCATAATAACTATGCGTCTGGGACAGGATGTGGTAAAAGTGTAGTAACGGAGCCGATCTAACCTTTATGAGTACCTCCCTACCGACGAATCGCGGGCAAATTCGACCAAACGAAATGGTGAAGGATGCCTCCCTCCTGATCCTCCTTGCCGCAGCTAGAGTTATGGTGCGTTCTAGTGGAGTCCTTCACGTGGAGAGTAACCACCATCGCTGGAAACTGCTCCTGCAGCGGGGCGGTATAGTCTTAATGGAAGAAGAAGAAAAAGCCATTGCCAACCTCAATTACAAACTTGCCAGCTACAATATCCGCGCTGTCTCCGAGCGCCTGACCCTAGAGCAACATCCCACCAAGATGGCATCCCTGGGCTTGGTTCTGCAACTGTACAAACGATGCCCCGAAGAAACCAAAAACTCAGTCAAAGAGATTATTGCCGATGACCTCCTTGCCCTATTCCTAGAAGACAGATTTAGTTTTGTGTGGCAACCCTATCCCAATATTCCTACAGACCTCCCCGTGTGGCAGTTCAGCACTCTAGAAGCAGAAGTAAATAAGGAAGTGAAGCGGTGGCAACAGTTTGAATATACCCGCCATCCCTACCAAAAAGTGCAACTCCTTGATGCGGAAGGACTGTTAGCAAGGGTGGGTAACGATAATTTCCCGCGGTTTGCCAAGGTGAGCACAGGACAGCACAGGATTTCCGAAATTGCCCATCAGTTTAAGCAACCGGTTTACCGCACTGCCGTGTTGTTGGATAAACTGACCAGCAACAAGATTATGCAGATTCTCCCCCTCCAGCCCCTCAAGAGCAGTGCCTTGGAAGGAGCGGGTGGATCCCAAACTACGCTACAAACCCCAGAAAATAATGGTCCCCGCATCTTTGTCGTCGATGACTCACCGGTATTGTTGCGTCAGTTCCGTGACCTACTTACCAGTTGGGGTTACCAGGTGCGGCTAACTGAAAATGCCCTCGATGCTACCCAGCAGATGTTGGCTTTTAACCCTGCGGTAGTATTTTTAGACATCAATATGCCAGGCTTAAATGGATTTGAACTAATTAAACAAATTCGTCGGCAGCCGAGTTTGGCTAATACCCCCCTGGTATTAGTGACGGCGGAAAATAATGTAGCGAATAATGTCAGGGCAAAGTGGGCAAATTGTAAGTTTATCGGTAAGCCCCGATCGCCAGAGGATGCGGAGAACTTTCGCACCCAATTGCGGGATGTCTTGCGGGAGATGGCACCCTTGCCCACAGATATTTTAATTTGATCGTTGCTTAAAACCGACTATGCTTTTATCTTGGAGTGGGAGTTCTCAATACGCAGTATGGGTAGTAAGTTTTTAATTATCGACGATGGCGCAACAGAGCGGCACCTTTTAACCAAACTTTTAGAAGAGTTAGGGCATAAGGCTGATACAGCTGAAACCACAGAGGGGGCAATTCCTAAAATTGCGAAGGGGAACTACTCGGCTGTATTTTTAGACATTGTCATGCCCGATGAAGACGGCTATAAATTTTTACGGAACTTGCGGGCAAATGCTGATACGAGTAAACAGTATGTCATCTTGTGTTCTACCAAGCGCACTAAGTTGGAGATTGAATACGGTATAAAGCGGGGGGCGGATGACTATCTTCCTAAGCCGGTGACAAAGGAATCCCTCCAGGGGGCACTGCAAAAGTTGGGGCTATAGGTCATGAGTACCCCTACCACCGATCGTTATGTGCTTGCTGGTTTAGGGGAGAAAGTGATAGCCTTCCCTGACTACTATGTGTTGGATGTGTTGCTGGTAGATCGCAACTATGTGATGCGCCTGCCCTTTTATAGCCCCAGTGTGGTGGGTGTGACGCAACACTTGGGAAAGATTGTGCCTTTGGTTTCCCTGCGCCATTTGTACTTAAAGGAGCAAAATGTATTGTTGCCTGGGCAGTTACCGGTTGTCCGTTTGGCAAAGTCCTTACCGGAATTATTTGGGGCGGGTTTGATCGTAGACCGAATTATGGGTAGCCTGTCCCTGCAGCAATATCGAGAAAGTAAGTACGACTTTATTCCGATCGAGGTAATATTAGACCAATTGGTGGGTTCCCACTGGTTGCCCCAGCGTTGGTATGCCCTTAGTTAGTAAAGGATGACACCATGACTTCAATCACTGAAACCCATAAGCAGTCTTATAAAAGAGCTATTCCGGCTGCTGATTTGACTAAAGTTTCTCCCTGGCAATCGGTAGGGGCAAAGGTATTTGGCTATCTTTTAGTGCCGTCGGTCTTAGGGTTAACTTTTCTGGGCTTCTCCTTGTTTAATGGCCGCTTGGAAACTGCGAAGGAAAGACTACTGGCTACAGTGCAACAAAAGGCTTTAGAAATATCGACTGATGATGTGTTGCGCGATCGGCACTCCGAGGTTGTCGCCATCTACGAGGAACTAATTGATCAATCTACCACCCTAGAGAGTCTGGCAGGGGGGGGTAATAGGCAGCAGTTGATTAAGGCTTTAGAAAAATTACGGCAAAATCTTGCCAGCGGAGCAGGCATAACCGGTGAGGGGGGCAGTATTGCCATTGTGGAGCGCAGTAGTGAGAAAAAACTACTCTATGCCCATTCTGATGCCAAAAGTGCCAGCCAGGTCAGTTTTGCTACCATTCCCAAGTTGAATCGATTGATGGAAACGATCGAGGTGGGCAAAGGGACAAGAAGCCTAGAGGGTTCCCTCTGGGCTTATACCACGATCGGGGATACGGGATGGGTTGTAGTGGCAGAAATGCCAGAGGCACTGGTAGCCGCCAGTCTGTGGAATACCCTCTCTATTGCCTTGATCCTAGTAGTCTTAGGGGCGGGGGGGGTAGCTCTGTTATTTACCGTTGACCTGCGCAGTAAGCTCAAGGCGCTGATCAATGCCTGCGAAGAATTTGAGAAGGGGGGCAACATCTCTTTAGGTAGTAATGAGCAACGGGATGAAATTAGCCAAGTACAGCAAGCTGTGGCAAGGGCGCTCCAGTCTACCAGTTTGAAGGAGGAAAAATTTAAGGAACAAATAGCAGACATGATCCGCCAAGAAGAGCGGCTCAAACTGCGCCAAGATCAGGAACAGGAAGCAGAATTTTTGGAGTCGGAAATTGGCGGCTTGCTGGATGTGGTATCGGCTCTGGAGGACGGCGACTTGACTGTCCAGGCGGAGGTGAGCGATCGGGCGACGGGCTTGGTGGCGGACACGTTGAACCGCTTGCGGGAGCAATTGGCAGAAGTTATTGCTGGGGTATTAGCGGCGGCGCAAAAGGTGGCAGACGGTGCCAGTGAGTTAGAGGTAGCTGCCCGTACTGTATCGGAGAATGTGGAAAACCAAGCCCAATCCGTTGCCAAGGGAAGGGCACTGACGGAGCAGGTGGCACAACTAGCGCAAAATTCGACGGCGATGGTAAGGAAATCGAGCGAAGCTTTAGCCACAATTCAAGCTACGGTGGAGCAGGGGCAAGTCGCTATTAACTCTCTCACGGAAGCGATCGGGGTGTTACAGGAAGGAACGGTAAAAATCATCCAACGGATGAAGACCCTGGGGGAATTCGTGGGTCTGGCAGAACAATTTGTGCAAGACCAGGGGCAGATTGCGTCTTTGACCCAGGTGCTGGCAATTAACGCTACCCTAGTTGCCGCCCGTGCCGCCGAGCAGAGGGATCCCAAGCAGTTTATTGGTGTAGCGCGGGAATTTGAAGCGATCGCCGGACAGGTAAACACCCTAGCCACCCAGACCAACGATGGCTTGGGAATATTACAACAACGCACAGGGCAGATTCAATCGGTAGTATCAGCGATCGATGCGGAAGTGCAGGGCTTGGGTAGACTGGTAGACGGTTTTACCAAAGGGGTAGACAAATCCCAGAAAGCATTTAACGAAGTGCAGGCGGTGACGATCGAGGTGGTAGCCACAGGGCAAAAAGTGAGCGAATCCAGTAACGAGATTGCCATTGCCGCCGAATCCACCGCCCGTTACATTTCCGAAATTGCCACCCTCGCCGAACAAACCGCTGCCCTTACCGCCGATGCTCGCACCCAGGCGGAAATCATGGGAGAGCTAGCCCAGCAATTACTGGCAGGAATTCGTTACTTCCGTTTGCCTGTAGGTCTACTACCAGAAAGTAAATAGGAGAGAGTATGAAAAACCTGCCCATCCTCTACAAACTAGCCATTGCCCTGGGGGGCACGATCGGTCTTTCTTTACTGGGTTTTCTATTAACAGTTAACTTTATTTCCAACAGTTTAAGAAAACAGCTAGCAAACCAGGTGCAGACGGAGCTAGAAATTTTAGCCCTCACCCTCAACGAGGTGACAAACCAGAGCCAGGCAATCCCCCAAGAACAAGAAATAGTCAACAACATCCAATCTAAGCCTCGTCTCAAAATTAGTCTCACAGAAACAAGAGACCGTCGCAATCTGGACTATGTTGTGCTGTTAGACAAAACGGGGAAAGTGATCGAGGCTACAGTCCCCCTAGCCGAGGGGAGCAAATATGACCCCGCAGGGGTTGCCAGTAAAACCATCAATCAAGAAAAGCCCTTTACTTCCTTTGAAGCAGTTTCAGCAAAGCAAATGACGCCGATTTTGCCCCCAAAAGGAGAAGGAGAAGCAGAGCAAGTTTTAATGCGCTATGACACTAAGCCCCTGTTTAAGAATAATCAGTTTATAGGGGTAGTGATATTGGGAAATTTGCTTGGTCAAGATGAGCTAGCCGTTGTAGATGGAGCTAATCGAAGAATTGGGGATGGGTTTTCCCTAGTGACGATCGCAAATAAGCAGCTGGCAGTCGGCTCCCTATTACAGGACGGACAGAACACGACCACCTTCAGTGATTTGCCCGAACCGATTGCCGAGAAATTGAGTAATCTCGGCGATACAGCCACCGCAGAAGTTGAATTTAACAATAAGTCCTACACGATCGGGGCTCGCCCAATTCTGAACGCCGAAGGCAAGGCGGTAGGTCAGCTAGTGAGGGGTAAACCCCAGGACAGTGTTTTATCTTTGATCGCTGAAACCACCAGACTGGTAATCCTGACCGCTCTGGGTTTAATTTTAGTAGGGGGCATAATTGCAGTAGTAGTGGGCAGGATGGTGACAGCGCCCCTAGAGAAACTGCGCCAAGTGGCGGAGAAATATAACAATGGCGAATACGATCAAAGAGCAGATATAGACACTGAGGATGAGATCGGGATTTTAGCCAGAGCATTTAACCAAATGGCGGACAGTATCCAGCAACGGCAAGCGGATCAAATTGCCGCCCGATCGGAAATCGAAGCCCAGAGTATGGTATTAGAAGAAGAAGTAGGCAAACTATTAGAAGTTGTATCAGAGCTAGAGTCTGGAGATTTGACCGTAGAAGCCGAGGTGAGCGACCAAGCGACGGGATTAGTAGCAGACACCCTCAACCGTTTAATTGAACAGTTATCCAACACAGTGGCATCAGTGGTAGAAACCGCTCTGCAAGTGAATCGGAGTGCTACTGCCCTAGAAGAACTGGCATTGACCGTAGCTCAAAACGCCCAGGAGCAAGTACATCTGGTGGAGCAGGCAACCCAGGGCATGATCAACGTCAATGAATTAGCCCAAGGCGCATCCCAGCAAGCCTTGACCACAGGAACAGCCCTTGCCTCCGCCCAAGCCGCCGTAGCCCAGGGGCAGGCGCAGGTAGTAGAACTAAACGCCTCCATTCAAACCCTACAAACCGGAACGGAAGAGATGGTAAAACGGATCAAGTCTTTAGGGGAATTCGTTGATCTAGCAAAACAGTTCGTGCAAGACCAAAGAAGACTGGCATCTCTAACCCAAGTATTAGCAATGAATGCTTCCATGGTGGCGGCAAGGGCATTAGAGCAACGGGAGCCGGATCAATTTGCCACGGTAGCGCGGGAATTTGAAGCGATCGCTGGGCAGATCAACAAACTTGCCAGTCAGACCAGTCAGGGGTTAGCGCTACTACAACAACGGACAGGGTTCATTGAAATTGTAGTATCAGGGATTAACCAAGACGTAAGCGATGTCAGCAACTTGGTGTCATCTTTTACGGCTAGCGTAGAAGAGACTAACCAAGCCTTTTTGAACATCCGTACAGTTACAGAAGAAGTGGCAAAATTAGGACAGTCCGTCACCGAGTCCAGCCAGTTTATTGCCAAAGCAATTGAAGTAAGTTTTAATTCCATCAGGGAGATTGAAGCTGCAGCAGAACGATCGGCAAAACAGTCAGAGATAACTAAACAACGATCGATGGAGATGGGAGAAATCGCCAAACGACTGTTAGAAAGCATGGAGTTCTTTCGTTTACCACCAGAGAAACAGCCCCTACTTACAGGAAAGTCTTAAACTATGTTTACTATCGATCCCGAACTTTGGAGTTTGTTTGTTGCCGATAACGAAAAGTGTCTGCTCAGTTACAAGACTACCGCCCAAAATATCGATCGGTCAAACTGGAAAGAATCAATCCAACAACTCTACCGCGATGCCCACACAATCAAGGGGGGGGCAGCCACGATCGGAGCGGAGGAAATTCTCAAAACAGCCAAGGCGATCGAGAATGTGTTAGCAGAACTGCGTTATTTACCAGAAGCCCCGCACAACTTGGAAGTAGAGTTAAAACAAATTTTGATCGATTTGGGGGACATTCTCAACCGTACAGTTGAAAATCAAACAGCCAATGAATTTGACAGCGAGAGAATAGCAGAACTCCACGAAATAGTAAAAGAGCGTTGTCTGTCAGATTGGAACGAAGAAAAACAACTACACCAGGATTTTGCCGATCAGGGTTTTGATCTGATGGTGTTAGACCTGGAGATGGCGATCGAAGAATTACCCCCAGAAATTCCTGAATCTCTGGTAGAACTAGCTTTAACGACGATGGAACAACTCCTGGATGTGGGGGAGGAGATCAAACTAGGAGAAGGCTGGCGGATGTTGTTGCAGTCGGGGATGGAGTTGGCTATGTCCCGCAATCCCGAAGAGTGGCAACGAGAGTTCCCTCCTTTATTAAAACAACTGAAAACCTGCGCTAGGGGAGGAGGAAAAACGATTCCTGCCAAAGAAGAATTTACGATTATCGATCACAACACCGATCGTTCTGATTTTAATGACCTGTTTATTATAGAAGAAGAGCAGAGGGAGCAATTAGACGATCTAGTTGAACAAGAAGAAAATCCCCCAGGCTTCGATGACCTGTTCATTATAGAAGAAGAGCAGACCCAACAGTTAGACGATCTATTTGCTGAAGAAGTAGCGACAGATGAAATAGAAGATAATCTGTCTCTCTTGCAAGAACAAGGGTCTGAAAGTTTTATTACTCCTTCACAGGAAGAACCCAACCTTGACTTTTTTGTTGAGGCAGATACCCAAGAAGATGGAACAGTCGTATTTACACCCCCGATCGAGGAAGAAAACTCCGTTGATCCAGAACTGCGGGCATTGTTCGACATGGATACGCAAAAGTATCTACAGGTTTATTTTTCTACCGTTGAACAACTAAATTCCGAAACTTGGAAGAAAGACATCCAACAAATCTACCGTGCCATACACACAATCAAAGGCGGGGCAGCTACTGTGGGGGCAAATCCCATTTTGGCAGTGGCGAAAGTATTAGAAGACTGGCTATCTGACTTGAGGAGCTTAGAAGAAGCCCCCCCGATCGATGATGCTTTTCGTGATTCTTTATTGGAATGCGGCGAGCTTCTCATTGCCAGCCTTAGCATGGGTAGCCGCGAACAACCCAATGCCTCTGTGGAGCAGATTGTCAGACTACATCAAAACTTCAAATTAGCCTACGGCGACGAACTCAGCGAAGAAACCTTGATGCAAAAGGAATTTGCCGAGCAGGGCTTTGACCTGATGGCGTTAGATTTAGAAATGTGCATCGAAGAACTGACCCCCGATCGGACGATCGATAGCGAAACCATCCAGGCTAACCAACTGGTCTTGCAACAACTCGCCCAAGTCGGTAGCGAACTGAAACTCAGCGGCGACTGGGACAGACTGATCAACGAAGGTTTAGCCATCCTCGCTACTGGTAATGCTGCCCAATGGATCGAACAAATTCCCCCCCTCCTCAAATCCCTGAAAGAGTCAGCTAAACACGGCGGCAGCCTGCCCCAAGCTAAACCCAAACCGATCGTGCCCCCGGTCAGCGTAGTAAAGGAAGTTGATCCCGAACTCAAAGCCCTCTTCGATGTCGATACCCAGAAATATCTCCAGGAATATTTCACGATCGTGGAATCCATCAGCGCCGAAACCTGGAAGACTGACATCCAAAAGCTCTACCGTGCCATCCACACCATTAAGGGCGGAGCCGCCACCGTAGGAGCCAATCCCATCCTCCAAGTCGCCAAAGTACTAGAAGACTGGCTCTCCGACCTGCGTAACTTAGAAGAAGCCCCACCGATCGAGGGGGATTTACGCCAGGGTTTATTGGAATCAGGAGAGTTACTGATCGGCACATTGCAAATGGACTACGCCACCAGCCCCACTGCGGCAGTAGAGCGGGTCTTTGACCTCCATCAGACTTCCCGACAGGCATTTAGCGGCGAACTAGACGAAACCGTTTTACTCCATCGGGAATTTGCTGACCAAGGCTTTGACCTGATGGTGCTAGAACTGGAAATGCTGGTGGAGCAACTCACCCCCGAAACAGTCATCACGGCAGAAATGCAAGCCACCGCAACCCAGTGCCTCGCCCAGTTACAAGAAATAGGGGCAGAAATTGGACTTGCCGAAGGTTGGACAAAACTGCTCATGGAAGGGAATGCCCTGATCGCTAACGCCAAAGCCTCGGTGTGGCAAGAACAATGGCCAGCTTACTTCAAGTCCCTCAAAGAGTGCGCCCGCCGCGGTGGTAAAGTCCCAGAAGCCCCCAAGCCCAAGGTCGAAACGCCCCCGATCGAGGCTAAAGCTCCAGAACCCCAAGTCGCGGACATCCAAATCCCCGTACCCCTAGAAAGACTCGACCGATCGGCGCAATACCTCGTAGAGACCCTAATGGCGACCCGTGCCACCCAAGGTTTCTATCAAGTCGTGCAAAAAAACCTCATTCCTCTGGTATCCCTCGCCCAAGACAGCGCCCAGTATATTTCCCGACTGCGGGAAGTGCAAGACGACTTTGCTGTGCTGGATCACGACAGTGGTAAAGGCGAATCCGGGGTCAAACTGGAGCGCTACCGCCAGGGCTACACCGCCATCAACCGCCTGTTAGAAATTACCCTGCGCCTGATGGAACTAGGATCGGAAACTGGAGAAGCCGCCCGCCGTACCAGTGACAGCCTATTGCGCCTAGAGCAAAGCCTCAGGGGGTTGCAGGGCACCGTAGAAGAAAGCCGCCTCGTTCCCTTCGAGAGTTTAGCCTTCAGGGCTAGGGGAATTTTGAGAGACCTGACAACCCGCATGAACAAACCCGCCCGCCTCTACGTGGAAGGGGAAAAACTCGAACTCGATGCCGGTACATTGCGCAACCTAGAGCCAGTCCTGTTGCACCTTATTCGCAATTCCTTTGACCACGGTTTAGAACCGCCAGAGGAGCGGGAAAAAATTGGCAAACCCAAGCAGGGCAGGGTCGATCTCTCCCTAGCCAGGCGGGGTAATATGTTTGTCCTAGAGCTAAAAGATGACGGCAGGGGCATCAATCCCGAAAAAATTAGGAGCATTGCCGAATCTAAGGGCTTACCCCTCCTCGATACCTCCACCAATGAAAAACTATTAGCAGTCATCTGTCAACCTGGGTTCACCTCTGCCAAAGCTGTGAGCGACATTTCTGGGCGCGGGGTGGGCATGGATGTAGTCGCCAGTCAAGTGGCAGCCATGGGGGGACAACTCAGCCTCAAGACCAAAATCGGAGCCGGAACCACGTTCACAATTCAAATTCCTGTACCTAACCTGTTTGTGCGCTGTATGCTGTTGCAGACGGGCGATCGGGTGTTTGCCGTACCTACCGCCGAAGTATTTACGACCATGTTGTTAGACGACCTGCTCTGGCGCAAAGTCCCGCCCGAAGAAAATCGTCTCTATTCCCACGAAATTACGGAAGACCGCGGTCAAGTGCCCGCCCTCGACCTCTTCCAATACTGGCAGGGCGATCGCAATCCCCGCACCATTTTACCCACCTCGATCGCGGTTCGGGCAAAGCGCAGTGAAAACACCGATGGCATTTGGTTACTCGCCGATAACCTAGCAGGTCAAAGCGAATTATTAGTGAACTCCCTACCAGCACCGATGGTAGCCCCGATCGGGATTTTAGGGGTGAGCTTGATGCCCGACGGTAAATTGATCCCCGTCATTGATGCCACTGCCCTGATGGATGCCCTGCTAGGTAAGCTCCAAGATGATGTTCTGCCCCAGATTAGTGCCCATGGGGCGGAAGTGGAAACGATCGAAGAAGAAGGCATTCAAATTGTGGTAGTGGACGATGCCGCTCTGATGCGCCGTCGCATTGAAAGTAGTTTGACACCCCAGGGCTACAAAGTCGTGACTTGCAATGATGGACTAGAAGCATGGGATTGGCTCCAGTCCCATCCTCAGCCAGCGCTACTGATTACCGATATTGAGATGCCCAACATGGATGGCTTTACCTTGATTGACCACTGCCGCCAAGCGCGGATGACCATGCCTATTTTGGTGGTATCTTCCCGCCTGGCGGAGGAATGGTCGAAGGAGACCCAGAGATTAGGGGCAACGGACTTTTTAACCAAGGGCTTTGGTACGCCGGAATTGTTGGAAAAGGTCGCCACTCTGATCGAGCAACCCGTGGGAGTATAGAAAATGCCTGAACCCTTCAGCCTGTTTGCTCCCCTACCCCCAGTCAAAGAGAAAGTTGTATTGATCAACTCTTTTGATCTGTTATTGGCTTTGCCTTCTAACTTAGTGCAAGAGGCTTTGTTAGGCATCACGATCGATCGCATTGGTCGCTTCCACTATCAGGACAAAGAAATTCCTGTGATCTTGGGGCAACGAGCCTGTCCCCCCAGTAGCAATGTTTCCCTGGTAATTATGAAAACGACTGAGTTAACTACGGGGTTTTTAGGAATTGCGGGGATGGAGGTGCCCCAACTAGCCGCGATCGGGGCAGGGGAATGGCGGCAGTGCCGGCAATTGCCCTATCCCTGGCTATCGGAGGGGAAAGGGTTTGTCAAGGGGCGTAAACTTTTTAGTGCGGTGACAGGGATTAAATTTTAGCTGGAAAGTGTTATGGCAGTAAGACAGATTGGCATTATGACCGCCCAAATGCGCGCCGAACGATCGGTGGGGCAAATTCACGTCTACGATGGCTTAGGCAAAGGCAAGTCCCAGGCGGCTTTAGGGGTAGTGTTGCGCTCCTTGGGGTTGGGGATGGTGGAGCGGGAGACCAGGATTTTGTTGTTGCGATTTCTCAAAGGTCCCGATCGGGAGTATGCCGAAGATGCCGCCATTGCCGCCCTCCAAGAGGGTTTCCCCCATCTAATTGACCATGTACGAACGGGACGATCGGAATATTTTGACAGCAGTGCCATCATTCCCTTCGATCGGGCGGAGGCAGAGCGGGGCTGGGACATTGCCAGGGGGGCGATGGCATCGGGCTTATACTCCGTAATTGTGTTAGATGAATTGAATCCAGTCCTTGATTTGGGTTTATTGGACACCGATCGGGTCGTGAAAGACCTCAAACGCAAACCCGAATTTATGGAAGTGATCGTGACGGGGCGGGGTGCCCCCCAGCAATTGATCGACATTGCTAACTTACATTCAGAAATGCGTCCCCACGACCATCCCACGGCGAAAGAATACGGCGTGACGGGGATCGAAATTTATACCGGCGATGGCAAGGGCAAGAGTACATCGGCATTGGGGCGTTCCCTCAAAGCGATCGGCACGGGGATCAGCCGCGACAAATCCCATCGCGTGTTAATTATGCAATGGCTCAAGGGGGGGACGGGCTACACCGAAGATGCCGCCATCAGGGCACTGCAGCAGGCTTACCCCCATGTGGTAGACCACCAACGCTGTGGCAGAGACGCGATCGTGTGGCGGGGGCAGCAACAGGAAATCGATTTTATTGAAGCCCAGCGGGGTTGGGAAATTGCCCAGACCGCCATTCTCTCTGGTATTTACAAAACGATCATCCTAGACGAACTAAATCCTACGGTAGACCTAGAGTTATTACCGGTAGAGCCGATTTGTGACACCTTATTACGCAAACCGAAAGACACAGAGATAATTATTACCGGCAGATGTTTCAAACAACCAGCTTACTTTGATTTAGCAGATGTTCATTCCGAGATGGTCTGTCACAAACACTATGCTAACGAAGGAGTAGACTTAAAACGGGGAGTAGATTTTTAATGAATAGTTTAGACTTCCTTCTTGCAGTTCTGCCCCTCAATGCCAAAGTAATTTTAGAAGTTGGTAATACGGTCTTATCTGAGAAATACTTGCCCTATAACCCCGTCTGTCAGTTTTTCCAACTAAATGATCCAGACAGCAGTTCTTTACCAGAAACGATCGTTAGTTTAGGTCAACAGATCGATTGCCTCGTTTTTACCGATCTAACAGACATTAAAATAAAACTACCTCTCTTGTTACCCCAGCTAAAAGCAGAAGGACAGGTTCTAATTCCGTTTTTGAACAGTCAGTATTGGCAGCATATCCTGAAAACGATCGAGGGTAAGCCCAGTCAAACTAACGGCTTTAGCGCCATGCAAATCAGGGAATTAGTCCAATCTTTCGGTTTAATTGATGCCGAAGTGATTAAGGAAGAATTGCCCCCAGATCACCACCAATCCTTCCAGCAGTTTATCCAACAAATCAGTCCCGTTTTGCAATTACTCCAAATCTCCCCTAGTCAATTTCAGTACCTCAGCGCCTCGCAATATCTAATTTTACGAGCCTTGAAACAACCCCTAAAGCAACCAAAACTCCTGATTCAAACCTGCATCACCGCACCGATCGGCTGCGATCGAGTTAGAGTACTAGAACCCGATCGGTTTAGTAAGACTCTGCCCAATACCCGCATCAATCAAGTTAGACTAGGGCAATCTATTCCCCTCAATTTAGCAGCGGCGGATGAGTATAAAGTCTTTATTTGGCAGAGGGCATTATTACTTTATCCCCAAGACATTCAAAAGCAAAAATTACTAAAAGACCGCGGTTATCTAATTGTGGCAGAGCATGACGACGACCCCTATTTCTGGCCCGAAAATGCCGATAACAAGTTTCTCTTATTTTGGAGTTCCCACTGTATTCAAACTAGCACCCCAGCTTTAGCCCGTCATTTGCAACAGTTTAATAATCCTTTCATCAAAGTCTTTCCTAATCATTTAGCCTATCTTCCTCCCAAAAGAGAATATAAAGAAAGTTATTCTGTTAACTTATTCTTTGGTGCTCTTAACCGTCAAGCAGACTGGGAACCATTGATGCCGACGATCAACAAAGTTTTAAGTCGCAACAAACAAGTTTATGTCAAAGTAATTCACGATCGGCAGTTTTTTGATGCTCTTGCAACCAGTCGTAAAGAGTTTCATCCGTTTTTACCCTACGAAAAATATCAAGAGATTTTACACACCTGCGATATTGGCATTTTGCCTCTGCAAGACACCCAGTTTAATCGCATGAAGTCCGACCTCAAGTTCCTAGAACACGCCGCCCATGGGGTTGTCGCTCTCGCTAGTCCCACGGTTTACGCCCAATCGATCGAGGAAGGAATAACAGGCATGATCTATCATTCCGTGGATGAATTTGCCGCAAAACTAACGGAACTGATTCAAAATGCCAAACTACGCCATCGTATCGCTGACAATGCCTATAATTGGGTGAAAGACCATCGTCTACTTTATCAACATTTTACCGAAAGAAGAGAATGGTACATCGAAATGTATCAACGTCTGCCAGAGTTAAACGAATCGTTGCGCGCAAGATGTCCCCAGATGTTTGACTAGAGGGGGGTAACAATTGGCGCAGTCTTGCTAGTTCCTGTTCTGCGGCA
>PHFO01000013.1 GCA_002861535.1 Cyanobacteria bacterium M5B4 | reverse complement strand
CACTCTAAAAAATAAACTATATACACAGTTTTCTTTTGTTCACTTTACAGTTAGTCCTCCTCCTTTTTTCAAGGAAACTTCCTTTAACTTTACTGACTTAAATCCAAAAGGGAATCTCTTTTTCCTAGGGAAAGAAGAGTTTGTTTATAGACAAAGAGAAAGGCAAGGAGTAGAATCTGGATATTTTTTGAACTATAAAAATTTAGTATTTGTTAGTCCAACAGCTCTCTTTGGGTCTTCCAAAGACCTTGGGTTTTCCAAAAGTCTGCAATATGGAAGTCCTATGGCTCAAATAGAACTTCAAACCTGGAAGGAACTAGACTGGCTAAATATCAGCAAAGATGAATGGCTGGAGGTGGAAAAAACTACCTGGTTTAACTATGTAATAAATAATATGCTAGAATAATAAAAAAACATTGGTAATCAGATGTTAGATGATTATTTTGTAAATCTGGTTCTTAGTGTTATTAAGAAGACAACACTGCTCTCTATAGCCCCCATAAAGGCAAGGCTGTTTTCTGGTAATACTAATATCACTCAGACTGTCTTTGGGGTTGATAGTATCCCACTAAATACCCTTACTAAGTTTTCTGGTACAGACAATATTATTAATAGCCAAAATGGCTCTAACATAACAACTGTTGTCCTTAGTAATGCTAATCCTATTTCTATTGGAGTTGCCCTAAGTTCTTATTATGGAGTTGTAGAATTTAGGATTCTAGATAAAGATAACAAAATCATCAATTCCAAGGAACAGTTTATAGCTATTGAACAAGGGGCAACATATAGAATCCCTTCTAGATTTTTAGAAATAGGAATAAGTAATGCAACTCAGATTTTAGAGAATTTTTTACTAGATTATCTTGTCTCCTCAAGCCCTAACACAATATACAATTCTCCTACATCTACTGCCAACAATGACCCTACTAAGTGGAAATTGGTAGGGGGAGGCACAGAAATCAGGGCTATACAGAAATCTCTCTTTGGTTTATTAGAACAAAATATTATTGGTCAGTTAGAACTAAAGTATGGAGAGGCATGGGTTTTTATTAGTCAAAATTTACTCTCTTTTTCTGACTTAAAAATTCTTAGGAGTAATGAACAAAACAATTCTACTCTTCCCTGGTTCCAGTTAAAGTCTGCTGTCACAACTCAGTTTTTTGCCCCAGAACAAAGAATAGAATTTTATAATAACTCTTTGGCTTGGGTCTATGAACCTGAAATCATTAAGATTGATACAGTTATCCTCCCTGAAGACCCCAACTCATTGGTATCTATTGGATTTGATGGTACTCTTGAAGATTTTTCTAGGACAGTAATAGAAAGAAGCTATGAGGCTGTGTATTCAGGTGATCATAAACTCTTTAAGACTCAATCTATTCTGTTTAACACAAATAATATTCTTTATTATGATAATTTTGTCCTTCCCCAAGTCTTTACCCTTCAGTTTTTTGTTAGGTTTGATATTAGTCCTGCTAGTAGGAATATTGTTTTTTTGAAAAATTAGATGTTATCAAGCTAGAGAAAGTAGCAACTGATATTAGATTGAAGTTGTTTAACAATACCTTCTCTTTCCCTTTTACCCCAGACAACCAGACCTGGTATCATATTTTTATTACTAGAAATGGAGTTGATATTAACTTTAGAATAAATACTATTATTAATAGTTCTGTTACTCTTTCATCTAATTTTACAGATAACTCTACAGAACCCTTAATGTTTAATGATGAAAATAAAGTTATTTATGGGTTTGTGAATGGATTTCATCTTTCTTCTGATATTAAAACATTTGAGCTTTATAAAGAGCCTTTACCAAAATATCAGTATAATTGGCACTATACTCCAGGATATGCCTGGTTCTCTCCTTATTTCAGGTATGCACATTGGATTAAACTTCTTAAAGCAGGTACTTAATTATGTCTAAAGGCAAACTAAACCCATCTTTTGTTGAGTTAGAAAGTGTTCCTTATCTGGATACTACTAATTTTTTGGAATGTATTCCTATTACTTCTAGAAGGCAATGGTTTTCTTTCACAAAAGAAAATCTCAATGTTTCAAATCAAATAAATTATATATCAATTGCTGAGGGACAAGGAGTATTTATCCCTCTTCCTAAAAATGCTCCCACAGCCCAAAATGTTACTACAACAGTTTCTATCACAACAGACAATGTTGTTATTCAAGGCAATAGTAATAAATCTATCTTCTTTTTAGACTTAAATAGAAATATTACTCTCTCTCTTGAAAACATACCAAAATATAAACCCATTTATCTTGTTATTAAGTTTAATGATTTTAAGGTTGTCAATCTTTTTAACCTGGGAAGGTGGGACATTAAGCCAGAAGTATTTCTTTTGAACTTTGCTCCTCTAATGATTATTGAGGTGCTAAAGATAGATGTAATCAATCTAAGAACTATTTATTATGATGATCTTAGGTTTTTTAAGAACAGGAAAACAATTTTACAAATTAATCCTAGAAATGATACCTCCTACTATGAGGATGTATTTAGTTCCAATGATTATCCTCTAGGAACAAACACTGTTAATGAGTCTTCTTTCTATAATCTTACAACCCCCTTAGTAATTCCTTTTAAGGATTCATTTAATCTCTCATCTCCCACCAAATTTCACCTTTATATTGATTTCTCTATCAGTAATTTTAGTGATGATTTTGTCAATTTAATTGATGTTTCTACTACATCAACAATTGTTTGGAGACTAAAAATAAACAGAAACACTATTGTCTATCAATTTGGGAATAGAGCTTTTACTTATAACTTTAATTCCAGTTTTGTTGATGGAGAAAGATACCTAATTGAATTTGTGAGGGATGATGGACAAACTCAACAAACTGCTCTTTCTATTAAAATATGCCCTTCATCTGGTTCTGCTTTTCTAACTCCCTCCAACCAGACTTTTAGCCAAGTAATTGATCATATTCCTTATTCCAATATTCCTCTTACTATCAACTGTTCTAAACTGTATGGATTCCTTTTAACTACTGATAATCAGTTGACAGCAAGAATAGAGACACCTTCAAACTATTCTAGCCTTGAGAATTTATTTTATTACTCTTCTCTTAAGAGGAGAGACTTTATCCAAAATCCTAATAAGATATTCACTGCCCTATTAGAGACAAATATAAATGAGACTCAGTCTTCCTTAGTTGCTACCCCTTCTACTTCTAACAGGACTTTTAGTAATGGGTTTGTTTCTCTAAATGGAGATTCCATCTCTTATGCTCCTACTTCTTCTTTTGACTTAAATCAGAGTGATTTTACTATTTCTTTCTTCTGCCAATTCACTTCTCCTAGTAATAAAGGGGTAGTGATTTCTAGGTGGAATCCAGGGAATAATACATTTATTATTCTTTTTACTGAAACTTTTATTATTGTTAGGTTTAGAACTAGTTCTAAATTTATCTCTTTGGATACTGATATTACAAATTTAAGAAACAATAATCTAAATAAACCTATCTTTTTTGAATTTGTTAGAACAGGGAACTCTTACCTCTTGTTTGCTGGAGGAGCTTTAATAAATTACTCTCTAACTTCAGATAATACAGCTTTTAATTCTACAGCTCCTATTACAATAGGACATCCTGAAATATTTGATAGTAATTTACCTTCTTCTGCCATCTCTTTTGAAGGAAAATTGTCCCATGTACAAATCTCTAAATCTAGTCAAAATATTACAAATCACATTGTACTTCCTCCCCAAGATGTCCAACCTAGAGGTATTCTGTCTTACAAGTTCTATTACACAACTAGGGAATTATCTCAGAACAGGGCTTATACTCTAAAAAGCAATAATTTTACTTTAACTAGAAAAACCCCCTCTGGGAAGAATGTTTTATCAGGGGTTTCTCATTTTGAGACAGTAATAAATAATCTTGATTTTTCTGATCAACCACTAACCTTAGAGGCTTATATTTATAATTCTGAAAATACCTATGCCAGTATAATCAATATTCCTGATGTTTTAACATTTGGAATAAAAAATGAAAAACTTAACATTACTTTGTATGAGCTATCTCTTTCTTTTGATAGTGTTGCTAAGGTACCTATTAATAGCAGGGTTCACCTTAGTTATGTTAGAGATGGAAACAACCATCTTTTATTTATTAATGGCAATTTAGAATCCACTAATACTGGGACAGGGAAGATAAATGCTTCTCCTATTTCTAATGCTAAAATCTGTGTAAAGAGGAATGAAAATAATAATACATCAGATGCTACTGTTAATACCAATGCTGGAAATTACCCAGGATTGAATACTCTAGAAATTGATAGTATTGCTATCTATCCTTTTGCTAAATACACAAACTCTTTTACCCCACCTATAGAAATTTAAGGAGATATTATGCTTGCACCAATGGCTGTTGAAGATATTACACAGTTAAAAGCAATACAGGCTTTTGACAATCTGGCAATGATTGTTAAGTCTACCCCTGCCAATGACAGAGCTTGGTTTGTTTTTGACATTAATGCTACTGATGCAGGAGATGATGAAAACATTATTGTTCCTAATTCCTCCACAGGAAGATGGTTCAAAATGAATAACTCTATCTCTTCTTACCAGCTCCTAGCAACAGAGACAAATGTTACAGGAGCTACTACTGTTAATCCAAACAGCACAGAATTAATAAGGTTGGTGTTTCAAGGGAATGCTAGTTTAAGTTTTGTCACTTCAATTAGGGATGGAAAATTTAGTTTATTTTTAGACAGAAACAGCACCAATTCAAATGTTACTTGGAATGATAATAGAATAGATTGGACTGCAAACAGAAAGACTGTTTTTAGCTTTAATAATACTGATGCTTCTGCCCTTTTAGAGTTTTTTAGTATTACTGCACTAAACACTATTAGATGTACTAATATAATTAGATACTAAATTGCTTAGAATGGATAAGCAGTTCCAAAAAAGTCAATACTATGAATAAAAACATAAGTTGACCCTGTAAACAGAGCATAAGAATCCACAATCCATTCAAAAGAGAAATTATTAAAATATGTAGAAGTAGGTTCTAAGGTATAGAGTATCCCAAAGAAATTATTGTTATTGTAAGGGGAGGGGAGTTTTGTGTGATCTACAAGTATTACCTCAGAATTAAAGTTTGTTAAAGTATTAGGTTTTCTTAATACTTCTATTCCTCTCCCATGTAAAGTGAATAGATTTGATCCACTGCTTCTCTCTATTATTCTGGTTCTGTCAGTGATACTGCTATTGGGTTGTATTATTTCTGCATCTATAGACCCCATAATTATAGGGTTTAGAAGGGTTTTAATGCCATTAGCAGTTAGATTAGAAATAGTAACTGCCCCTGAAATAGTTGCATAATGTTTATAGATGATTAAGACCTTTGAGGGTTTTAATGCTATATTTGGAGACCCAGGAACTCCCTTCCCTCTACACCAAAAACTAATTCTTTCTGTTTTTAATATCCCTAAAGAGTAAGAGCTATTTGTGCTATTTGAGTTTTCAGAATTAAGCCTACTAAAAAAATTTGGTGTTACATTAACATAACCATAAGAAACAAAAAGGGTTATATTTTCAACAGTATTAAAATTAGAGTAACTATTAGTAGTATTATTATTGCTCCCAATATGCACTTCTCCCCATGATCTTTTGTTGGGATTTGTCCAGGTATTATTTAGATCAAAATCTCTTCCTATAACATCTATTAACCCCAAATTAAAGTCATAATTCCCTGTTCCATCCCAGTCCCTAGTAAAGACATTGCTTTGTCCTCTAGGATAGCTGGTTAAGGCAAGGGTATCAATTTTAGAGACAATCCATCCAATAGAAGTTCCTCCATAAATGATTCTAAATCTCTGCCCATTAATAAGAGCTTCTCTTATATCTCTTTCTTCATTATTGATTAAGGTTTGTCCAGAAGCAATTATTTCAATTACCTTAGATAGGTTAGTACCCTGTATAACAATATCTGTCTCTCCAAAAGATATAGGATTAGAAGGAAGGGTAAATACAATAGAATTAGTAGTTAAATTAGCAGTATCTACTACATATCTAGTCCCACTTAAAATAGGATTAACATCAGAAGTTACTACCTGAGTAGGCTTAATATCAGAGATTTTAACAGCAGACTCTTGCTTTAACCATCTTCCTGTTCCTACATTGGGCTGAACAACTGCATCATCATCAGGGGTCAAGGTTGAATCTGCACTAGGATAATACCAAGAAATTTTTTCTGTTACCCACCTGATTACTCCATTAGCCTGATCTGCTCTAATGGTTTTTAGAGTTGCTATATTACTTACTGAAACACTCATTCAAAAACCTTTTTATGTCTACATTACATATTCTACAATAGTTTTGAAGGTCATCCATAGTGATTTTGGTCTCTCCATTCTCTAGTCTAGATATTTTGCTCTGACTTACAAAGAGCAGTTTGCTGACTTCAGCTTGGGAAAACTTATTGTCAATTCTAATCTTTTTTAGTTTTCCTGCTACTTTGTAATTCAGGTTCATTGAAATAAGCTAATATAGAAAATATATTTAAGAAAAGCTATGATACTTAAGTTTAACACAACCAAAAGCACAATTCTTTCCACTGACCCTAGTGAGAATGTGAAGAAGGCTCTTTTGATTACTGAGGGGAGCCAAGAAGACTCTAATGGAAAAAAACATTATTTTTCAAGGGATAGACTAGAAAGAATTATTGATAATACTAATAGACATCTTAGTAAATTCTCAGTATATCTTATCAAAGACCATCAAATGAATTATGACAACATTGTTGGGAAGGTTGCTTCTCCTTTAGAAGGAAAAATCATTACAGAAGAGAATCTCCCAGAGGAATATAAAAATAATGAAGAAGCAAGAAAAATGCTATTAGGGAGATATGCTGTTTTCTCTAATGCCATAGAAATTCTAAAGCCTGAATATCTGCATCAAATCAAGGATGCAGGAGGAATCTCTGTAGGTCTTTGTGTTGATAGTCCAGATGATGAGAAAATTGTGGAAGTGAGTCTTACCCCTCTTCCAGCCATCCCTCTGATGACCTTATTTCAGAACAAAAACATTACCTCCTGGAATGATTATGACCAAGAAAAACCATCTTTGGAGGAGTTTGAAACTGCTTACAATGAGTTAAGTTCTGCTCTTCTATCTATGATTCTTGAGTGTTACAACAATAAAAATAAAGTAGCTGTCAACATGAATGACATAGATAGAAAACTGTTAGAACTATTAAATGGTTTTGCTATCAGAGTTATGAAGAGCTACAAAAAAATACTTTATGGAGTTGATGCAGGAGAAGGGACAATTATTCAGTCATCTCCTTTGGTTGGGAACAAAGGGCAGGTCTTTGAGAGGGATGAAAAGCTAAATAATTACTATTTGGCAGAGACTCATCCCTTACAAAGACAAATATACAAGGCAAAACTAGCAAAGAAACTAAACCTATGACAACCAAAAACAAATACTATGTAGTATTACAGGATACTTCTTATCCTGAGATTAAAGAGATAGTAATCAGATTTGATGCTATTGAGGTTTCTATTGTCTTAGCTTCTATTTTATCTTTTATTATCTTTTGGAAGAAAATTATCAATAAAAAGACCTTAAATTTTTTAAGGGAAACAATTCTTCAGTTCCAAAGACTTATGCCTCAAACTGCAAATAACACTGATATTGATGATCTCTTGTTAAAGATCATTGATATTGGGTTGCATAAAATACCAGAGATACCAGAAGATAGGATTGAATTAGTTCTTGAGGTATTGAAGAAAGAAAGTGTAGCAGAAAAAGAAAAATTACTGCAAAACCTTATTTCTACCAATCCATCTAAAATTGTTGAAAACTTAAAATCTTTACTATGAGTCATGGTTATTCTGTTGATACAATTCAGCAACTAAAAAATGTTCCTGGAAGTGGGAGGTTTACTAGTAGGGGTAGAGTTTCCTTGTTGGTTAATCAACTTAGTAGATGGTATACCTTTGACCCAGACTCAACATTACCAGATGATCCCACAGATTTTAATGTAGTAGCTCCCTCTTCTGGAACAGGAAGATGGATAGGGCATGGAAATAATTCTGGACAAGGAGGATCAATAACTTTTGCTAAAGACCTTGTAGATTATCCCCCTACAATAAACAAGCTTAATTTTACAGGAAATAATATAACAGGAACACTAAGTCAATCAGATACTGTTCTTAGTATATCTGTAAGTGGAGGAGGGGGGCAGGAGTAAGTGGATGGGAGAGTTTATTTGGAACTCTATCAGAATGGGAATCTGTTTTCTTGGGATTGTAGGGGATTCTATCCCCCTTACACTACATAACATCTTTATTCACTGTTAATAGAAAGGTCTGTTTCTTCAGCTAATTTAAGAATAACCTGATCCTCTTTTTCTGTCTCAACTTCTACAATAACAACCCCATTAACATATTTCATCTGTGCTGTAGAAGGAATAACAGGCTTAGGCAAAGTAACAGAAAAATTGTAATTTTTATTAGAAGTATCTGTTAACCCAAACTCAGAAAGATAGCTTCTTTTGGCTTTAAGGGATACATATTTGTTCCTTACACAAACCTCAATTTCCTTCTCACTAGCTCCAGGAGTTTCAAAGAAAATAAAAAACTTATTCTCTTTCTGAGAAACAAACATTTTGTCCTCTTTTGTATCTAAATAAGAGGGAGAAGAAGAAATGTAATAAGTAGAAAGAACAGGAAGTTTTTTATTGGTCATAGGCTATTTATGTAATGTATGATATTATGATAGCTTTTTATTAAACAGTATAGAAGTAGGGAAAACCACACTATGAAGCTAGCCCATGAAAGTCCTCCTTATGTTTCTTATATCTATGAAAAATTGAATAAAGACCCAGAAAATCCTATTGCTTCTATGCACACCATAGATAGGATTTTATCTTATTTAGTAGAATATATTAAATATAAGGCAATTGTAGAAGGAGAGTCAGTCAAAATTATAGGGTTAGGGAGATTTGATACTGAATTAAGAAGGACACTTCAGAGAAAGAGACAGTGGTTTTTTACTTTTGAGCCAGAACAACATATTCTTTTCCATTTAAGAGAATTTCATGGAACTGCTTCAGAGGCATCCAAGAAACTATTTGAGAACAAAAGAGCTAAAACTGCTGAGGTGTGGGAGGCTAGACTTAATTATCATAAACAAAACCAAGGGACAGAATCCAAAAGTCTTCTTAAGCAGAGAGAGGAAATAGAGATGCTAAATAAAATGAATCTTGATAACTAAATAGGCACATAAGGGCTATTATCTTCTACAGTTTCTAACCCTACTCTTCTTAATACAACTAATTCATCTAGTAGAACCTCATTTGGAGTATTAAGACCATTCCCCACTAAAAGCTCTCTTCTTGTAAAATCTAAAAAAGATTCCTGTTCATAAAACTTTACTTTATTTATAAAAATTCTTAAGTAATTATTTTTTCTGCTTAAAACAATAAACTGATAGTTTGGTAATAACTGAACTCTAAAAGTCTCTTTATTTAAGACTGAAACAATTAAGTTGTTTTGATTGACTTCAACTCTTAAAAAACCAGTTAGTTCTAATACCCTTAAGGGGACAGAAGAAAATCCATTTATCCAGAATCTAATAGTAAAATCTTCATACCTAAAAGCCAGCAACTCATTATTTAGACTAAAGAAAGAATTATTTAATAATAAGGCTTTATTCCCAAATTTACTATTAACACTATAAGCCTGTCTTACTTCATCCAATAAAAATCCTGCTTCATTAAATAAATCCCCTTCAAATCTTAGCAATAAAATTTCTCTTGCTCTATCATAATAGTCACTAATAATGGTATGCAGTTTTTTATAAGTATTTTGATCTATTATCTCATCAAATAATAGAATAGTAAAAATAGACCCTCTTATTCCCCTGTCCTCTATAAATCTATCTTTAGAGAAAGAGTCTACAAAAACCTCTTCACTATAAGTTAAAAGGATAGTATTAAATCCAGGAACTAAAAGAGTAGAGGCAGAGACAAAGACTCCATTATTGCCTATAGAAACCAACTCATCTATAACTAAATCTTCTTCCAAAACAGTATCTCTAAAAATTGCTAAAGGGATAATCTTACTACCAAACCAACATGAAAAATTACCAACCTCTTCTAAATAAACTACCAATAGAACAGACCTTGCTCTAAAAGATTGGTTAAATCTAAGGTGATTTTGCCCTTCTAAACCAAAATAAATACCAAGACTATTAAAGTATGTTGGATGCAACTTTCTTGTCACCATTCCCTCAAAAACAAGCCTCTGAGGGAGAGTTAGAGAGTATTCTTGCCAGAAATCAGGAGTAATAGTTGAATCATCATTTGTAAATAAAGCCTTATAGGGGATTTTAGAAGCCAAAAGAGATAAGAAAAGAGTATTTTTATCTGTATCAATTTTAGCCCTAAGCTCAAAAGATTCTTGATTAACCTTAATAGGGATAATCCTTCTTCCACTTCTAGTGTAATTAAACTGAATTATTGATTCAGAAAGAAAAGTTATAGGAATAGAAGGACTTATAGAATAAACCAACTCTTCATTTATGGGGCTAGAAAACTTTGAATTTAGGTCTAATGTAGCCCCTTGGGTATTAATAAGAACTTCTGACCTCTCTACATATTGGGGATTGGGGGGGATAAGAAAAGAACAAATATTAAACACTTCTGTTATTTGGCTAGGAGCTAGTCTAATCCCCCAAGAGACAAACAACTTAAGGATTCCCTTTAGATTTGGGATTGAGGAAAAAGTGATATTTCCTGTAAAAATAATAATAAAAAACTCATCTGTAGGTAGTCTAAAAATCCTTGGGTCTACAGGAAGTCTCCCTACAAAAACACTAGTAACTTTTGATTCTGGGGTATTCCAAAGTCTACCATCTCCAATGCTATCAACCAGACTGTTCAGAAAACTTCTTACCCCTCCCTCAACCTGCTTATAAACAAACATAAAAGTTTCCTGAGTAGAGGGCTGACTAAGATCAAACTGATTATTAATTGCTATAACCCCTTCAGAAGAAGTCTGAATAGGATTAGTAGCTGTTAAAAATTTTCTGTTTTGCCTGTCAGCCCATATATTATTTTGGATAGGAGCATTATCTCTATAAAAATTACCTATTTTTTTCTTTCAGGTAAAAGAGAATATAAATCATCATCTTTTACAATCTCTAACCCTATCTTAAAAAAGCATCTATTATTATTGCTATTTACAGTTTCTATTATTAGTTCTGTCTCAAGATCAAAAGGAATGTTAAAGGCAAGTATTCCAGAAGGGGTTAAAGAAATAGGTAATTCAGTAGGAGAGATGAGATTGTGTTCTGTAATTACAAAATCATCTTCAAACCTTAAAAAAAGATTTTCTTGATAAAATACTCCAGCTTTTGAAAAAATAGGGGTACTGTTTCTTATCCTTGTCCCTACATAATATATATATTTATTCATTAGATATTGATTGATTTCTCTTATCTTTGATAAAGACAGATGGTTGTAGAACCCCATGCAAAAAGCAACTTCCCCATTAAAAGGATGCCTATATGTAGGGCCATCACTTGCTCTAGGGTAATCTCCAAACTGGACTCCAAATCCTTCTAATGAATTTATTTTGATGTCATATAAAGTCATAAGCCTAGGATAATTGTAAACAGGGTGGATAGAAAGCTCTCTATCCTGATTATTAATCATCATCTTAAAAGGAATGACATCTTCCCCATAGTATGAGACAAAGGTTTTATCTGGTAAGGTAACAACATCATCCCAAAAACTACATCCTCCTACCCCACATCTACCCTGTGGAGTAAACAACAAAAAAGAATAAGAATATTGAACATAGACAACAAAGAATGTTCTTATGATCCCTTGACCATCCTTCCTTTTTATCATCTTTTTATCTTTATGGCTTGATAACTTCCACCATAGAAAATCCCCATTTTGTTGAACAACAGGGGTGTTACTATTTTTCTTAAAAAATGTAGAGTGTGTTTTATAAAAAGAGTTGTTATTTCTATAAAAACAGTAACTATGATCAAATAAGGAGGAGTATAGGAATTTTATGTCTGTTTCAGAAAACATAAAAGGAACTATAACTCCTCCCCCCCCTTCTACCCTCACCCTTACTAGGACATTTTCATTCACCATTACTAAAAAATGGAAAGGGGAAAATAATTCTTCATTCAGAGGTGTTACTTCTAATATATGTTGTTTTCCAAATTCCAAAAAGACCTCAAAACTTTTCCCTGTATGGGTTAAAACCAGCCTTTCTGTCAGAAGTTGCCCATTTACAGAAACTCTTATTTTATTCCCCTCTTTTTCAAAGAATGAAGCCCAAAAAGTTAAAGTAGCTTTTGACCCTAAAATGGCAGTCTCTCTTACCTTTGGATCAAAAACAAAAGCACACTCTTCTTCCTTAATTAAGTCAAACAATTCAGGGTCTATTCTAAACCCTTTAGCAAAATTTCCAACTGAAGAGGCAAAGTGCTTCATTCCTCTAAAATTGTAGTTATAGGGGTTTCATGTTTCTCACAAAGTGTAAGTATAGAATTAACTACACTTTTAAGCCTACTAAACTTTAATTGACTCCATAATTCTAATTCTTCTAAGGTCATCTTATTTTTAATTTTTTCTACCTCTTCATTGTCTAAGAGTACTTCTAATGTTCTCATAATAAGAGTAGGAGGTTCTTTAGGGAAAACAACATCTTCAGGGTTCTCAAATACCTCAGGAATTACCCTTAAAAGGTGCTTATAAGCTACCCATTGCTCTGTATTACTACAAATCAGTAGTTTCCAGTCACTGGCTTCTAATAGCTTATCTCTCTGTCTTCTAATATCATCCCATGTTAAGGGTTTAATAGAATACTCTTCTGAGGTAACTGGCTTAATCTCAAGACTAAGTAAACTGCATATCTTTTCTATATTTTCTGTGGTTATTTCTCCCACTAGCTTATATTTATCTCTTAAATAAATAATTAACTCCTCTAATGAGAGTGTTCTGTTTTCTGAAATAAGGTGGTATCTCATCAAATTTTCCTAGACAAAAACCTTTATTAATGATAAAATATTTAGAGAAAGATTTCATTGCCAATAATTCTGTTTTCATTCTACTATAACAGCTAATAATTGTTGGAGAAGACTCTTAAGATATGTAAATAAAAACCTAGATTTAGTAACTGTAAAACAGATACTTAATGGTGTTAGAGAAGGAGAACATAGTAGGGTTAGATTGAATATAAAGTAATGAGAAATGAAGTAGCAACTAAAATTAAAAAATATTTTGAGGGTTTAGAATTTGATCCTGCCACACATACTTATAATATTAAAGGAAAAACTTTAAGCTCTGTATCTTCTGTTATAAAAAGATTTAGTGAGCCTTTTGATGCAGATAAAATTGCTGGTTTTGTAGCTAGAAAAAAAGGTGTTACAAAAGAAGAGGTTTTAGCAGAATGGGAAACCAAGAAAAATGATGCTTGTGATAGAGGTCATCAAGCTCATTATTTTGGTGAAACCTATAAGAAAGGTGCTATTCCTACAAATGGATATGAAAAAGCTATTGTAGCTTTTTGGAATAGTATTCCAGACCACATAGAACCATTATTGTTTGAATTACAAATGTTTTCAGATACCCTTGGTATAGCAGGAACCTCAGATATTATTCTATACAACATTAAGACAGAAAAATTTATTATAGCTGACTATAAAACAAATGAAGACTTATTCAAAAATTATAAAGGGAAAAAATTATTACCTCCTTTTGGTCACATGCTTGATAATGCCTACAATAAGTATCAGCTTCAATTATCCCTATATCAATTACTATTTGAACAAACTGGTTTTGAAGTTGAATCTAGGGGGTTAATTTGGTTAAAACCAGATGGAGTCTATAAATCATTTAAGACAGAAGATTTAACTAAACCTTTATTAAGGGAATTAACAAAATGAAAAGGGGAGAAATTATACAAAGAATACAATTATTGTGACAAAAAAAAGAATAAACTCTAATGACTCTAAATTAATGAATAGACTATAATTATCTGTTTTAGATAATATCTTTCTTTCTGAAATAAGGCAGTGCCTCATCTAATCTTCCTAAATTAAAACTTCTATTGATGATAAAGTATTCAGAAAAAGATTTTATTACCAATAATTCTGTCCTCATCTTACTACTTTTTGTGTAAGAAAATCTGTTAGAAAAAAAGATTTTATTAAAAAGGCTCAAAGATAAAAAATTTTCCTGAAATCCAAAATTCTCTTAAAAAGAGAATCAAAGTTAAATTCTATTGTACATAACTCTACATCTGTGTTTTCTATTCCCCAACTATCAAATTCATCTGTAATACACACCTTTTCCTTTTCTTTTAGTTCCTTGTGAAGGTATCTTAAGTTTCTCCAATAAAAATTATTCATATCAAGGTCTCCCCCTAGCTCTGGAGTTTCATCCATTTGTATCCTTAGTTGCTGAACTGAGTCATTATCTTCACTAATAAAAGCTATTGAATAAGGGAGGGCATAAGGAAATGATAAGATTCTCTTAAAGGCATCTCTTGGTGGGGAAAAACCTAAGCCAGTATTAGAATACCTTAGCCATCTATTAACAGAAGAATAGTTTCTTGGGAAATCAATAAGATTTTTGGTACTTATAGGGGCTTGTTTTGTTATTTCTAATTTTCCACTCTGATTAAAAGATAGGTAGTTTTTTGTCCATTGACTCTCCCCTCAACAAAATTATAAATAGAGAAATAGGGGCTATAGGCAACATGTTTTCCATTGCCATCAACCCCCCAAACAGTTCCATCCCTAGACTTAAATTCTTCTGTAGAAAGAGTTAATCCTACATTTAACCTTGTTCCAAAAATATAGATAGGGGCATTTTTAGCTCTAAAATCAATAGCAAACTCCCCTACTCTTATCCTGTAAGGAGGGGAGGAGTTAGTATAGTTTGCTCTAAAGAGACTTACATCCATTTTTCCTCTTAGTATTTCTTAACAGTATCTGGGATTATTTTATATTTAATTAATCTTTCTCTGATTTTTAACTTATCTATAGGCTTAGACAAAAATCTGTTGCTCCTACTACTTTTGCTCTAGCCCTATCTATAATGCCATTATTAGAAGTTAAGATTATAATAGGGATTTCTCTAAATGAAGGTATTCTTCTTAGTTGAGCACAAATCTCATAACCATTAACTATGGGTATTACTAAATCCAAAAAAACTAAGGAAGGTTTTACCTTAATTAAATCCATTGTTACCCTAAGAGGGTCAAAGAGAGAAACATAGTTACATCCTAGATCAGACAAAATCCTTTTCATAATATCTCTCTCAATTGGATTGTCCTCTACATAGGCAACAATAGGTCTGGTTTCCTCTACTGTTTTTCTTTTATTAAAGGGTACAATGTCAGAAACTGCTTTTAGGGTTATCATCCCAGTCTCTACAAAAGGTAAAATTGTCTTTATTGTTAGCAAGGGATTTTGTTGTAAAGATAGAGATAAATCTCTTATAGAGAGATTACCATCTATTAATTCTAATAACTTTCTTTCTTCCTTTGTGATGTTTTGTAGCAAAAGACCCTTTATTACAGGAACTAAATTTGGAGAGAATCTTCCTAAAGAGTTTTCTTCCCAAGTACCAAAATCAGCAGAAGCCTCTTTATAAATGTCATTTACAGAAAAGAAAAACCAAGGGAATAGGTCTTTCTTTGAATCAGGTTCTGTTACTATCTTAAAAGACATAGTACAGTCATTAGACTGACTACATAACCACTCTAACTGTAGAATATCAAAGAAAGACTCTAGAATACTAGCCTTAGCCAAGCTAGATGCTTCTTGCCTAGAAATTTGTTTAGATTTTACTAGTTTATCTAGAGTTGCAGAACTGTCCTCTAAAAAGCCAGTAAAATCAGTATTAATAAGATCAAAATTCTTGTTTTGTGAAAGCAACCTTTTCCATCTTCTAATGGTATGAACTCCACTAAATTCTCCTGTAATCCTTCCCATAAAGAGGTTAAAACCCCATTTATATCCATAGCTGGAGGATATAATTAACCTCCCTAAAAACTTACTATCACAATACTCTAAAACTTTTTTTATATCCCAGCCTAACTGCTTAAGATTCCCCTCCATTTCCCCTCCCCAAAGCAATTATTTTATATTATACTTGCTACCCCTCCCACCCTCCAAATCCTAAACCTGAAACACAATTAAGCCCCAAAAGCAATTTTCCCTCTCTTTGTTAGACTTATTGTTTCTTCTAGCCCATTGGTTCCTCCATTAAAGGCTTTTCTTATCCCTATAGCATCATCTTTGTCAGCCCACTTATTAAGACTTGTAGGTTGATCCCAAAACCAAAAAGCAGTTAACCAGCTATACTTCCAATTTTTAGCTATTAATTCTGGATTAGCAACAAAATCAACAGAATCTCCCTCTACTTTATTGACCCATTTTGTAAAAAGACTATAGTTGTATCTCCCTGTTAGACATACCTTTCCCCTCCCAAGAAACCTTTTTCCATCTCCTCTATTAGTATTTCCTAGGTCTTTATTCATTTCATAAGCTAGCTGATCTTCAGTATCTCCCCAGACCTCCTCATCTTTTGCTAAACCCCAACTCTCATGAAGAATTTGAGCAAAGAAGTGAGATAGTCTTAAAGGAGTATTCACCCCAATCTTATCTAACCAAAGATTAACAAAAACTAATTCCTCCTTGCTTAGCTCCTTAACTGTAGGATAAATAATTTTTAGTTGCTCATTGGTTACTAGGGGGTTAATTATAGGCATAGGATTCCTCCATAACCTATAAAACTCATTTACCACCTCTTGGGGAGTATTCTGAGCAAGATACTGGAGGGCTTTCTTTTGGTGAGGCTTGTCAGAAAAATATTTAATTATATTTTCAAAATTTAGAGTTTCCATCTCTTTTCTTTTTTCCTTTTTCTATCTTTGTCTAAAAAAGGGGCATAAGCCCCTACAAAATAAATAATTAGATAACAGATAAATTATCTTTTAGCCAGTTAATTGCCTCTTCTGGCTCCCAATCCCTTAAATCATTTGTCAAAATGACTTCCTCTGCCTCTGGAGTTAGATATTCCCAAACAGAAATTACCTCTTCTCCTTGATCCCAAGGAGCAAAACTTGACTTAGCATTGGGGAGAAAATAAGTTCTACCTTTAGAAGGGTTAATATAAACTCTTCCTCCTACATTTGCATTTACCAACTCATCATAAATGATTTCTGCCATTTCCAATTTACTTAGCATAAATACCTCCAGAGTATTTAACAAAGATAAACATCTAAGTACTGTAAAACAATACTTAGATATACCTAAAGAAGCCAAAATAGGACTTCTTTTGACTCCTCTAGTCTAGCACTACCCTTCAGATTTGTCAAGGGGTAAAGTAAAAAATTTTTGTTGACAGAAGATAGGTGATATGGTATCCTATTTTCTATGGGTTTACCAGTAAGTCTTGCAGGCTGAATCCATAGGTGCTATGCCAATGGGGAAGATAATGTTGCTCTTGGACAAACAAAAAGGGATTATTACTCTTTTTAAGTAGTGCAAGTTGCCACCTAGGAGGTTAAAATGCAAGCTTGGAACTCTATTTTCTTTTTAAGTTCTAATTTTTTAGAACAAAAAAGAAAATTTAGAGTTTACCTAGACCCCATTATATCTTTTTCTAGAACACTATAGAATATAGTTTTTTTGGGGTATACAGATAAAACTATTAGAAATCAATAGAAAAGTAGTCAGCAGGAATATGTGTAAATTCATAAAAATCATATTCATCTAGAACAGAGACATCCTTAATCAATTTATATCCATCAGATGTTCTTATCCATTCAGGGTCTGGATCAGGTAAGTGAGCTTCAATGAAAAATTTATTATCACTTAATATAAAGTGTGCAACCATTAAGAACATTGCATCCATTATGTCATCATTCACAGCATCTAAAGAACAAAGTTCTTCTTTGATGTCTTCAATTACATAAGTGGATTCAGGAAATATTTTGAGGTCTATAAAAGGGTTTGAGTTTAGAAGAACAACTTTGCCTGCTTTTATAGCATCTGCTAATAAACTTCTTTTGTTGTCTTTGCTCCCAAATTCCCCTGAAGAATGAGCTTTTACATCTATTCCCATATCTTGGAAATACTTGATTAGAGTTACTCCAACATTTGCTTTTTCTACAGAATGAAATTGCTTAACCATAGAGTATTTTTTGCATAGTATTTGAAATACTCTATTCTTCTAAGAAGATCATATTGTCCCCTAAACATATCAAAGATATAAATAATATCTTTGTATAATCCTCCTGTTATCCCTACAGTGTAGTTTGCTGTTTTGCTAACCTCTACTGCTGTGTCCCATCCTGTAACAATATAGTCAAACCAAGAATAGTGAATCTGTTTGTCAGAAACAGGGATAGATAAAGGATCAATAAAGGAACTATTTAAGTCTTTGGAGGGATTTCTCTGTTGGTATTTTGTTTGCCATATCTTCTGGTCTATTTTTAGAGATTCCACCACAGAAGGAGGATACCTCTCATAGTCAATTGATTCTCCTATCTGTCTAGGGTCTTCCTTGATTTTTGCAGATTCAAAGTTTGTGATTATTGGGTCTGAAAGAGCATCTCTTTCTAAAGGAATAACTAATCTAATCCAGTTCTCAGATTTATAAGTGCTTAGAACATAATCAGTTAAGTCCCCCTTGCCTAACTTCTGCATAATAATAATAATTACATTTGTGGATTGGTTGTCTGCCCTATCCTTAAACTTCTCTGAGAAGTATGTGTTAGCAAGGTTTAACTCATTAGGATCATCAGAAGAAGAAAGGTCATCTATTAGACCTATTGAATAACCTTTTCCCAATGTTCCTGATTTTGGGGAACCTGTAATTAAGTGTCCTGACCTATTATTAAATATCTTTGTCTTTGTATTCATATCTGAAGCCAAAGAATAAACATAGTCTGGAGAGTTTGGATCAGTAAAAATAGAATAAGGCTCAGATAGAATAATATTTCTTCCTCTTACTAAATTGTCTTTAGTTAACTCTAGAGAATAGGAAAGATAATAAAACTTCTCTCTAGGAGCTGTAAGCCACACAAATGGAGGGAAAGAGATAGAGGTTAGTGATGACTTTGCATTTCTGGGAGGAATATTAATAATTAATCTTCTGATTTCTCTTCTCTTAGCAGCCATCATGTGCTCTATAATGGCATCTGTCCCAAAATTGGGTCTAAAATCATCTCCTGATTGATATTTCCAAAATAACTTAACAAAAGCTTTGTAATCTGTAGAACACTTAGAAAGAAGAATAGCTTGTTTTTTTTGAATAAGAAGTTCTACCCTCTCATGGTCATCTAGAGAAGGAGAATTAAGTCTGTCATTTATTTCTTCTAAACTTAATATTGCCATTTCTTTATCTTACCATCTTTGATCTGTTAGAATAAAATAGACCTATGTTTTTTGTTGTATAAGTATGGATTCCTAGATGAATAGTCTTTTGGAAGAATGTTTGGAAATTCTTAAAGGAAAGAAAATTAATTTTCTTTCTCCCCCTAAAGTACTCTTCCTATTTAGTAAAAGAAGAAACCCAAAGAAATGGGCTAAAGCAAAGAGGAAAGCAATATCTAAAACAGGGAAATGGAGTGCTTATACTGCTGGATTAGCAGTTAAGTACTACAAAGAGTCTGGGGGAGGTTATGTTGGTAAAAAAGATAAAAGCCTAAATAAGGCAATTAAAAAGGTTCAAAAAGAGGAATAACTATGCAAAAATGTCTTACCTGTGGAGTTCTTAAAGAAAATGAAAGATTTTATGTTTATTCTGGGGCAAGGATGACAGAAAATCAGCTGTACAGTAGAGTATGTATGTATGCCTTAGAAAAAGAAAAACCCTGCCTAAATACAAAAGGGAAATATGATTATGCTTTAGGGTGGCAAATTCCTCCAGATATTGGCTTTTTGGTTGATTTTCTTTCAAAAAACTAGTTTTTTCAAAGAGGAAAGTAGGGAAAGGTATTGTAAACTTCCCTTAACAATACTTGACATCACAGAAAATATAGGTCACAATATAAGTAATGTCTCTTGATCCCCAAAAAATGACATTAACAAATTATCTAGCTGAATTGAATGAAGACAATATTTTACTGGGAGTTTGGGTAGACCCAGAGAATCCCTATGAGTCTTGGGAAGTCTGGTGGGAATCCTATCCTCCTTCTAAGGGATGGAAATACATAGGGAGTCTTAGGAATCTATCTTTTGGGTGTCAACCTGAAGCTCCTGATAAGGAAACTGCAAAGAAATGGGCTTTTGAAGAAGCCTCAGCATTTCTTGAAAAGAAATTTAATGCTTGGGATTTCTTTATTTAATCCCTCCCTTACATCCAACTTAAAACTTCCACTAAATCTTGAATAGTATTTTTAAGTAACATTTTGGACTCTTCCCTTCTCCCTTCTTTGACCAAAGATAAGACTCTATGGATATTGGTATGGGACTTTTCTAGGGAAGACTGAGTATATGCTGAAATCTGGTTATTAGTTTTAATCAAGATAGGGGTTGACAAGAAAATATCTTCAGTATAAAATTGTAATGTAAAGATAGGGTAAATAAAATGGTTTTAGATGCAAGGCTGAAATTTCAGGGGATCAATCAAAGCAATGAACTAATTTTTGTGGGTAAAGACCCTTACTCAACAAATATAGTGGTTAAAGTTAGTGCTAAAAGCATTAAACCTATGTCTTCCACCCCTTTACTTTCCAGTATAGTGGAGGAGCTTGATTCAGGGGAAGAGTTTCTTGTCCCTGAAGTAGTAGGAACTGATTCTGTGCCTGATTGTCCTTTACAAAGAGTGGTGATTTTTAGTGTCTAAGTAAAGTTTCTTTGTTTTTTCTCTGCCTTTGTTGAATTGTTAACCTTCTATTGTTTTACCAATGATTATTGATGATATTGAGTCTTTTGAGTCTTTGTTGTTTGGGGAGGAAGAGGAGGATTTAGATATTGATATTTCCTTCCTTCTCCATCACTATGGCTCAGATTTTGCTAATAAATTTTCTGAGCTTATTCTTAACTTACAAGCCTATGCTGAAGCAAAGAAAAATCTTGCAGATAAGTTTATAAGACAGTATAAGGCTTGCAGTCAAAGAGCCTTGAAGGCTAAATCCATATTAGCTTCTTACATGGAAAAGGAAGGGATTGAGAAGATAGAGGGAAGTTCTTTTAGTATTTCTTTGGTAAATACTGGAGGAAAAACTTCTATTAAATATCTAAAAGAATTAACAGAAATTCCAGAAGAGTATATTTCTGTTAGACCTGAAATCAACACAGCAAAGGTAAGAAAAGCCTTAGAAGCTGGAGAGCAATTAGATTTTGCAGAATTAGAACAAAGAGGAAAGCATATTAGAATTAAATGAATACAAAACTAACAAAACTAATTTGGATCACTCCTAAAGCTGAGGAGGTTATTGCTTATTGTGCAAGAGTGTCTAATCCAAAGAACCAGGATAATCCTAATATTACTAAACTGCTTCAATACTGTGCCAAGGAAAAACATTGGAGCATCTTTGAAATGGCAAGTATGTGTATTGAGATCAATACCAGTAGAGCTATTGCCACTCAATTTATTAGACATAAATCCTTCTCCATTCAACAGTTCAGTCTAAGATATTCAGAGGCAGAGGATTTAGGGTTTCCTGAAGCCAGAAGTCAAGATCACAAAAACAGACAAAACTCTATAGATAATCTTGATGAAGAGACATTGTTATGGTGGAGACAAGAGGTACATACTCTTTATGTTTCTATTGAAGGGCTTTATAGAAAAGCCTTAGAAAAGGGAGTAGCAAAAGAGTGTGCTAGAGGAATACTTCCTCTCTCTACAAGAACAAGACTTTATGCTTCTGGAAATATAAGATCATGGATTCACTATTTACAGGTTAGGGCAAATCCAAAAAGTGGAACTCAGAAAGAACACTATGATCTTGCTTGTGAAATCAAAGAGATATTCAGAGAGCAGTTGCCTATTATCTATGAAGCAACATTAGCAGACTCTTAGCCCTATCCTACCCAGTACTACCCCTTTAGAAAAGGGGTATAATTTTGTTAGAACTGCTTAGGTGTATTATGTATACAGAGAAAAAAGCTAAAGAGTGTTTACAAGCTATTAAGGTTTTTCAGGATTCTTATAACTCAGACTCTGTAGTAGTTTATAAAACATTTAATGTAGATAATATTTCTTTTGGGGTTGTGGGCATAGAGGATGAGGTTATTCTTGCTTTTTCTGGAATTAATCAGATTGAAGACTTATTTTTTCTAACAGACTATCAGATTAGAAAAAGAAGTGAGGGAGGAATTATTTCTTCTGTTAGAAGTTTTTACTCTAGAATCAAATTAATTATTGATCATTTATTTCAAGAATATAAAATTACCCTAGTAACAGGTTATTCTTTAGGAGCAGTAATAGCAACCTACTCTGCTTACTATCAGGCTGTGAGACAAATAGATGTTCCTTTTGAAGTATATCTTTTTGGTTCTCCTAGGAGTGGAGATGAAAACTTTTCAAACTCTTATGATGATTTATTAAGGGCACAGACTTACAGAGTATCTACAGAGGGAGATGTTATTACTCATTTACCCTTGTATGGGTGGCATGTGGGACAAAGCATCCAGTATACCCAAAAAGGGTACAAAACAGATGGATGGGATTATTCTCTCCCTTTGGATGATATTAAGTTTAGTTTATTTTCTTTTCTAATTTTCTTTTTCTATGCTCTTTTAATTTATAGCAAACTTACTGAGAATAAGCATGATCTTAATTACTATGACAAGATGATCTTTACAGTTTATTCTTCTGCATGAAACCTGTTTAATAATTTAATTATTAAGGGGTATTATATGTATCTTAACTTACACAGTGCACTAGCCCCAGAGGGTATTCCAGTAAATCTTAGTCTCATAAAAGAGAACCCTCTAATCTGGAGAACAATACTCTCTGGATTTGCAGTTAGAGAGATATGCTCACTATCAATAAGTGCATTTGCCCATACAGAATCAACCTTATAATCATTACTCCACTCTATAAAAAGAGTGGCAGAAGTCCAAGAGGTTTCAGGGATAATTTGAAGATTTAACCATTCAGCTCCTTTTGTATCAAAAACCTTAATTAGATTGTCTGTATTAACAGTGTATTCCACATTAACCCCTACAGCCTTTTGGGTATTAAGCATTCTATCTGCTTGCTCCCCTAGACTATTAAATCTATTGCTTTCATAGTTTTTAGAAAGAAATTGGTTGAATAACTCTTTTTCCTTCTCTAAATTACTAAGTTCTACTATCCTTTCCATTGAACTCCCCTTATCTTTTGTAGATATTATACAATGAAGGAAACTTGAATAAGTTTTTTATGGCTAAAGATAAGATAAAAAGCTACCAAAGAAAAGAAACTCAGAAATACTGGATTTTTAGAAATAATGAGGATGATGTTTTCTTCATACAAACCTTAGCTCCAACCCTTCTAGGGGCAAAAAACTAGCAGAAGAAAAAATGCCCTTAGAATGGGATAAGTTTAATGACAGTGGGGCTTCTAGTGGGTATTCCTTCTGTTTGATTGAGTTTAGGATTATTGCAGGGAGTTAAGAGTGGAATGCTTAGGTCTTAGAAATATTTTGATAGAGGGGTTGACTTTTTGACTTTTAGTATGCTAAAGTTTATATTTAGGTTAGATAACCCATAAAATATGAAACTGGGGATTAGTGGGGCACATGGAACAGGTAAATCAACTTTACTTTCTGCATTAAAAAAAGAACCCTTCTTTAAGGATTTTTTCTTTGTGGAAGAAGTTGCTAGGAGATTAATCAAAGAAACAGGGTCTCTAAAAGATGCAGATAGTAATAGGTTAGTTTCTTTTCAGAGGAGGGTTCTCAGAAGACAGGTAGAAGAGGAGAATAAATCCCCTAGGTTTGTGTCTGATAGAACAGTAATAGATGTTTTGTCTTATTATGAGTGGTACATCCTATATGGAAAAATCCAAAAAACTCAGACTGAGACATGGAGTACCATGATCAGATTTATTGAGGATAGATTTGAATCCTCTCCTTATGATATAGTCTTCTATTTGCCCATAGAGTTTGATTTAGAGGCAGATGGGGTTAGATGGACTGACAGGGAATCTCAGAGAACTTATGACTCTATTTTAAGAGGGTGGTTGAACTATTACAGTGATCACTATAAGTTTTTTACTGTAAGTGGCTCTCTTGAGCAAAGAGTAGAGCAGGTTCTAAACTATGTGTTAGATTTTTGTGATCAGAAGGGGAAGGGAAAGAATGGACAACTTTAACTTTGAGTGGGTGGAAGTTGAAAATTTCTATGAAACACTAGAAAGAAAAATAGCTTTTGAGAAAGATGATCAGGTTAAAGAGATTTTAGAAGCCTTGGCAGAGGAATGTTTTATTCTGTCCCAGAAGATGAAGTTAGTTCAAGATTACTTTGATAAAGAGATTAGTAGAGATCAGTTAGGAGATGAACTGAAAGAACTTAATTTGATTGGGAAAGAGAGGTATTAACCTTAAAAACAGAAAGTGTTTAGCATTTCCACTGTTTTCTTGACCAATAATTAGCCTTAAGTTTGTTCTTTAGTCCTCCTATACCACTACTTCTAGAGCAATAAGATTTTTTTCTTTTTGGAATATCATTCTTTATCTTCATGTTTGCATCCCCATACCTAATTATTTTTTCTTCCCCATTTTGGCAGGCTTTGACTACAAATTTTTTCTTTCCATATCCTGGTTCCCCTTTCTTAATTCTTCTGGGTCTGTTGCAGGACATAGATTTTTTCTTGGCAAAATAAATAAAAAGCATGGTTGACAAATTCTTTTTTATTTATTATACTTATCTTCTGGATAAAGAAGCTTTTGTTCTTAAAGGTAAGTAGAACTTTTATTCACCAGTAGTTGTATACATTAATTTCTATGCTTATAGTTTGTGGTTATAAGGATGCATTAACTTGTTATCAATATGCAGACAATGTTGTCTCTGTAGGGGATAGAGGGAGTAACAACTTTGTCCCTCCCTGTCAAGGACAGAATTATTTAAGGCTTCAATTTGATGATGATATGAAAATTAGTAAGAGTGATCTACTACCTTTTTTCTATTGGCTTCAAAAAGTAAGACTTCCTTCTTCTAATCTGATTCATTGTTATATGGGGATTTCTAGGAGTACTGCATTAGGGCTAATCTTTCTTATAGAGAAGGGATGGGGAATAAATGAATCTATTTCTTATCTGTATAGAACAAGAAAATTCTTCTGTCCAAATCTAAAGATTCTTCAAATTTATGGAAACAAAAAACTTATTGATTCTTTAAGGAAGTATCCTGCTTTTGAACAAGAGTATAGGGATTTTTTATAGGTCTAAGGGGTTTGAGATGAAATCTATTGCTTTAATTTTCTTCCCTTTAATTCCTAGATTCCCTAGGTTGTATCTAACCTCTTCAGGGCTAAGTTTATCAGCATTAGGAATCCCTAGTTCCATGAATCTTTTTCTGATTCTTTCTAACCTGTTTCCAGTGGCTTCAGCTAATTGTTTCTTTCTCTTGGCACTAATATCTGCCTTGGTTAAGGGGGTTACTTCTTCTTGTTGTAAAGCCATTTGATTGTTGTGCAGAATGATGTCTGCTTTAGGAAATAAATCTGTTGCTTGTCTTAACAGAACTCTATCAACAGGATTTGCAGCTAAAGCCTTTAATCCCTTTCTCACCATAGAGACCTGATCTGAATATTGTTTTTGAGCTATTTGATTATTTTCAGGATTTATGCTCTCTTTTATTACATTACCTGTAGGAACAATGCCTCCTTTCCCTACTGTCACAATTCTTGAGACCTTACTAATAGCTCCTTTCCCTAGGGGTTGGAACCTTGCTTCTTTTGGAAGACTTCCAATAAACCACAAAAATTTCATTTCCCTTTAATTACTCAAACTGCTGACAGTATACTATGTTTTTCTTCTGTCTTTATATCAGTTCCTTCTCTCACCTACTAGCTGTTTTTGCTCTTTTCCTTATAAAAAACTTCCCTTTTTCTGCATTGGCTTATCTTTTTCTTATTGTTCTAATAAATATTATTTTCCTAATTCTTTTTATTCTCTTCCAAAAACTTTAATCCTTACCCCTTTTCTTCTATGTAATACTACTGTTGATGTTAATCCCTTTTCTTTTAATCTTCTTGATGTGTTGTACTCTAATTCTTTTTTGAGGGTTCAGGGATATAAGTTATACAAAGTTCAGACAGTTATAGAAAGAGAAAATAAGATTGTTTTTGTTATCTCAAATAAGTCTGTTAAGGAATTGGAAACTAAAATGATTGTTTGTGGACTAGGTAGTGACATTTTTGTTGCTTAAAACCTAACTATTTTCTCTTTCTATGTTTTACTTTTTTAGGAGGATTTCCCCTTAATGGGTTTGATGGTATTAAAGTACAAAATACTTCCTCAGAGTTTATCTTCTTTTTTGTTTTTAACAGATTCAAAAAAGACTGAAGGGGATTAGAAAAATAGACAAACTTCATAAGAATAATATATTATTATACCAATAATATCATTGATCCTTATGCAAATTAATGTTAGAGAGAAAGATGCTCATAGAGCATTTGTGAAATATCTTAAAGATAATCAGTTCTTTGTACAGGAGGAGATTCCTCTTCCTGTGGGAAGGATAGATATTTTAGCTAAAAGAACTGTTGGAGTTAGGGAAGAAACTTTTTTGATAGAGGTCAAATCTGAAAAGCAGATCAAAAGGGCAATAGGTCAGTTAGAGGTTTATAAACAACATGTCCCTGCCAATGAGTATATTGCCTGCCTATTTAATCCTAATTTTGGAAAAAGTCTAAACACTGTCACTATGACTGAATACAGGAAAGTAGCAAAAAGTTTAGGTATAGTTTTGATTAGGATTGAAGACACCCCAGTTTTACCATACTTAAAGAAGGAGATAGGACTTTATGGAAGATAGGATTAAAAAGGACTACATCAATGGCTCTGGAAACAAGGGAAATAGTTTTCTGTTGCATACAGGGAAGGAGAATAAAGGTCATCCAGTAGCTTTATTTTATTCTGAAGTAGAGTTACTTCAACACTACCTGATAGATATTAGTAATAATGAAAACTGTTCTTTTATCCCTAAAAACATAAGTGATTGGCTTGTTAATTTCACTTATGGCTTAAGTGCTTTTGTTTTTTATAAGGGAACTAAACCTATTGAAAATATAGAAGTAAATAGAGCAAAACTTCAATCCCTCTTAGACCAAATGGATAAGGTTACTACTGAATTTGTTCTCCCATCTCCCAATAGCCTAAACCTTGCTAGAATTTACTGTAGAAAGGTTGAATCCCTATTTTGGGCTTTACATAGAGAGTTTGAGTTAGAAGGGGTGGAGAGTGATAATTGGGCTAATGTAGGAGCTTTTCTAAATACCCTTTCTACCTACCTCTATTGGGCAAACCTTCTATCCTGTGGTATTATTAAGCAATGGAATCCAAAAGCAGTTCATGAGGAGATGCAGTGATTGGTAGAATGCCAAAACTAACTCCTGAGAAGGAAGAAGCCCTAAAGAGGGACTTCTTTAGGGAGATAGAAGACAATGGGGTTTACAGGTTTTATTCTGTAGAAGAACTAGCAGAAAAACACAAAATCCCTTCTTCTACAACCCTTAATAACCTTATTAAGGTTAAGGGATGGGAGAAGGAGAGAGAAGCCCTAATCCTTAGTACAAACTCCACAGACCTAAGAATTAGTGATACTTTTCAGCAGTTTGAGGCTGAGAGGGATAGTAGTATTTTAACAGTCTGTGAAAGGATGATAAGGGACATAAAGGAATCTATAGAAGAGAAAGAAGAGGGAAGATTTAGTTTAGCAGAAATTAGTGCTATTTCTAAGAGCTTAACAGAGTTGGATATTTTAAGTGAAAGGGCACTGGGAAGGATAAACAAAGCAAAAGAGAAGGCTGTAAAAAAATCAGCTAAAATCCCAACCCATGAAAAATTACTCTTAAAAGAAGAGCAGTTGAAATTAGAAAAAGAGATAGAGGAGTTAGAGGTATGAGATTCTTGTGGTTTGCAAAAAAATCAGTAGGAAACTCAAGTGGGCTAGATAGGGAAGGGGAGCTAATAGGACTTCTGAGAAATGTGTATGACTTATATGGGTCTAAAGATGCTCCTCCTCTAGATGATGGCAAAGAGCTGAAGTCCACTGGGTTTTATCCTGTTAAATATGGATATATGAATACTGGAGATGGTTTTTTCCTGTATCCAGGAGACAGAGGGGTTAATACAGACTTTAAGAATATAACAATCCAACCTCAAACTCCTTTAACAAAGAAATTGGGGCAAACAGGAGCTAGTACTAATATTCCCAGTAGACTTGTAGAAGGAAGTTCTCTTCTTTTATACAATCCTCAGACTAATAGTTGGAGTGCTGAGAAGAAGAGAGGAGGGGAAAAAGATATTCAAGCTGTTTTAGCATACACCCTAAAAAATGGAAACTTTAGAGGGTTTAATCTCCCTTACAAAGAATTTGTTAGTCCTATAGCAGACATATTGACAAAAGCTCCAAAAATGAATGAGCTTTTTCCAGAAGAGGCAGATAAAGAGCTAAAAGGCAAACTAGGTGACTTATTGGGTACTGATGAAAAACATGTCTTAAACAATGACTTAACAAGATTGATGTTTTACCTTGGACTACCTGTAAAGTTTGATGGTAGACATAAAAGAAGAAGTGCATCTTCCAATCTTCCCAAAGAGGACTATACCCTTCAAGCCTTATTTGATAATGAGGGCTTAATAGATAAAATTGCAAAAGGGCAAAAAATAATAAAAAATTCTGGATACAATCTTCTATCTACAGGGACTAGAACCAACAATCAGGTTGGTTTTAATTTAGCAAAACAACAGACTTGGGCTATTCCTAATGAGCAAATCACAGATGATCTTGTCTCTCTTATAAATGATTTAGGAAAGTATGCAGTTCCTAATTCTAGTTTAAGTGAAAAAACTTTAAGAGCTTATGGGTTATAAGGAATTATGGCTATTAACAAAAAGACAAAAACAAATAAAACACAGAGCACAAAAAATGCAGAACAAATAACAGAAGTCAACAAAATCCCTTTTGACCATTTTGTTTCTGAATACTATCCTAAGCTGTTTGAAGCTGAGTATCCACTTAGTTATTCAGATTTACAGTCAAACAACCTTACAGGGAAAGGAGTCTCTTCCCTATTAGACAGAATTAATAAAGCTCTTTCTGTTGCCACATCTCAAAATCCCTCTCCCTATATTAGGGCATTAAATTTGGCAAAATCAGGAGAATTACCTAATCCTGATGAGGTACAGGAATTAAATGAATCTAGTCTACTTCCTGTTGTCCTATCTCTAAAGACAAATCCAGCAGAGCTAAACAGGAAGATATTAAAAGACTTAGAAGACCTGCCTCAAAGGGCTAAAAAATGTTTCTAATTTAGTAAGGAAACAAGAGCTAAAAATAAAGGCTAATTCTGGGAAAGAAATTGTTATTCCCAGTATAGAGGATAGAAAACAGATAGAAGAAAACCCAGACAAAGAAGATATTATGAACTGGGAAAAGGTCTTTATGAAATCTTTATTTGAGAAGGCTTTTCAAGGCTCTGATCCAAAGAAAGGTGCCCCTGTCCCCACAATGGGAGGGCTTGTTTTCCCTTGGCTAAGAAAGGCTTCCTTTCAGAAGAAAAAGTTCAAGCCCTTATTCTTCTGTAGAAGAAAAGCAAAGATACATAGACTATAGTCTATGGATAAAGGGAACATTAGTGAGAAATTCTTATGGTTTAGCTCTTGACAACTAAGGGGAGAGGGGTTAGAGTTAGATCAGTCAAATGCACTCCTTATGAAAAATGGAAAGTCAGACAGACAGAGACTCTGAAGAGGTAGAGGTAGAAGTCTCAAAAGGCTTTTACTACAACAACTTCAGAGGTTGCCTTCAGCAGAAGGTGTCAGAGGTAAACCCAAATATCTATTTTATGTTATCCTATGATGATTTCATGGATACCATTGAAAGTGTCCATAATCTTTGCAGACCAAATGTAAATCAGTGTTTTTTTAAGGATGAAGAATGGGAATGACAAGCAAAAATTACATAGCATGGGACAAGAAGACTCAGTGTCCAGTAATAGTACTAAGGAAGGGAGAAGGGTCTCTTGAGGTAGTTAGAGCCTATGTAGAGGCAGAGGAGGGAAAAGGGAAGAGAATCCTTCCTAAAGAAGGAGCAAAAAATATGTTGCCCCTCAGCAGGATTTTGTTACAAATTTTGTGGATGAAATAAAATGGCATAAGAGTAGGGTAAAAATCCTAACCATGCTATTAGAAGCCTTGACTGTCAAGGCTAAGGAGAATCAAAAGAAGGAGGAAGAAGAGTGATTCAGTTTCAGCTTGCTCAAAAAAGCACTAAACCAGCTAAGATAGCTGTCTTAGGACAGTCTGGGGCAGGGAAGACCTTAGCATCCCTACTGCTTGCCAAAGGGTTAACAAACAAGGGGAAAGTCCTTGTTTTTGACACAGAGAATGGGAGGGCTTCACTGAAAGAGGGTCATCCCCTTTTAGAAGGGTGGCAGTTTTATCATTATCCCATTGCCCCAGAGAAAGCAAGTGGTAAAGTTGCTTTAGAGGTTGTTCAAGAAGCAGTAGCACAGTCTTTTGACTGTGTGATCATTGACAGTTGCTCCCACTTATGGGATCATGTCATTGAGACAAAGGAAAAATTAGGTGGAAGTTGGACTTACTGGGCAGCTGCCAAGGAGCCTTACTACACATTTATCAGAAAAGGGGTGATTTCCTCTCCTATTCACATTATTCTAACCCTGAGAACAGAAATCAAATATGAACAGCAAGTAAATGAAACTTCAGGGAAGAAAGAAGTTGTAAAACTAGGTCTTAGTCCAGTTGCAGAGAAAAACCTGCAATATGAGATAGACTTTGTTTTTAACATTATAGATAGATTTCACAGAACCCTCTGTGAGAAGCAGGAGGGAGATTTATTCTCTACTACCACTCCTTTTGTCATAGAGGAATCTCATGGAGTCTTGATCTCTCAGTGGCTAAAGTCTGGAGCTGTTGATCCAGTCCTAGAGAAGAAAAGGTTGTTTATCAATAGAATAAAGGAGTTGATTTCCAATATAGAGGATGAGTCTAAATACATTTCTATTGTGCCTGATGTGTCTTTATTGGAAGACATGACTATAGAGGAATTAACCTCTATTGGAAAGCAATTAAAAAGTTTATAGGAGTTTTTTATGGGATTATTCACAGTTACTGCTCTAGGTAGAATCACAAAAATTCAGTTTTTTGATGACTCTGAAAAAGCTAGCATTTTAGCCTCTTGTAGAATTGGAAGGAAAAAGAAAGACTCAGAAACTTATGCTCCTTCTGTGCTTGTCTCTTTTTCCTTAAGTCAAAAAGCTATTACAGCCTTTGGACTTACAGAGGGTTCTACTATTTTCTTCTCTAGCAATCTTTATGACATAAAGGTTACTGAGAGGGGAACTATCTTTCAATTAGATGGTTATAACTTCTCTTTTGATGTTGTTAACCTCTCTAAAGGAGATAGACAATCAATGGATTCTCCTGGTGGTAGCAAACCTCCTGTTCTCTACCCTTTTGATGATGACAAACCTCCTGTAATTGAAGAGGATTTATTCTAGGTTTACTTTATGTGGGGCATCTAGCCCCTTAAAATCTATTTAGCATTTAGTTATGGAAGAAACACTGTTTTATTATTTATATTGTTCTAAAGATTACTTTGTCTTAGGAGCCTATTCTTTTAAGGTAAATAAGACAAAACTGTTTGTAATTGCAGAAGAGAATGATGATAGAGAACAGATTTTTAAGTTCTTCAAAGATAGAGCTGTGGTTGGCTTTGATTGCCAAAAACAGCTAGCTCAAATCCAGTTTCTTTTCTCTAATCCCACTACCTCTGTTGAAGAAATTGCCTCTGTAGAGGAGAATGATGAGTATCCAAGAATAATTTTTACTAGCAAGGCTTATGACTTAGCAAATATTATTCCCTATAAAACTATCCAAGAAATGGAAAATAACCTCTCATTTCCTCCAAATCCATTAGACTTTTCTTCTCTCTCAAAGACCAAGGAGACTATTGAGTATATTTTGACCTTGATGTTCCTTCATCATAAAGCCTTTGAGGAGTTCTTAGTTATTCAGGCTAACTTCAAAAAAGTTTTTAAGGATTACACTTTTTTCTCCCTTGACTTCTTTCCTAGACTTTTTCTATCT
>PHFO01000012.1 GCA_002861535.1 Cyanobacteria bacterium M5B4 | reverse complement strand
CCAGCCCCTCTCCCAAAGCGGGAGAGGGGAGCTATCCCTTGTAAATCATTTTTGGGATGTACCAAGTTTTTAGGGTAAAAGCTGTAATGTTTCTCCCTTGCTCTAAATAACCGATCGGTAGAAATCTAGCTTGTCAAGACTCTATTTGTTTTCCACTCTGGCATAGTCATCATGGAAGCGATCGGTATGACTTGTATAACTACCGCGACAAAATCAGTTAAAGGCATTTGTGATAGGTCTCGATCGTTTGCTGGGCTAGTTTAGCCCAGTTAAATTTAGTTTCTAATACTGCCCGGGCTTGGATGACAAGAGTGCGAGCCAATTCCTCATCTTGCAGAACCCGTAAAATGCCCTCGGCGAGGTCATGGGCATTATTTACCCTGGTCACGATCCCCGTTACGCCATCTTCTACTACTTCTGGCAGCCCCCCCGTATCGGAAACAACAACAGGTACCCCAGCAGCAAAACTTTCTAACGCCACAATGCCAAAGGGTTCGTAGAGGCTAGGGAAAACGGCACAATCCGCCACCGCTTGCAACTTGGGTAAGTCCTGATCGGGCATAAATCCCGTAAAAATTAACTTGTCTTTAATGCCAAGATGGGATGCCTGTTGTTTGAGTAAAACTTCCTGGGCACTACCGGAGCCGACAATGATACAACGCACCTTTCCCTCCATGGTTTCTAAGATGCGGGGTAGGGCATTGAGTAAAACAAAAATCCCCTTTTCGTGGGACAGCCTACCCACGTAGTAGATGATCTTGGTATCGGGGGGGGCAAACTGTAGCCGCCATGTTACCCGATCGAAGTCCGGCACGGCGGGGAGGGGAGTAATGCCGTTGTAAATTACATCCACTTTGGCGGGGGGACATCCCAAAGCTCGTTCTACCTCCTTGAGCATATATTGGGAGCAGACAATCACACGGCGAGCCGCCTCCCCTAAACGCCTTTCTTGGTCGCTGACATAGCGCTGACTAGGGGTATGAATACCGTTATGCCTGCCGTATTCAGTGGCATGGATTGTGGCAACTAGGGGTAGCTGCGTTTTATCAGCTAGGGTAATGCTCCCTTCGGCTACTAGCCAGTCGTGGGCATGGATTAGATTAAATTCTACTTCTGTGCTCAGTTGTTGCCCCATTTTTACCATCTGCTGATTCATGGAGCGGACCCACTGAAAAAAATCCTTCTGGTCTGGTACCTCTAGGCGATGGACATGGATGCCATCTACCTGTTCGTAGGGGAGGGAGTTTTCTACAGCCACAGTTAGTAAGTAGATGACATGTCCCAAGCGGACAATTTCAGGAAATAAACCGGCAACATGTCTAGCAATACCGCCAATGATACGGGGGGGGAACTCCCAAGCGAGGACAAGAATCTTCATTAGCCTACAAAACCGATCGGGGTGATCGCATACTCAAGCATAGAACTTTCACAACTTGCAATAGAGAGAACAGTCAATAACCTTGATAAAATCTGACAGTGACTCGATATTATAGCGTAACTATGAACAATAAAATACAGGAAAAACTGGGGCAGTCGGTGTTGTTACTACAGAGTTGGGCTTTGGGGTTTTTAACTAAAATTAACCCCACTTTAGAGCAATGGCGCAACCAATTGTCTGCCACAGAAACGGCAGAAGCAGGACAAAACAAATCCTCAGCCCCAGTTAAAAAATTGGCGGCAAATCTACTAGAAAAGGTTGTGCCGGTAACACAAAAATGGCAGGCTGATTTGTCCGCCTTACCCCCTGCAACAGAACCCCTCCTCCCCCCCCAGGTGCAACAGGAACTGGGTGTGGCATGGCAATTTGTCCAGACCCAGCTATTGCCCAAGGTGGTAAGTTTCTCTCAAACTGTAGTCGATTTCCTCGATCCCAAATTACACCAGTTCTATACTTGGTTGGGGCAAAGGTCTATGCAAATTAAGCCCCTGGCAAATTTTCAGGCTAGCCCCCTCAAAGCCCGCATTGTGACAGCATTTCTGTCTATCGATCGCTTGATTCAGTCGGCGGCGGGGGCAGGACTCAAACCCATTGTGGCGAAACGATCGGCGACCTACACTATTTTAATTGCCCTTATTTTATTCATTCTTTTCAAACCCTCTGGGCACCGAGTCGCAGTAGCCCAAAAACCTACAGTGGCAGTCAATCCCCCCCTTACTGGGAAGTCGGTGATCCCTCCCGATCGGATTTTGGTTACAGATATTCAAAACCAAGTGGCAAAAGTATCCCGACTGTTTGGGGAAGGGCTAATTCAGAGTGTACAAGCCAACTTTAGGCTAGGGAAATTGGTGGTTTTAGTCACCGATGACTGGTATCAATTGAGTCCCTTCCAGCAAGACCAGTTGATGGCGAATCTCTTGGAGCAGTCCGTGAGCCTGGGCTTTAAAAAACTCCTCCTTGCTGATACCCACCAGTCCCTTATTGCCCGTAACCCCGATGTGGGTATTAAGATGGTAGTCCTGCAACGCCAGCCCCGATGAATGACCAACAGCATCCCCAGTATTTCCCCGATCGGCAGTTAGTCAATGACCTATTGGTGGGCACTCCCACCGATCGGAATTTAGCTGACCTCGCCCGCCTGTTGATCCGCTACCAAGATTTTCCTGGGGCGAGGGACATCCAAGCCGACCTGCACCAGTTGCTCACTAAGTGGGGGCATACGGAGGAGTCCCTATTTGCCTATACTAGGGCACTGCACCAGCGGGAACGGGTCTATAATACTCAGCAAGACAGGAAGGATGACTGGGCATGAGGACGATCGTAAGACTAAAAGTCTTAAGCCTGATTTTAGCGACAGGGGCAGTGGGGCTGATAGCTACAGGGATTCAGTTCAACCAGACGGATTGGATTTTCTGGGGCACGATCGGGGTGACAGTTTTGAGTCTACCTATCCTCCTCCCCTTCCTGTTTGGCTTTTTCCGCACTTCTCCCCTGGGCACCCATTGGGATGTCACCTTCGCCGCCCTCATTACTTTCGCCGCTTTATTTTTGTTGGGCAGTTACACCAAACTGGACAACAAGTTTTGGGAATGGGTAGGAGGGCTTGACTGGGAAAGGGGAGTGCCAGGGGCGATCGGGGCGGCAGGGCAAGTAATCATTGCCATCCTCGCCGTGTGGGTCGCCAGCCGCCAGAACGAAATCACGGAAAAACTAACTAGCCAACAAAATATCATCACCCAACAACAAACGATCGATGCCTATTTCCAAGGCATTTCCGACCTGGTGATCGACGAAGAAGGACAGATGGAGGACTGGCCCCTAGAGCGAGTGATCGCCGAAGCCCGCACCGCCGCCCTGATGGGGAGTGTAGACAGTGGCGGTAGGGCAAAGGTAATTAGATTCTTATCCAGTGCCAACCTGCTCACCCCCCTCAAACGGGATGGACTACTGGGTAGACCGATCCTGGACGGTTCCGGGGGCTACGTCATTGACCTGGAGCACGGGGTAAGGGTAATCAACCTCAGTACAATGTTAGCGGGACAGGACCTTAGCCGTACTGACCTACGCCGCGCCATCCTGTCCGGGGCAAACATGATCAGGACTAACTTTGAATTTACTAATTTAGCCGGTGCCGACTTCACAGGCACTATCTTGATAGGGGCAAATCTGCGGGGCACTGACCTCAGTAATGTCAAGTTTTTCCATGGACTGCTGGAACATGCCTCCCCTCGTAACCGCAACTTTAACCCCAACTTCCAGACCGGTGCCTATACCGGCGCTGTAGTAGATGGTGTGGATGTGACGGGAGCGAAAGGTCTTTCCGAAGAAAACCGCCAATATCTCTGTGCCTGGGGCGGCAGTGAAACTCGTAAAACTATTCCCGGAGGCTGTAGGGATGTGCCCAATCGACTGGGTCTTTAGTGCGCTTCTGGCTACTTGTCTGCCCCCCGCCGATGTGCCAGAAGAAGTGCTGAGAACTGAAATTTATACCCAAGCCCGATCGCCGATCGATGGCAAAAAACTAACCGCTGCTGAGTATGCCCTCCTCCAAGAACAATTGAGGGAAGAATTAACTAACTCAGAAGCGGCGATCAGTGATGAGCTAAAACACTTGGTTCACTTACTGCGACTACGACAGCTCCTAAAACGGGTCAGCCCTTTCTAGGTCAGAGATTAGAAGGTAAGTGTACTCCCTCACCCTAGCCTCAGGGTAAGTCCTGTGTATTCTCAGAAGACGCTACGCAGAAGCCAAGAAAGATTAAAAGTTTCTATTTTAATTCCCGTTAGACAATGGAAGAAGACTCATCCTGGGGAATCTGCACAGGATTAGATAACTTGACGGCATAGTAACCCACGATCGCGGCTACCGTAAAACCACCGAGAAATAAAGCTACCAAATAGCCGCCAGCCGTGTTAGTGATACCCACCTGGGCTAAAATTCCCTTGCCCGTGATCACCTCTGAGGTCAAGCCGGCGACAAAGCCGATCATCGCCATTCTGCCATTCCAAGTTTCGGCAAAGTTGCTAAAGCCAAATACACCCTTACCCGTAGGATTAACGTTAATATTTTTTAGGTCAATTTTGTTCGTTACTGTCATAATCTTTTCCTGTTAGCTATAGTCATTCTTAATCCTTTGTAAAGTATTGTAAATATGTCATCGGAAAGAACCGCAGGCGACATCGACTACGATCTCCTAGTGATTGGCGGGGGCATTCCTTCCTATCTATTGGCGGAAGCAGCGGCGCAAAACTATGCTAGGGTTGCCTTTGTCCCCTCTACGCGCCTGATGACGATGGCGACCGCCCAGACCGATCGGTTGGGCAATTGGCTAGAGTCCCTCTCTTTGTTGGGGGTGGATGTGGTACTGGGGGAAGGGCATTTTGTAGGCAAGCAGACCTTTAGTTGTCAGGGCAGGACTTTGGCGGCCAGGATGGTGGTATTGGGCATCCCGCCCCAGCAGTCCCCCATTAAAATCCATGGTTTAGCGGCGGTGCCCTACGTTACCAGCGAGGATTTTTTTAAGATTGAGCGCATTCCCGACAGTATTGCAATTTTTGGGGAGGATGCCCTCAGTTGTTCCATTGCCCAAAGTCTTTGTCGGGCGGGTACTCGGGTCACTTTGTTCGTTGCCAATGAGCTTTTGCCCCTGGTGGATGGGGAAATTGGACGGTTGTTGCAGGCAAAGTTGGAGATCGATGGGATTGATGTGTTGACCACTACTACGCCCTCGGCGGTAGATGTGTTAGAAGACGGCAAGATCAGGCTGTGGAGTAGCGATCAATCGATCGTTTGTCAGAGTTTGTATTTACCCTTAGTAATGGAAGACTATCTGGAATCTTTGCACCTCTTTGCCGCCAGGGTTAAGGTAGACCAGGGCATGATTGTCCACAACGATCGGGGGCAGACCACCAATCCCCGCGTCTTTTTATGTCAGCAAGAGGCGGATATTCCTTTTTTGTTAAAACAACTCCTGGGCTTTAACTTCCGGTGGCAAATACCTCTAAGACCGATCGTGGTCAACACCGATCCAGGGGTTGCCAGCATCGGCATGACAGAAACTAGCGCTCGTCGTCGTTTCGGCAAAAATATCAAGGTCAGTCGTTATCCCCTCTTCCCCGAAGGACTATGTAAGGTTATCTGTAGGCGCGATGGCAAAATATTAGGGGTGCACCTGCTCAGTGAGAGTGCCCTAGAGGTGATCGAAGCGATCGGTTTGGTGATGAAACTAGGACTAAGTTTACCGCAAATCGCCCAATACCGGTTTGAGGTGCCGGCTTTAATCACTGAGATTGCCCAGCAGTTCGTCCTCAAACAAAGGAGACCGACGGACAAGTTGAGGCAAATACGTTGGTTAGCTTTCAGACGATCGTGGAACTTCTAAGATGGAAATCGATTATATTGCTTTGTTCGTTAAAGATGTCTATCGTTCTTATAGGTTTTATCGGGATGTTTTACAGTTCTCTTTTACTAAAGAGATTGAAGACGGAGGCGTAGAAGGTAAAAGTGGACAGATCACGATCGGTCTGTATGAGGAAAGTTGGTACGAAAAGTTATTCCATCGTTGTTTAACAGACCAAGACCGATCGGTCATCTTTGCTTTGACAATAGCAGACCTCGATCGGTTTTATAGTCATTTGTTAGCCCAGAAAGTGACTATATTGCAACCTCCTACCATCATGCCCTGGGGGCAGCGGCTGTGTTTTTTCGCCGACCCCGATGGCTATATCTGGGAGGGGACAAGCCTGGTCAACCCCAAGACTTGAGTTCTATAATTAACTAGCCCATAGATAACGCGGACGGGATGGAAACGCTAGAACTACTAGAATGGCAACGGTTGTGTAAACATCTTTCCACTTTTGCGGTGACAAAATTGGGCAGAAATCGTGCCCTAGATACTCCCATTCCCTCCACGATCGGGGAGAGCGAACTGCTCTTGCAACAGACCCAGGAATGCTATCGCTTGGATGAAATTTTGCCAGGAGGATTGTCCTTAGAAGGCATTGCCGATGTCAGCGATGCCCTCAAACGGGCAGAGCGCCAGGGGGTACTATCTGCCCTAGAATTGGTGGAAATTGCCAGTACCCTCAACGGTGCCCGCCAACTGCGCCGCAGCATCGAAAGTGTGGAGGGTTTTCCGATTTTGCAAAGTATGGTGACTGACCTGCGCACCTACCCGGAACTAGAACAGGCAATCTACCATTGCATCGATGAAAGTGGCACAGTCCTAGAACGAGCTTCTCCTAAGCTAGGCAGTATCCGGCAAAATCTCCGCGCCCTCAAGGAGCAAATTTGGCAGAGCTTACAGAGTTTGATGCAACGTAAAGCCAGCGCCCTGCAAGAATTAGTCATCACCCAAAGAAACGATCGCTATGTGCTGTCCGTCAAAGCTGCCCACAAAGACCAGATTCCTGGGGTAGTCCACGATAGCTCTGGTAGTGGCATGACCCTATTTGTAGAACCAGAGGCATTGGTGCCTAAAAATAACCAACTGCGGCAACTGCTAGCACAGGAAGAACGGGAAATCGCCCAAATTCTGCGTAACCTCAGCGAAAAGGTGACGATCGTGGCTACTGACCTCCTGCAACTACTGGAAATTGTCACTACGATCGATGTAGCCCTAGCCCGCGCCCGCTATAGTTATTGGCTCCAGGCATCCCCGCCCCAATTTATCGATCGGGAGCAAACCATCCAGCTGATGGAATTGCGCCATCCCCTCTTAGTATGGCAAGAGCGCCAGGAACAGGGGCACCGAGTCGTCCCCGTAGACATCAAAATCGATCCCCAAATCCGCACCGTAGTAATTACGGGGCCCAATACCGGCGGCAAAACCGCTAGCCTTAAAACCTTTGGTCTGGCGGCTCTGATGGCGAAGGCTGGTCTGTTTGTTGCCGCCAGGGAACCTGTACAAATTCCTTGGTTTGACCATGTGTTAGCCGATATTGGCGATGAACAATCTTTAGAGCAAAACCTATCTACTTTTTCGGGGCATATCAAGCGCATCGTCCAGATTTTGTCCCAGATTACCCCCCTATCCCTGGTTTTATTGGATGAAATTGGTGCCGGTACTGACCCCAGCGAAGGTAGCGCCCTTGCCATTGCCCTCCTCGAACACTTTGCCAGCACCACCCGTCTCACGATCGCCACTACCCACTTTGGCGAACTCAAAGCCCTCAAATATAGTGATCCCCGCTTTGAAAATGCCTCCGTGGAATTTGACGACCTATCCCTTGCCCCCACCTATCGCCTGCTGTGGGGCATACCTGGGCGATCGAATGCCCTGATCATTGCCAAACGCCTCGGCTTAGACGATGCCATTTTAGAACGGGCGCAGACCCAGGTCGGCATAGGCAGTCAGGAGATTAACCGCGTCATCAGTGCCCTAGAGCATCAACGCCGCGAACAGGAGCACAAAACCACGATCGTGACCCAACTCCTCCAGGATACGGAGCGCCTCCACAAAGAGATTATCCTCAAATCTGGCAATCTGCGCACCCAATATCAAGAACTCCGTCTCAAACAAGAACAGGAAGTCACTCAAGCGATCGCTCAAGCTAAAAAAGAAATCGCTAGGGTGATTCGTAAGTTACAAAATAGCAACCAATCCGTCGAAGCAGTGCAATTTGCCGAAAAACGAGTAGAAGAACTGCAAAAACGCCATATCCCCCCTGCCCCCCCCCCGCCCCAGGAGTATGTGCCTCAAGTAGGCGATCGGGTACGGGTTCTGTTATTAGATAAAGTCGGTCAGGTTTTAACTACTCCCAATGGCGCTGGGGAATTTTCTGTCAGAGTAGGTACGATAAAAATGACCCTGCACTTGAAAGACATAGCACCTTTGACTTAACACTTAACCTGAGTGCGTTTTAATATTTCAAGCAGTATCGACTTTTCTTATCCCGAACTGACGTTAACACTTAGGAATGCTTATCTCATTTTGATTAAAATAAAATTCCCCTCAATCCCTTCTCCCCCTCGACAAGCTCAGGGGAAGTCCCCTCTCCCTTTTTGGGAGAGGGCTAGGGTTTCAAAAAAAGCAACGTAAGTCCTGTAAAATATCAGACCCTAGGGATAAATCCGATCGCGGTTAAATTTAGTCTGTGAGAAATAACACCCCCCTAAAATTGCCCCTAAGCAAGTTAAACAGGCCAAACAGTAGACAAATCCACCGATCGTTTTATCATAGTTCAACAATCCCATAGTGCCAAACAAATAGAACCAATCATGGGTTACTGCTTCACCTCCTAGTAGAGGTAGTTCTTGACTTCTAGCGTCAGACATGTAGCGGGAAACATCAAAGAAGTTCACCGATAGCCAAAACAAACAGACAGAACTACTGTAATATTCTTGCCGCAAATAAAAACTGGTAATTGCCACGATCGGTACAATTAACTGTAAAAGAGTCCCTCCCAAAAAATGAACGAACTCTCCCAAAAACATAAAGACAACATGCCCCGCTTCATGAATAATGAGGTTGAAGTTGTGCAAGAAGAAGAACTTTTCGTAGTCCAGGGCACCATTAAGTCCCCACACCCCCAAAAAGACCACAAAGCCTAGTTTGATCGGGTCAATATTGACAGGGGGGATAGTAATCTTGATCTTGCTTTGCTTGCCCATGGGAACTTGCCTACCTCAGTTCAATTTACCATTAGGTTGACGTAGGTAGACACTCCCCTCCGTTGGTCTGCTAAAAATAAAGCTAGTTTAGTTTACTGGGGTGCAAGGATTCGAACCTCGGAATGTCTGGACCAAAACCAGATGCCTTACCGCTTGGCGACACCCCAATTCACGTAAACTAATATAGCAGACCCAGCAAAGTTTAAGCAAGGATTTTTTGTGCTTGCCCCACAATTCGCTCGCTAGATAGACCGTTCAATGCCATCACTTGGTCGGCACTGGCACAGGTCTCGCCCCGTTTCCAACAGATCACATCCCGATCGAGCTTGCTTCTGAGTATGACTGGTTCGAGCATGGCGCTACTGCCGCCGGTAATCCCCAGGAGGGCATCACCGCCAAACAGCCGATCGAAGTCACTGTCGGAGAGGAAGTCGGTATCTGCTTGGGCGCAATTTTCCGTAGCAATATCGGTGGGACGGTAGAGGCGGCGGGGGCTAACAACGCTGATTATTTTAGAGCCAATGCCTTGGGATGCCAGGGTTTCCGCGGCTTGGAGGACTGGTAATAGCACCATATCCCCTACTACAGCAAAAACGATCGTTTTATTGCCGGAGTGCTGTTTGAGCAGGACAGCCCCGTCAGTTAAGGCTTGGCGGGTGGTGGCGAAATCGCTGTGGATGGGAAGGGGGGTTTTGCTGGCAGTGATGGTAATGCCTTTGTTTTGTTGGCTTAGTGCCCACTCGTAGCACACTTGGATACTATTGGCATCGATGGGGAAGAGGGGGAAGACGTTGCCGTTGCGCATCATTGCCGCAAAGTAGTTTTCGATTTCCGGGCGTGGTGGGTCCAGCCGTTCCTGCCTTGTTCCAGGGCACCAGCGGTAAAGAGGCAAATAGTGGCGGGGGTGGGTCGCCGCAATTCTGCCATAGCTTGGGTCACGGTCTGCCAGATGGGGAGTCCGTTGATGGCGAAGGATTCGTAGGAGCACCACAACGATCGGGCACCAAACAATGCCTGGGCAACAGCTAAACCGGCGCAGGCATCTTCGCTGAGGGGTTCGTAAACCTGTCCCTGGGGTTGCTGAAAGTAGGTGTCATCGCTGGTGGGGTGGATGATTTTGAGGGCTTGATTGATGTTGTTAATTCCCGACGCGGCATTGCCATCCGCATTAGTGACAACGAAGTTTTTATCCTGTTGTCCTACATAGCCCACGATCGTGCCCATCGCGGTGGTGGCGACTTGCTTATCTCCCGGGGCAAATTCCTGGAGAGGCAACTGGGGCAGGGGAGAGAGGGGCAGCTCCTGTTCCGTGACCACGACTTCACTTGCTGGTCCTCCCGCTGATCGGGTCCAGTTAGTGCGTACCAGTTGCCATGCTTCGGGGGAAAGGGCACCCTGTTGCAAAGCGGCGATAATTTGGGGGTTATCGAGGGTGTGGTGCCCGTAGAGGTTGTGGGATTTTGCCCCCCGATCGTGGACTCCTGCTCCCTTCAGTTGCTTGACAATCAAGACAGTGAGATTGCCCTGGAGAGCGGATTTCGCCGCCCGATCGGTAGCTTCCAAAAGAGCTTGGGTAAAGGTGAGCCGTTTTTTCAGCGAAAACAGCGTGCTATCTACATAGTCCCCTGGTTGCTGGGCATCATCAAAATCCTTAGCATCGATCAAAATTACTTCCTTAAAGCCATTGCCCTGCCAGTAGGTAATCATTTCGTGATTAGATTTAGTTGACACCATGCTGTGGTGTTCTTGGGAAAAGCCATTCCAGACTAAAATCGGCAAAAAGTTAGTCACTTGGGGATAGGCGGTATGGAAGTGCTGCATACTGCTCATAACGTAGGGTTCTCCTAGTCCCCCATCCCCGATCGTGACGGGGAATAGCACCCCCGGGTGGAGCTTCGCCCCCGCCATGGCAAAGTGTTGTCCCTGTCCCAGGGGACCCGCCGGATTGAGTAGCCCGGGAATTTGTCCCGATAGATGTCCCAGGAGTCCGTGGGTTTCGCGGAAGCGCTGGCAGAGTTCAAAGACGGTAGTGATTCCCATTGCCTCTAAGGAGCGATCGAGGAAAACATTGCTATAGAAGCCGGGGGCGTGGTGCCCCACTTCAGTGATGATATTTTTATGCCCCAGCATGACCAACGCCGCGATCGTATCGGCAATACTGGCAAAGCCCCCTGGGTGCCCCGATGCCTTAGTTGCCGTCATTTGCAAGGTCAAATATCTTAGAGCATCGGCACCCAGCATAGTTTGGTAGGCGCTAGTCGCATCGATCGTAGCGATCGCCTTACCGGTAACAGCAGCATTTTTGCCGTAGGTATTAAATTCTTCTTCTAGGGGGCTGTAGTATAAAATTCCTTCACAAAAATTCGACATCTCAAACTTTCCTCATTTTCTCCCGATCGTAACGCAGATAGTAAGGAGTCTCGCACTTTTGATATAGAAAACAGTCAATCGTTTCGATAGCATTGGTGATGACTATAAACAGGACTTACACTAAGGAAAAATTCCCTCTCCCTTTTTGGGAGAGGGTTCCAGAAAAAGCAACGTAAGTCCTGTATAAAATTAACTTAGTCAACCATAGCCCAACTCCAATGCCAAACTTGCTTCCCCCTGGTAGTGCCCACCCCCCCGCCCTGCAACTTATAGAGTGGATTGCTGATCCCCTCAGCTATATGGAGAGTAATTTTCGAGATTATGGCGATTTATTTACTGCAAGATGGCAATCCTTTGTCCCTTTTGTGTTTGTCAATCATCCTGAATATGTGCAACAAGTATTAGGGGCAGACCCGCGCCAGTTTGATTCCGGTATGGGCGCTACCATCCTCAAGCCCATAGTGGGGGAATATTCCCTGCTATTATTGGACGGAGAGGCGCACCAAAGACAGCGGAAATTACTCATGCCTCCCTTCCATGGCGATCGGTTGCGCACCTACAGCGAAAAAGTGGCAGAAATTGCCGATGCCGTCCTGGGGGCATACCAAGGAGCAAAAGTCAGGGTACGAGCGGTGATGCAAAAAATCTCCCTGGGCATTATTCTGCGCGTAGTATTTGGACTAGAGACAGGGGAGCGTTACACCCAGTTAGAACAACTGCTGACGGAAATGACCGAAGCAGTGGCATCCCCTTGGCGCGCGAGTGCTATTTTTTTACCTTGGTTGCAACAAAACTGGACAGCCTGGGGGCAATTTGTGCGACGGAGAACGGCAATCGATCGGCTTATTTTTGCTCAAATCGACGAAAGACGCAAACAAGGATTAGGTGCTGACATTTTAAGTTTAATGCTCAGTGCCAGAGATGAAGAAGGAAATCCCATGACAGACAAAGAAATAAGAGACCAACTCCTCACCTTATTGTTAGCTGGACATGAAACAACCGCTTCGGCTCTATCTTGGTGTCTTTATTTTATCGATCGCGATCCTAGCATCAAACAAAGACTACTAAACGAAATTAAACAATGGGATGGCAATACAGAAACGATCGGGAAGTTAAACTACTTACACGCCGTCTGTCAAGAAAGCCTGCGTCTTTATCCCATTGCCATTTTAACTGAGCCTCGCATTCCCCGCCATGACTTTACCTTAGGCGACTATACTTTTACTGCCGGAACAGCCCTAGTACCCTGCATCTATCTTTTACACCAAAGAGAAGACATCTACAAAGAAGCCAAGAGATTCAACCCCGATCGTTTTTTAGAAAGACAGTTTTCTCCCTACGAATACATCCCCTTTGGCGGCGGTGGCAGACGTTGTATCGGCGCAGCCTTTGCAATGATGGAAATGAAAATGGTACTTTTGTCTTTACTATGCCAATTTGACTATCGCATTTTACCCGATCGTTTAGGTAGACCCATCAAACCCACCAGAAGAGGCGTTACAGTCGCTCCTTCCCCCTATCTTACCATGAAGATGACCCGTAAGAAATTAGGCTCTTGCATTTCGCAATTATGAGGAAAAAGCATGAAGACCGTAATCAACATTGAGGTCAGCAAATGAAAGACAAGTCCCCTTCCTTCAGCAACCTAAATCTATGGGACAGTAAAATAGAAGCATTATTTGAATACTTCAGACAAATAATTAACGCTTTTGCATCTGCTAAAGAACAGTGCTTAATCTGCGAAAGAGATTTTAAGCAAGTCTTGACTTCTAAGGAAGCCGAACTACAAGAATTATTAACAGTTTCACCTAGTGTTATTTATAGTATAATCATTCATCCGGACGGCTCAAGTCACTTTGAATTTATTAGCCCCGCCGTAGAAAAAGTTGATGAACTGCCCCTTGCAGAAGTTTCCCAAGAGCCTCGCCGAACCCTCACCGCCATGGATACAGACGGGGAATTGCAGCTGAATAACGGTTGCTTTTCTAGGGAATATGATGTATGTTTCTGCCCTTGAACTAGAAATGTGCCATGAGTTTTGTTCTACCCCCTAACCAGGGGATTTTAGAAGAATATCTGCTCAATTCCCGCATTATCGATCGGGAGCAATTGGATGTGGCAAAACGGATGCAGTTACGCCAGGAGGCTCCCCTGTTGATGGTGTTATATCAGTTGAGTTTTATCAACATTCATCAATTCAGCCAGATTTTAGATTGGCTGTTCCAGACAAGCCTGTAGTTGTTGAGCAATCGCCTGGCGCTGTTCGCTGTCATAGCCCCATTTGTCGAAGAAGGATTCATAGTTTCCCCGGCTCATGTCCGCCACGATCGTTTGTAGTTCGGGACTGCCCACTTGTTGGATCAGCAGACGGGAACGCTGTTGTACCCGATCGGAGCTCTGGGCGAGGTCTAGTTGCTGATTGCGGCGGTGGGTAATTGCCATTGCTGTAGACATGGCAAGGTTTTTGACCAACAATTCCGCGGCGGGGTGGGGGAAATCCCGCAGGGCTTGCAGTATGTAGGGTGTAGGACGATCGGCAAGTTCCCAATCTCCTGTTAAAAAAGTTACAAAAAATCCCCGCGCACCGCTTTCTGTGCTAATTAGGCTGGCGATTTCTTCCCCTAATTGCTGGGGAGATAAATCCGATCGGTTGAGTAAAGATGCGGTAGCTTCGATCGCTTGCTCAAAGGAAATACTCATAAGTTTTTGTCAGCACTAAGGGCATGTTTATAGCTGATTTTATCAGCTCTAGGACTTACACTGACTCATCTCTCAATCCCTTCTCCCAAAAAGGGAGAGGGTTTCAGAAAAAGCAACGTAAGTCCTGATCTCTTCTAAAACGGAGAAGCAATTGCTTGGCGTATGTGCCTCCCTAATTTTGCCATAAACCGCCGATCGATATAGTTTTTGACATGCCATAGCCACCGCCCTTCTGCCCCCCCATCGTCCCCAGGAAGCGATCGCTCTACCGTCTCCAGTACCGATTAAACTCAGGTAGTTGACAGGGGGACGGAAAGGAACAAGGGACTGATTGTGCAAGCTCCGCCGTAAATTGCGATATAGGGGCAATCCTTGCCGCACTGCAAATACACCCGCCTTGGGGAGAGGGCAATTGACTAAACTAGCAATATCGCCGCTGGCAAACACAAAAGGATGGGACACCGATCGTAAGCAATTATTGACCAAAATAAAGTCCCGATCGTCTAGGGTCAAGCCACTCGATCGCAGCCAGGAAGCACCCCTAGCCTGGGTGACCCAAAGGACAAAATCGCAGGTCAAGTGGAAACCGGTATGACTGCTTAAAATCTGGTCTTTAACTTGGACGACCGCATTATTTAGATGCACCTTGATACCTCGTGCTTCTAACTTTTGTAATGCCTTTTGTTGTACCCAATCATTATGACTAGGTAGTAAATTTTTACCTTGATGAATTAAGTGAATCTGAGAATTTTGCAACTTAGATGCAATAGCAAAGGCTAACTCTACGCCCCCCGCTCCGCCCCCCACAATAGCGATCGTTAAAGGGCGATGGATTTGTCTAATTTCCTCCCAACGAGCCAGGAACTGCCCGATCGGTTTAACAGGAATCACCCAGGGACTACTAACACTGTCGGGCACAAGGGGACTACTACCAATATCCAAAGAAACCAGATCAAAACTAAGAGAACGATCGGTAATTCTGACGGTTTGACTATCTAAATCTAAAGCCGTCACCCTATCTTTAATAAAATGCGCCCCCGATCGGTGGCATAGTTCTTCTAAGTCAATAAAACACTCCTCCCGATCGTAGAAACCGGCAATGTAACCAGGCACCATGCCCGAATAAGGAGTAGTAGAATTTTCGCTGATTAAAGTCAAGTCTACTCCAGGCAAAGAGCGCCAATAATGCAATACCAAGGCATGACTATGACCACCGCCAATTAAAAGCAAATTTTTAGCTGTAGAGAGAACCATCGGGCAGAATCGCACCGTTAAATATAGTTCCTTCCACCACAGCCCCGTCTAACTGAGCGCCCCGCAAATTTGCCCCACTAAACTGACAGTAGCGCAGGTCTGCCCCTACCAAAATGGCATACTGCAAATCTGCATCCCGAAAATTAGCGTAACTTAGATTGGCGTAGGTCAACTGCCCGTAGGAAAAATCCACAAAACTCAGATTGCCGTAGCTCAAATCAATGCCCATTAAATCCCTGCCACTAGCCCCCTGATTCAAAATTTCCCAGATTAAACGCCATTTGGGTTCAATTCTGGTGGTGTTGTCTAAAATCGCCTCCCGCAAATTAACACCCCTTAAATCTGCTTCCATCAAGTTGGTTCGGCGTAGATCCGCCGATCGTAAGTTAGCTTCTCTGAGGTATGCCCCCTCCAAATCGGCGCTGTCTAGGTAGGCTTGGGTCAAATTAGTATAGGAAAGGTCCGCCGATCGCAAATCCACTTCACTAAAATCTACCCCCTTGAGGAGTGCCATCCGCAACTCTGCCCCCCGCAGGTCAATTTTGAGGGACTTGGGTTGTATTGCTTTCCAGGCATTCCACTGGGGCACTCCCTTCTTGATTAGAGCTAAAAGTTGACTATCCGCCATAGACTAAGGGTGGGTACTGCCATCGGGCATAGTGGCACGGAACAAGTTAGCGTTTTCAAAGCTAGCATCGCTAATTTCCGCTCCTTTGAGGTTGGCTGCAATCATTAAGGCATTATTGAGCTTAGCATCACTGAGGTCAGCCCCCGCTAAGTTAGTGCCGATCAGCATAGCATGATCGAGGTTAGCACCAAGGAGGTCTGCTTTTTCTAGGTTTGCCCCACTCAAGTCACTATGGGCAAGGTTAGCACCGATTAGCACCGCCTTACTGAGAAGCGCACCCGATAAATTAACCCCTTCCAAGTGAGCAGTACTCAGGGCAGCTTCTTCGAGGTCGATCTTTACGTCCTTATTTTCTTTGCGCCAACTATTCCAGGCTTGAGCACCCTGCTTTAACTTTTCCAGTTGATTGCGATCTGCCACAGTGTTTAACTCCTCATTCCACGATTTTGCCATCGGGCATGACAGCACCTAAAAGGATAGCATCCCCCAAAACAGTCTGCTCCGATATCAGAGCCCTCTCTAAGTTTGCGTCACTCAAGTCTGCCTCACTGAGAATAGTATGCCGTAAATCGGCACTCTGTAAATTAGCTTCGCAGAGGTTGGCTTCGGTGAGGTCTGCTTCTCCTAGTTTTGCGCCCTGGAGGTTGGCACGCCGGAGTTTTGTATTTAGCATTTCGGATTCGGTGAGGTCGGCTTGGCTCAAGTCTGCCCCCACTAACAGGGCACGGCTGAGGTTGGCGCGTTGTAATTTGGCGCCGCTCAGGTTTACCCCCGCCATGACCGCCCGCGTGAGGTTGCTGTAGCTGAGATTGACGCCCATCATATCGGCATCGCTGAGGTTACTTCCCCTCAAGTTGGTACAGCGGAGGTCGGCGGCAACTAAATTGCTGTCGCAAAAATCTACCCCGTTTAGTTTGGCAAAGGAGAGGTTCACCCCTGCTAAATCTAGTTCACTCAGGTTACTATTACTCAAATCAATAGGGGTATCTGGATGTTCAGACCGCCATTCATTCCACAGGGCTACGCCCTGGACAATCCGATCGAGTTGTTGAGCAATTGCCACAAAATTTTTATTATGCCTACACGTAATAAGTTTAATCGATTCGCGCCTTATTATAGGTATGGTTATGGTTAAAGAGTAGACAGCAACATCCATGGCAGAGCGCACGATCGTCCTTAGTTTTGAAAAACCCTTGGTGGAGCTAGAGCAGCGCATCGACCAAATCCGCGAATTGGCGCGGGAAAATCAGGTCGATGTAGCGGAACAGTTATCCCAATTAGAACAAAGGGCTGACCATCTGCGCCAAGAAATTTTTAGTACCCTCTCTCCCTCCCAACGGATGCAAATTGCCCGCCATCCCCGCCGCCCCAGTACTCTGGACTACATTCAATCTATGACGGAGGAGTGGGTAGAGCTCCACGGCGATCGCTGTTTGCGGGATGACCCCGCCCTGGTAGGAGGAATTGGGCGCTTGGGGGGGCAACCGGTGTTAATTTTGGGACATCAAAAGGGCAGGGATACTAAGGACAATGTGTTACGCAATTTTGGCATGGCTTCCCCTGGGGGCTACCGCAAAGCCCTCCGCTTGATGGAACACGCCGATCGGTTCCGTTTGCCGATCATCACTTTAATTGATACTCCGGGCGCCTATCCTGGGGTTTCTGCCGAGGAAGAGGGACAGGGGGAAGCGATCGCGGTGAACTTGCGGGAGATGTTTCACTTGGAAGTCCCCATCATCTGCACGGTAATTGGGGAGGGCGGCTCTGGGGGCGCTCTGGGTCTAGGGATCGGCGACCATCTAATTATGCTGGAGTATTCGATCTACACGGTGGCAACGCCGGAGGCTTGTGCGGCAATTTTGTGGCGGGATAGTTCTAAAGCGCCGAAGGCTGCGGAAGCCCTAAAGATTACGGCAACTGACCTGAAAAAGCTGGGCGTGATTGATGAAATTTTGCCCGAACCGCCAGGGGCAGCCCACCGTCAGCCTTTGCTTGCCGCCTCTGCCCTAAAGCAATGCTTGCTCAAAAACTTGAATCGTTTACAACAGCTTTCCCCCGCCGATCGGTTGCAATTGCGTTATCAAAAGTTCCGTCGCATGGGGGTATTTGCAGAGGAATGTTGACAGAATTGCCGATGTTGTTATTGTTCTTTAGGCTCAGAAGTTAATTTAGACAGGGAAGATAAACCCATAACCAAAATGATATTGCTGGCTGTCAGAAAAAACTCCGCCCCGCCGTGCAACCAATCTACATTGGCTAAACCCGTGTGATAATGGTTGGCAGCATAAATTCCTGCGGGTATGGTAACTGCTACAAAAACGAGAGTGCCATAGAATCCTGCCAAAGCTAGCTTGGGTAACCTTTGGGAGCGAGTAATAAACCACAAAAAGAACAAATAGGGAAATAGAGAAGTAGCAAAGAGCAGTTCTTTCATTTTTCTAGTTCTTGTTTCATAGCGGCGAGGGTGTGGTTAATTTGATCAAACATCTGCTGTGGAGTCATGCCGATTTGGGACAATTGCATCTGCATCTGTTTCATGGTCATTTTTGCCATAAAGTCATCGGATAGTTCAAACCGCTTCAAAAAGATGTGAAACCGATCGGTCATTGCTTCCATCTGGGCGATGTAAAGTTTTTTCCCTTCCCGATCGAATTTACCGTAGTTACTTCCCAGGTTAATCAGAGATTGATAGTCTTGCCACAGGCGGCGGGCTTCATCCTGCACAATTTCGGAATTAAAGAAAGTCATGGTTATATCTCCGTGATTCTTCTATCTTACAAAAACAGTCCTTATTATGTTACAGGACTTACGCTGAGGAAAAATGCCCCTCCGACAAGCTCAGGGGAAGGGAGAAGGGAAGTAGATCAATTTTTTCTAGTAGAGGGTGAGGGTTTCCGAAAAAGCAACGTAAGTCTTGATGTTAGCCGGTTTTTCCCAAACAGACTGCCGTGTTTTGCCCACCAAAACCAAAACTTAAGTTGAGGGCTATTTTGGCTTCTACTAACTCCGATCGGCGGGGCAGGCGTAAATTAAATGCCGGTGTTGCCAGACCAACAACAGGGAAAACGACCTGATTTTGTAGCATTAAAACGCACAGGACGGCTTCAATCAGCGCCGATGCCCCCAGGGTGTGACCGGTAGCGCCTTTGCTGGCACAGACCCAGGGCTGATGGGGAAACACTTCGGCGATAATTTCTGCTTCCATCTGGTCGTTGTGGCGGGTAGCAGTGCCGTGGGCGCAAATAATGTCCACCTGTTCCGGGCTGATCTGGCTCCTCCGTAAACATTGACGGATTGCCTCCTTGATCGCTTCCCCCGATCGCTGGGGCGTGGTGATATGACTGGCATCGTTGCTGCAGCCCCAGCCCAATACGCGGCACCCCTTGCCCTCAATTTCTAATACCATAGCTGCCGCTCCTTCCCCTAAAATCATACCGGAGCGCTCCTGGCTAAAGGGATGACACTCGGTTCCTAGAGCACCCATCTGCCTAAAGCCCGCTAAACTCAGGGGCGTAACAGCCCGATCGGCGCAGGCAATTACCACTGTGTTACATTCTTGCAACAATTCCAGGGCGCGGATGATCGCCCAGTTCCCCGTAGCACAGGCGCAGGAAAGACCGATCGTTGTGCCTTGGGTCTGTAAAAACTGCGCCACGACAGCGGAAAGACGAGCCGGCAGAACCCACCTCCCCGCTTCTAAGTCAGATTGATAATGACGACTAGAGCCGACGACAACGGGACAGTTTTGGGGCAGAACTTTTGTCCCGATCGCTTCCTTGACCGCCGCCAGGAGGAGAGCTTCCAGACTGGGGTAATCCTCCACAGGAGCGACCCCCGATCGGATACCCGTCTCCCCCCGCAGGAGCCTGTGCCAAGTAGCCTGGGTATTGCCGAGGGCAGTAAGGCAACTAAACCCCGTCACCCAAGCCATTAGGTCAGGCAGGTAGTTTGAGGTTCTCTGCCCCCTGAATCACCTTGGCAGACTCGATCTTGTCGCCCATTTTAATTTGATCGACAAATTCCATCCCCGACTTGACATAGCCAAACACCGCATACTGTCCATCGAGGAAGTTGATGTCGGCAAGGGCGATGTAGAATTGGCAGGAAGCGGAATCAGGGGAAGGAGTGCGTGCCATGGCAACAGCGCCGCGGGCATGCTTCAATTTAGGCTTTTGTCCAGGGGGAAGAACCTTGCTGTAAGTGGGTTTGCTGTCTCCCTCTGCCAAAATCTCTAAGGGAATGTAACGAATTTGGTTAGTTTTGGCATCAATGTAGTTACCCGTGCCCGTGCCCTGGGGATCGCCCCCCTGAGCCACAAAGGGAGAGGGTTCCTTAACGACCCGATGGAAGGTGAGACCGTTGTAGAAGCCCTTACTGACTAGGTCAACGAAGTTGCCCGCGGTGATGGGGGCACTATTGCCATCAATTTCTAGGATCACAGGACCATAGCTCAACTTCAATTCCACTGTTGCGGTGCCTTGCAATTGAGGTAAATTCAAATTTTTCTTTGCCTCGGTATTAGGACGATTGCTCACCACAGCAGTACTTTCCCCTGGTGGAACGTCTTTAGCATTACCGATCGTGCAACCCACAACCAACACTAAACAGAGCAGTAATAAACATCTTCTGAGCCACAGGAACATAGGTTTTGGTGTAAATGAGCTTTTTAATTGTAACTCTAAGTTGCTCCTATGCCTGCCCTGCTTACATCAGTTGGACGCAGGAGGATTTTCTAAAAATGTTAATAAATTTTGGTCTTGGAAGGATTCCGCCAATGACTTGACTTGATTGACAAATTCAGTATAACGATCGTCTTCTTCTAGTTGTTTGATCCGTTTAATCACCTTTTTCAAAGAGCCTTTGAGAGTTAGTTCTTTTAATTCTTGCACTATATTAGATGCAGGAAAGACGATCGGTTTTGTTACAGTTTCCTTGGCACTGGCATCTTCCATTTGTGCTTCAATCCATTCTAAGTTCAAGACTTTTTTGATCGTCTTAAACAAATCCTCTGCTTGTACAGGTTTTGCCACAAAGCCATCACAACCTATCTGCATACAGCGGTCTTGATCGGATTGAAAAACACTGGCAGAAGAAGCAATGATTTTAGTCTGACAGAAGGAAGGATTATGACGCAGGCGACGTACCATCTCAAAGCCATCCATATTGGGCATTACTAAGTCTGTAATGATCAAATCTGGTCTTTCTGCCTCTGCTACCTTTATCCCTTCTACACCATCTTGAGCAGTGATTAACTGAAAGCCTAAAGGTACAAGTAGACCGTAAATGACGTCTCGATTGTCATCCCGATCGTCTACAACTAATATCTTGCGTCTTTCCCCTTTGTAGCCTGCAATCCTATGATGCTCTTCATATTGCTGAGTTACAACATTTTCTTCGATCGGGAAAGAGACCGTAAACCAAAAACGACTACCTTCGCCATATATGCTTTCTACGGAGATTTCTCCCCCCATCATCTGCACTAATCGTTGGGAAATAGAAAGACCAAGACCTGTCCCTTCTGCTTTACGTTGTTCATCTCCTACCTGTTGAAATGCTTGAAACAGTAATCCTTTTTGCTCTGGTGTCATGCCAATACCTGTATCTGCAATGCTAAAAGTAAGGGCTTTTTCTGTTCCTGTTCCTCCTTCACACTTAACATCGAGACTAACATAACCCCGATCGGTAAATTTAATAGCATTACCTAAAAGATTTAAGAGCACCTGACGCAATCGTTTTTCATCTGTCACTATACCCTCTGGCAGGTCTGGACTAAAAGAATGAATAAATTCAATTCCTTTCTGTTCTGCTCTGACTGTGCTAATTTCTATAACACCCCGTAAAAATGACTGTAGATGAACGGGATGAGGATGTAGCTCCATCTTCCGCGCTTCGATTTTAGACAGATCCAGAATGTCGTTAATTAGGGTTAAAAGATGATTACCAGAATTAAAGATGGTCTGGATTCCTTTTTGTACATTACTGGGCAAGTCCTGACGTTGTAATATCTGGGCATAGCCTAAAATACCATTGAGGGGTGTGCGTAACTCGTGGCTCATGTTGGCTAAAAACTCACTCTTGGCTCTGTTTGCCCGATCGGCGCTATCCTTTGCCTTTGCCAATTCTTCTGTCGTTTTCACTCTTTCTGCCGCTTGTATAGACAGAGTAATTAGGTCTGACACCGATCGGATAAAACTCTGTTCCTCTGGTAGCCAGATGTGGGGTGTGAGACTTTCTACTGTTAAAACCCCGATCGTTTTTACGCCGAGATGGATTTTAGTATCAAAGCTGGCAATTACTTGTTCGTCTTTAATCGGTGTCCCCACAACTTCGCTAAATTTCTCATCCCAATGAATATCTTCAGAACTTAAGAAACTATCCCGATCGATATACTTCCAGTAACGTTTAATTAAGTCTAAATTTACCGATCTTCCGTTATAATGTCTCACGTCATCCTGGGCATAAAAGTCTTGACAAACTAATTGACCCTCCCCTTCATTAAGTAGCCAAATTCCCGCCCGATCGACATTTAACGCCATAGTTAATGTTTCCGTAAAAATGCTAAAAGCAGTACTCAAATCTCCACTCATAGTCCGGGGATCACTATTGAGATTCTTGAGGTAATAGTTTTGCCGATAGAGGACAATATCCCTTTGTTCTAAGGCGGCACGCGATCGTTCTTGTTCTAACTGAAAGCGCTTCTGTTCTGTAATGTCATTTACGATCGCGACTAAATAAACATCACTGCCAAAGTCAGTCATCTCGATCGCCACTACAGCTGTACGTTTTTCTCCCTGGCGATTCCAGTAATCAAATTCAAAATTTCTTACCCTACCGTACTCCAATAACTCCTTAGAAATACCGCGGAAAGTTTCTGAGGTGAAGATTCCTAATTTTGCCACTTTGCGACCTATGACATCCTCACTCTTATAGCCTGATAGCTTACAGAAGGCTTCATTTACTTCGATAAAAGTGGTTTCAGGTAATTTAATAATAGCGATCGGGTTAGGACTAGCGATAAAAGCGGCAGCGAATTTTTCTTCTGAGAGTTTTAATTCTTTGGTACTGGCTTGAATTTTTTGATCTAAGTTTGCCTTGGATGCCTCTAGCTCATAAATTAAATTAGTTAAATGGTCTGCCATGGCATTAAAAGAATCAGACAAATGGGTAAACTCCTCAATACCAGTAATAGCTAATCTTTCCTTTAAGTTGCCTCTAGCTAAAGACTCAAAGGCTAAACTTAACTGCTTAATTGGCTTAATAAAAAACTGGGATGTAAATAAAGCTAAGGTTAGAGTACTGCCCAAAGAAATCCAAATCCAGATTATATTCCCGTAGTCATTTTGTTTCACTAAGGTCATTAAATCCGACTCTGGTGTCATTACTAAAATGAACCACTCTAGCCCGGGATAGTGTTGATCTACATAGGCAGTAATTTTTAGTTCATAGCGCTTATTATTATGGACAAAAGATAAATCGCCCCGATCGGTAAGCTCAGAGATAGAACTATAATTAGCTAAATATTTCCCTAAAGATCCTACTAAAGGATCAGAACTTTCCGTAATATGTAACCTCTTAGCAAACTTATTTTCTACTACACTCACGGGAGATAAATTAGATGTACCTACTAGCATCCCATCCTTCTCAATTAAAATAATCTCCGTATTAGGACTAAGGCGGGCACTTTGCAGGGATTTACCAATTTGCGTCAGAATTAAATCCGTGCCAAATACTCCAACTAACTTTCCCTGTTTATCATATAAAGGGTGACTAGCAGAAATAGAAATAACCGCCCGATCGAGCCAGCTATAGATAGAAGTCCATAGGGGTTTACCAGCTTTTACGGCATCTTTATACCAGGCTTCAGTGTCTATAAATAATCGAGAATCGAATTTTTCCCTAATCACGGTAGTGCGATTGCCGCGCTCATCCACTTTATAGAAGTAGTTGTCAATATTGCCATATTTCTTTGATGAAACCTCCCATATTTGCAGAGTGCCATCATCAAACCTTTCTAACCCAATATAGGAAGCATTGGAAGCACCAAAGTTAATGAAACTAACATCATAAATTTGCATTTGCTCCCAAAAGAATTTACCTACACGTTCAAAATTTTCATCCTTTAGATCAAGTATGCCCAACTCCCATGCTTTGGTATTTATTGAGTTAACTAGGTAGGGTCCTTCTAAGTATTTTTCTAAAAAGGTCGTGACCGATTTTGTCGATTCCGATCGTAATTGTTGGGAAACTTGTATAATTGCCTGGCGTTCACGCCACCAAGAACCGATCATGACAAGACCGGAAATTAAAATAGTCTGGGTAACAAACGCTAAAACGAGAACACCGCGGAGGGGATAACCCTTAGCTGTCTTGATTGCAGGAAGTTTCATTGGCTTAATGAATGATTCCTTTTAGTATGTTAGATTAAAGAAATAAGATCAAGGGGTAAAAAGTTAAGGTTTGCCTAAAAATAAACAAATGACCGCGCAATTAAAACTGGAAATTTCACCCAGACCTTTCCCAAAACAGCAGAGGAATTTCACATTAGGATTTAATCAATAGCAGGAATATCAGTAAATTAGATGATAATTTAGAGCGTTTTCCTTGAATAGGTGGATAATTTAATGAATAGGTAGAAACTAGGGCTGATGTCCAACTTTGCAAATCTTAACGATCGGCTGTGGCGGATTACCGACAAAGTTTGCAAATCTTAACGATCGGGGGCACCTAACTATATGAATATTGATCATAACAAAGCGTATAAACCAGCGATGGTCTTACGTTCTATTGTTTTTTCAAAAAAACTTTGATACACCCTAAGGAGATAAAAATGCCTTTTGGACCAGCTTCCCGTTTGGGAGTAAGCCTTTTTGACGAAACCCCGCCGCTGGAGTGGGTGCCTGGACGATCGGGGGAAGAAGCCGAAACCATGATTCGCGCTATCTATCGTCAGGTGTTGGGCAATGCCTACGTCATGGAAAGTGAGCGCCTAGCCGTACCGGAATCCCAATTTAAGCGCAATGAACTGAGCGTGCGGGAATTTGTGCGGGCGGTAGCTAAGTCTGACCTCTATCGCTCCCGTTTCTTTACTAACGTGCCCCGTTACCGCGCGATCGAGTTAAACTTCCGTCATCTTTTGGGGCGTGCTCCCCGCGACCTAGAAGAGATGCGGATGCACAGTGATGTGTTAGATAACCAGGGTTTTGAGGCAGACATTGACACCTATATTGACAGCGACGAATACCAAACCGTTTTTGGGGAATATGTGGTGCCCTATCTGCGGGGTTACAAGTCGGAAGCCTGTCAGACCATGGTGCAGTTTACCCACTTCTTCCAGTTGGTGCGGGGTGCTTCTAGCAGTAGCCTCAAAGGAGACTTGGCAGGCAAGAGTCCCAAGCTCAATTCTTTAGTGATTCAACAAACCCCTACCGCTGTAGTCGTACCAGGCTTGACCTTCCGTACTCCTGCTTTGGCGGCTCGTTCCCGTCATGGTGTCGATGCTAGCTCTGGCGGTAAGGTCTATCGCATTGAAGTGACGGGCTACCGCGCTAAGGTGGTGAACAATATCTCTAAGTTCCGGCGGAGCAATCAGGTCTTTTTAGTGCCCTACGAAAAACTCTCCCAGGAGTATCAACGCATTCATCAACAGGGCGGCGTTATTGCCAGTATTACCCCTGTGTAGGTGGTGGGGGGAAAGTCCCCCTTTTTAATTTTTTATGAATTATTTTTTATTAAGAGGATTTTTTATGGCTACTTTATTAACGCGGTTGGAGTTGCTTCCTAATAGCACGATCGAGGATTTACAGACGATTATTCGTGGTGTTTACAAACATGTTTTGGGCAATCCCCACATTATGGAAAGTGAGCGTTTATTGACGGCGGAGTCCCAGTTGTGCAACCGATCGATTTCGGTGAAGGAATTTGTGCGCTTGGTGGCAAAGTCTGATTTTTACAAGAGCCGCTACTTTGAAAGTTGTGCCCCTTACCGCTTTGTGGAGCTGAACTTCCGGCATCTATTGGGTCGTGCCCCCCAGGATCAGCGGGAAGTTTCGGAGCATATCGTGCGCTGTGTGGCGGAAGGTTACGATGCGGAAATTGACTCTTACATCGACAGTGAAGAATATCAAAATGCCTTCGGCGAAAACACTGTCCCCTTCGATCGGGGTACTTCTACAGAGGCGAATTACAAGCAGGTAGGCTACAACCGCATGTTTGCCCTCGATCGGGGTGCTGCCCAAATTGATAGCGCAGTGACTGCTTCCCAGTTGGTTTACAACATTGCTACCAACAGTGCCAACAAGATCAAGCCCGCAAAGGCTACGGTAATTGGCTCTGGCACCGAGAAGCGGTTCAAAATTGTAGCAACGGGCTTTAAGTTCGATAGCCGCCGCCGCGTCAGCACCACCGAGTACCTGGTTTCGGCTTCTAAGATGACTCCCCAAATCCAGCGCATTCAACGATCGGGGGGCAGGATCGTCAGCATTAGAGAAATTATTTAGTAGATTTTTATCTGGGAGTTTAACTATGACCCTTTGGATTGAATCAGAGCCTATTGCACTCTACAAAAATGCCACGGAAGAGGATTTACAAATTGTGATCCGCGCAGTTTACCGCCAAGTTTTGAGCAATGCCCATGTCTTAGAAAGTCAGCGTCTTACCAGCGCTGAGTCTATGCTGCGCAATGGAGACATCACAGTGCGGGGCTTTGTGCGGGCGGTAGGTTTGTCTGACCTCTATCGTCAGTTGTTTTTTGAAACTTCTAACCCCTATCGATTTATTGAGCTAAATTTTAAGCATTTTCTGGGTCGTGCCCCTCAGGATCAGCGGGAAATTTCTGACCATGTGTTGCGCTACAACCAGTTGGGTTACGAGGCGGAAATCAATTCTTATATTGACAGTGCCGAGTACCAGGCAAATTTTGGCGAGCATACTGTCCCCTACGTGGTGGGAAATCGCAGCCAAGTAGGAGCCAAAAATGTCAGCTTTAATCGTACCTTTGCCTTGGTGCGGGGCTTTGCGGCTGATACCGTGGGCAGGGGGGCAAAGCTCATCTCTGATTTGGGCAGTAATTTGCCCACTAAGATTGTCCCGCCTTTGCAGGGTTCTGGCTCCTACAGCAGCAACGGCAAGCGTTTTAGAATCACGGCGACGAAATCGGGGGCTAATCCCCGCATTAGTAGGGGCATCATCACCACCGAGGTCGGCTACAGTCAGCTTTCTCGGACTCTGCAAAATATCCAGAAGTCTGGGGGCAAGATTATCTCCATTAGGGAAGCCGCTTAGGTTATGGTAGCCAGATGGGACATAGGGGATTTCGTTGACCGCACGATCGGGGGCTGGCGTTCCCAGCGCAGTGTCCACCATCTGGCTTTTGCCCATTTTGAGGCGGTAACTTCCACGATCGTGGTCAGCAACATCAGTCCCACAGACGAGCGGGTCATTGACCTGTGTAAAATCTATGACTGCAACCCCGATCGGGTGGTATCGCCTTTTCAGATGACTTGGAATGGAGAATCAGACTGGGATGGGGAAATTTCCCAAGGGCAGACGATCTTAGTGCCAATTCCGACGGGGCAGTATCAGGGCAAGCTCCTGCGGGATCAGGGCTACGCTGAAACCATTCCCGCCGTGGGGGAATATTACTTCACGGAAGATAATACCTTTGTGTTGACAACCACCTACGATCGGGCTGCCGCGGAGGAAAAAATCTGGTTTATCAATGACAACGTGCGCTGTCGGGTTTCTCTAATTAAGACCAGCGGCGGCAGTGGGGTCGTAACTGCTTCCTTTTCATCAGAAATTCGGCAAAATTAGGAGCCATGAGAGAAAAATTAGCCCAATGGATTGCGGGAGATTTTAGCAATAAACGTCAGTCCCAGGATTATCCGCGGGATTTTGCCCATATTCGCGTCTTTTTTCGCCCTTTACCCTGGTCATTTTTTGGGGATATGGGTTTCTATTCGGAACAGGTGTACGACCACGACCTCTGGACTCCTTACCGCCAGGGGGTACATCGTTTTATCGATCGGGGCGATCACGTCTATGTGGAAAACTTTGCCCTCAAAGATAGTATCCGGTTTGCGGGGGCAGCCAGGGAACTCAGCATTTTAAGGACGATTACGCCCCAAGATATAGAGCGGCGGTGGCACTGCTCCATGATTTTTACTTGGCATCACGATCGTTTTTTAGGGGCTGTGGAAGGGAATCAATGCCTGATCGAAAAAAATGGTAAGACCACCTATTTGATCAGTGAAGTGGAATTAACGGAGACTACCTTTACCAGTTGGGATCGGGGCATGGATGTAGAAACATTGCGCCAGGTCTGGGGCTCCGAACATGGGGCACTAAAATTTGTCAAGCAGGAAAGTTATGCCTTGCCAAGCCCCTGAGACAATTATGCTGCCCCCGATCGCCCAGAAGAAGTTACAGAATTGGATTCGTAGCCGTCATCTAATTTGCCAAGGCAACTTTTTTGTCTTTGAGACAGTTGACTACAGCACGATCGATCGTTTTTCGGAGTGCATTAAAGTTTTGGGAGGGACAGTGATTAGTGTGGAGCCGATCGATAAAATCTGGATGGGCGACCACCGGCAAGTCATTCTCTACCGCGTCCGATCGAGTCTGCACACCCCCGGGCATAGTCTCAAACAATATTGGATCAAATACGGCAGTTTTCACACCAGATTCGATCGGGGGACTTGACACATCCCTTCTCCCACAGCGGGGAGAAGGGAAGTTCCCTCTCCCTTTTTGGAAGAGGGTTTCAGAAAAAGCAACGTAAGTCCTGTTTTATCTCAACAAGCAGAGAAATAGATAACAGTGATAGATATAAAATCTTAATTGTGATAACATGCCTGCCATGATCTTCACGCTATACAGGAAATGCACATTCATTATCTCCAACATGTCCCCTTTGAAGGACTAGCTAGCATTCAAACCTGGATAACAAACCACAATCATTCTCTATCTAACACAAAGTTTTATCAAAACGATCCTCTACCTGAGCTAAAAGACTTTGATTGGTTGATCATCCTGGGAGGACCAATGAACATCGATGAAGAAGATAAATATCCCTGGTTGAAAGAAGAAAAAAGACTGATCCAACAAGCAATAACAGCTAACAAAATAGTACTTGGCGTTTGTCTGGGAGCGCAGTTAATCGCTGATGTCTTGGGCGCAAAGGTCTATCAAGGAGAACATAAGGAAATTGGCTGGTTCCCGATCGAGTTGATCAACAGCGACCTGTTCCAGTCCTTACCCCCCACTATGACTGTTTTTCATTGGCACGGCGATACCTTTGATAACCCCCCTGGCGCTACCCGCCTTGCCTCTAGTGAGGCTTGCCCCAATCAAGCCTTTGTTTACAACCGGAAGGTGCTAGGGTTGCAGTTCCATCTCGAATCTACACCAGAGAGCGTAGAGGCAATTATTGCCCACTGCAGTCATGAGCTAGTTCCTGGTAGATATATCCAGACCCCCCAGCAGATGCAAGAACAACCCGATCGGTTCCAAAAAATCAACCAATTCATGGAACAAATCTTGTCAAATCTATCTGGAACCTGACAAAAATTTTCTTGCTCTAGACCCTATGCAAAAATTGAAACCTGTGCTAATCTCTCAGCGTGGAATAGATTCAGTAAAAAACCCTCGCCTGGAGTGTATGTGAGGAGAGGGTAAAGTGGTTTAGACTAACTTTTATCTTACAGTAGAAGTTGGCTTTTTTTACATTGAGTGAAAAATTTTTCTGCGCCCCAGGGGATGGTCAGATAGTGCTAGACTTTAAGACTTAGACTCCACTTATCTGCCCTATGAAGTTTAATTACACCCTCAGTGTTGTGCCCGAAGAGCGCTATTTTGCTGTTGAAATCAGAATTTATGACTGGGAGCAGGCAGAAGTTAGTCTCTACATGCCCGTCTGGACTCCAGGCTCCTACCTGGTCAGGGAGTTTAGCCGCTTGGTGCAAGGTTTTCGGGCAATGGATGGGCAGGGTGTCATTCTGCCTTGGCAAAAAGTCAGTAAAAATCAGTGGCGGGTTAAGGCGGCGCCGGTCGTAATTGTCAATTATTTAGTGTTTGCCAATGACCTCACCGTCAGGACGAATCATGTCGATTTAACTCACGGTTATTGTAACGGGGCAGCTACTTTTATGACTATCCCTGGCTATGAGGGGGAAGCGACGGCACTGAAAATCATTTTGCCCCACAGCGATTGGCGGGTGGCAACGGCGCTAGTCCCAGAACAGGAGCATTGTTATTTAGTGCCTAACTATCATACTTTGGTGGATTCCCCCATTGAAATGGGCATCCACACTAGGGTAGATTTTATGGCTGCCGGTAGACCCCATAGTTTTGTGGTGTGGGGAGAAGGAAATTATGAAATCGATCGCATTGTGGCAGATACGATCAAGATTGTTGAAACTACCTGTCAGTTTTGGGGGGATATTCCCTACGATCGGTATTTGTTTTTGTTGCACCTCTCGACCACGGGCAATGGCGGTTTAGAGCATCAAAATTGTTGTTCCCTCAACTACAATCCCCTGGGGTTTAGGCGGGAGGGCTATTTCCGCTTTATGAATTTAGTTGCCCATGAATTTTTTCACACTTGGAATGTGAAACGCCTTCTGCCCAAGGAATTTCGGGAGATTGACTACAATCGAGAAAATTATACGACTCTGTTATGGTTTGCTGAAGGTATTACCAGCTACTACGACCAGTTGATTCCCCTGCGATCGGGGATTTACGATGCCAAACATTTCTTAAAAATTCTTGGTGATAACATTACCCGTTATTTTCATACCCCCGGCAGGTGGGAACAGACCCTTGCTGATGCCAGTTTTGATGCTTGGATTAAACTTTATCGCCCCGATGCCAATAGCCAAAACAGCCAAATTTCTTACTATCTGAAGGGGGATTTGGTGGCAATGCTCTTAGATTTACAACTGCGCAGTCAGTATCAAAGTAGTTTGGATCAATTGCTCCGCCTTGCCTGGGCGGAATGCCGCGATCGGGGTTACACCGAAGCTGACATCTTTGCCCTAGTAGAACGTCTATCTAGTAAAAACTTAGTGCGGTGGCTCGACCTGGTTTTGCATACAGTGGCGGAGCTGGATTTTAACTATTGTCTCCATCCCTTTGGTTTGCATTTGGTAGCGAGTGATTCTAGTGCCCAGGTGCCCAGTTTGGGGATGACCGTCAAGGCAGTAATGGTAGGTCGATCGTGCAATTTGTGGAAGCAAAAAGTCCCGCCCAGATGGCTGGCATTAACCCAGGGGACGAGTTAGTAGCGATCGATGGCTTTAGGGTAGAGAATTTGCCCGATCGGTTACGGGACTATGACCCAGGGCAGGAAATCAAAGTGACCGTATTTCAGCGGGATCAGTTACGCACCTATCCAGTAGTTTTGGCGACTCCCCTCCCCGATCGGTATAACATTGTTGCCCTGAGGGATTGCACCCCAGAGCAGCAAGAAAACTTAGACAATTGGCTAGGACATCACCAGACCGCCATCAATATTTAATACTTGTCCCGTAATGTAGTTAGCCGCCTCCGAGAGTGCCAGAAATTCCACCAAGCCCGCGACTTCTGCCACTGTACCAAAACGCCCCAGGGGTATGGACTGCAATACACCTTTGACTACCTCTTCCCCCAGCGCCGCTGTCATGTCAGTGTCAATGAAACCTGGTGCCACGGCGTTGACTGTAATTCCCCTGCTTGCCAGTTCCCGCGCTACCGATCGGGTGAAGCCAATCACCCCTGCTTTGGCGGCGCTGTAGTTTGCCTGTCCGGCATTGCCCATGATACCGGCAATAGAACTGATGTTGATAATTCTGCCCGCCTTTTGTTTGAGCATAATTTTACTGACCGCGCTGGTGCAGAGAAATACCCCCGTCAAGTTCAAATTGATCACCTGCTCCCAGTCCTCCACCTTCATCCGCAACAACAACCGATCGCGGGTAATCCCAGCATTATTGACCAAAATGTCAATCCTGCCCCACCGCTCCATCACCGTTTTGACCATCTCCTCCACCCGATCGGGGAAGCTGACATCAGCGCCGATGGCTAACCCCTCCCTGCCCAGGGCGTTAATTGCCTCCACTACCTCTTCGGCAGCCGTTGCTGAACTGCCATAGTTCACCGCCACGTTTACCCCACTCCGCGCCAGAGCCAGACATATGCCCCTGCCAATGCCCCTAGAGCCGCCCGTAACTAATGCTACTTTCGTCATAATGTTATCCAAAATACTTTACGGAGATATTAACATCTGGTATACTAAAAAGCCTTGCGGGTGTAGTTTAGTGGTAAAACCACAGTCTTCCAAACTGTTGTTGCGGGTTCGATTCCCGCCACCCGCTTATTCTCAAGGAATTGTGCAGACAAGTAGTTTTTATCCAGAGTCTCCTACCCTCTTTTAACTGAGTTCCCAGTTGTGGGAGAAGGGCTATATCCTTTTTTAGAGTAATAACTATAACTATCTAAACTGAGTGCGACAAGCTCGGCAAACTGCTCAGGGGGCTAAGGGAAGTATATCAACTTTTTCTTGTTCCCTCTCCCATTTGGGGAGAGGGCTAGGGTGAGGGTCTCTTACCATATAGTGGCTTGAAAGCCCCGTGTCTTTAGACCGGGGATGAAAAGCCTGCTCTTGCGACTTTAGTCGCAATTTGCGATACTGTAGTTATACCAGTAATGCCAGCCTAAGATGCTTGTCCTAGAAGACAAATTAAACGGGAAAGAAAGGCAGTTCCGAGCCTTGGATGAGGCAATGCGGACGGCTACTTTTATCCGTAATTCTTGTCTTCGGTACTGGATGGACAACAAAGGGACAACTCGCAACGACTTGTACAAATACTGCAAGGTTTTGGCAGACAATCCTGAGTTCCCGTGGGCAAAGAAGTTAAACTCTCAAGCCCGACAAGCATCGGCTGAA
>PHFO01000011.1 GCA_002861535.1 Cyanobacteria bacterium M5B4 | reverse complement strand
TGGGTTTTGCTCCAATTAAACTATACCTATCATAGAGGCTGCAACAGATGTCAGAAATTCTGATGAAGTATTGAATGGCAGTAAAAATTTTTAATTAGGCTTATCTATTGGATTCTTGCCTGTAAAAATAGATTTAACTAACTGCCAAATTTGCCGCAACCGCCAAAACTTGCTCCCCTGCATCCAGCTGATATATTCCTGTAAGGATTCATTCTTTCTCCTTAATGCCTTGATTTCCTCTTGATGAAATGCTAAAAGGTCACTGAGTTTTGCAATTTTGCTTTTAATTGCTGTCAACTCATTTTGAATTAGCTCATCAGAATTTGCTTTTGTAACTAAATCAAATGCCTCAGATTTTGGAGATTGCTGTAATACTAAAGTTTGCAAGAACTTAATGCGTGCCTTGGTTGCACAAACAGAAGCAGGTATTAATTTCTTCTGATAGACAGCAAACATCTCTGTTGGTCGCAAACTCCCGTTACTAACTTGGTCTAAATCAAGACGGCAAAGAGTTTCTAAATACTCCCGATCGTTAACATCTTCCAAATCGAAAATGTTGCCCAGGACAGGATTAGTCCCGATTAAGCGCATAAAACTATTGTATTTGAAACACTTGATCGGGTCAAAAAAACGATCGATCTCAAATTCTAACTCTTCTTGCCTAATACCCTCCATTCCTACTTGTAGTGATGGTGGTTGATAGGGAGCAATCGGATTTGCCGATAGTTTTTTCTTAATTTTAGCGGGAAATTGTTCAACTAAATTACGGGCGAACTCTACATTCTCGCACCAAAATAAAGTCTGTACTTCCCCAATCATGTCCAGGATAACAAAACGACCATTAGACTTTAGTCCATGATAAATTTGCTCCATGAGATGTTCCAGGTTTAACATATGGTGCAAGGAGGCATGGGCAAAAATAACATCAAAACTGTCAGGCTCAAGAGCAACAAAATTAAGATCGATCGCCTTAAATTCGATATTAAGTTTTTTCTCTTCTATTCTCCGTTTTGCCTCCCCAAAAATGTAGGGGTTTAGATCAACAGCAATTAGTTCGTAGGGTACATTTAATTGACTGGCAATGGATAACTCAAAACCACCATGACCACAGCCTAAACTTAATATCCTGGGGGCGGCTTGCTGATTAGCAAAATCAACTACTTCTTTACTAAAATTTGTCTGCCACTGACGTTCTAAAAATTGAAACCAATAATCCCACGCAGGGTTAGCATGAATGCCGCCTAATAATAACCGATCGGTGACTTCCGTAGAAGAATACTCTGTAATTTCTTCCTCTACAAGTTGTTGATAATCAAAAAATTTAGTCCAATCAGTTTCCACTCGATCGATTTGGCGCACAAAATTGCTCATGTACTACTTAGGGATACAACCTAGAAGATTATTGCAGAAAATCTTTGCTTTTGCTGGAGATTGCCGATTTCTGTAAGGACTTACCGCGCTCCTGCTGGTATCTTGGAAAAAGTTTTGGGGTTAAAATTGGGTGAGGGAAGTAGCAATTCGTCTGCGGCAGGTGTCCAAGTGCTTCAAGCGCTACAGTCACCCCGTAGAGAGGTTAAAGGAGTTGTTGTTTCCTGGTCATTCTAAGGCTGAGTCTTTCTGGGCGTTGCAGGATGTTAACTTGGAAGTTCCCAAGGGGCAGACTTTGGGGGTAATTGGTCAGAATGGTTCGGGCAAAAGTACCCTTTTACAAATTGTGGCAGGTACTCTCACCCCGACGACGGGTACTGTAGAAGTAAACGGCAGGATTTCGGCACTTCTGGAGTTGGGTAGTGGCTTTAATCCAGAATTTACAGGGAGGGAGAATGTCTTTTTTAATGGCAGGCTGCTTGGTTTATCCCAGAGTCAGATAGAGCAGAAATTTGACACGATCGCGCAGTTTGCTGACATTGGCGATTTTATCGACCAACCGGTGAAAACCTACTCTAGCGGTATGTTTGTACGTTTGGCTTTTGCCGTGGCAGTGAATGTCGAGCCGGAAATTTTGATTGTGGATGAAGCTTTAGCGGTAGGAGATGTGTTGTTTCAGCGCAAATGTTTCGCCAAGTTAGAAGAAATGTCAGAAAACGGGGTCACAATTTTGTTTGTCTCCCATGACCTCAATAGTGTCCTAAATCTTTGCGACCGGGCTGTCTTAATCGATCATCACCGCATTATTTACGAAGATAAGCCCCATCCGGTTACCTTAGCCTACAGTGCTCTGATGGCAAAACGGGAGGCGGAAAGTAAAGTATTGGACAAGCGACAATTTAAGCAAGAAGTTCGCGCCAAGGCGGATAGTCCTCTCCCAGAAACCCGCATTGGTATTGGCGGGGCGGAATTAGTGGATGTGCTTGTGTTGGACGATCGGGGCAACCCCACGCAAACGTTATGTTGCGGCATGGCAGTGACCATCCGATCGGTGATTTGTTTCCATCAGGAGGTAGCCTTCCCCATCGCCGGCTTCAAGATCAAAACCCTAAATGGCATTGCCGCCATCGGTCATAGTACCCACGGCTCTCCTACCCCCCTACCAGCAGTAAAAAAAGGAGAAACGATCGTGGTGGAGTTTAGTTGGCTTTGTCACCTTGCCCCAGGGAACTATACCCTAACAGCAGGGGTATCGGAGATGTTACCCGATCAAAAAATCCTCCCCCTCGATCGGCGGCGGGATATTTTGGCTCTGACAGTAATTGGTACCGTTTGTTCCTACGGTTTGTTAGCTGTACCTGTAGAAATTGAATATACCTATAGTCACGAACTAAACGGCATTTCATCGGGGGTAACTTGATGGTTTTAATTATTACTGGGATGCACCGATCGGGTACATCTCTAACTGCATCTTTATTTCAGCAATTAGGAGTAAATATGGGCGGGAATTTAGTACCTGCCGATCGCCATAATCCTAAAGGCTATTTTGAAGATGTGGATTTTTTAGAATTTCAGCGCCAAGTTCTACAAAAATGTTGCGACCCCAATGATCCCGGCTGGCATGATTGGGGCTGGACTGTCCATGAAACCCTTAACCCGCAACTATTCGAGCGTTATAGCAATCAGGCAGAAGAGCTACTGCAAAAGTATAAAAATAATAAAACTTTATGGGGCTGGAAAGACCCGCGCACTACTTTAATGCTAGATTTTTGGCATAACTTAATCCCCCATGCCCGTTATTTATTCCTGTTCCGTTATCCTTGGGATGTAGCAGATTCAATTAAGAGATTGAACGCGCCTATCTTTACCGATCATCCTGAGTATATCCTGCCAATTTGGCGCTACTACAATCAGAAGTTGATCGATTTCTATCAACAATGCCCCGATAAATGTATACTATTTTGTGTCAATCACCTCGATCGGTTTGGGGAGTTAATTCGGCTTTGTCAAACCAAACTAAACCTCTCCCTGCCCAGTTTCAAGGCAGAAATTATCCAAGCAACCTACGATCGGGATTTATTCCATCAGTTGCCCCCCGACCAGACAATCGATGACGCTACTGCTCATATTCTCTGGCAATTACAAGAAGCAGCCGACATCAAGGGTGATTACTGCTAAAATTAGGACACAAACAAAACAGAAAAATCTTCCCCATGTCAAATCCAGAAGGGTGGCTGGAGCACACAGTCCAAGTCAAAGTGGAACGACCGATCGCTGACATCTGGCAACTATGGTCAGACCTAGAGCAAATGCCCCATTGGATGAAGTGGGTTAAATCCGTACACATTTCCCCAGAGCAACCGGAGCTTTCTAGTTGGACCCTGGGCACAGATGCTTTTAACTTTACCTGGCGCTCACGCATCGCCAAGCAGATACATCACCAAATTATTCAATGGGAATCGATCGAAGGGCTACCGAATCGGGGAGCCATCCGCTTCTACGATCAATACCCCGAAACGATCGTAAAACTTACTGTAGCGTACGCAATCCCTGGTATCATCGGACAAGTAATGGATCGGCTATTTCTAGGGCAGTTAGTTGAGTCTACTCTGCAAGCAGACCTAGACCGCTTTCGTAACTATGCTATCAGCAAAATATAGAACAATCTGGAGATAGGACTGTGTCAATTCTGCGCGGCTTTACCAAAGACATCGGCATCGACCTCGGCACGGCTAACACCCTTATATATCTTTCCGGGGAAGGGATCGTCCTCCAGGAGCCCTCTGTCGTAGCTATTGATGAAAGAGACGGCACTGCCTATGCGGTGGGGCATGAAGCCAATAAAATGATTGGGCGCACTCCTAAAGATATTAAGACTGTCCGTCCTCTGAGGGATGGGGTAATTGCCGACTTCGATGCTGCCGAAATGATGCTCAGGGCATTTATTCAACGGGTGCGGCGGGGGCTATTTAACCCCAGAATTGCCATCGGCATTCCCAGCGGGGTCACCCTAGTAGAATGGCGCGCAGTAATGGACGCTACCCGCAGGGCTGGTGCTCGCGAAGTCTACCCCATCGATGAACCCCTAGCAGCAGCGATCGGGGCGGGTTTACCGGTCACGGAACCCACGGGCAACATGATTGTCGATATTGGCGGCGGCACAACAGAAGTGGCAGTTTTGAGTTTACAGGGCTTAGTCCTGAGTGAATCCGTCAGGGTGGCTGGGGATGAACTGACCAACGCGATTATGACCTACCTCAAACGGGTACACAACCTAGTGGTAGGGGAGCGTACCTCTGAAGAAATTAAAATTCGTATCGGCTCCGCTTACCCCACCGCAGAGGAGGAGAGTATGGAAGTGCGGGGCTTGCATTTGCCATCGGGCTTACCGCGGACGGTCACTGTCAAGACTTCAGAAATTCGCGAAAGCATGGCAGAACCTCTCTCCGTCATTGTTGAAGCTGTCAAGCGGACGCTGGAAAATACCCCCCCTGAATTGGCAGCAGACATCATCGATCGGGGGATTATGCTCACGGGCGGCGGCGCACTCCTCAACGGCTTAGACACCCTCATTAGTCACGAGACGGGCATTGTCACCCTAGTTGCTCCTGCCCCCCTCAATTGCGTTGTTTTAGGGGCAGGGCGTGTCCTAGAGGACTACAAAAACCTCAGGCGTGCCCTCACAATCAGTCGGTTTAACTTTAGTAAAGGGCAAGCATAGCCTATGGCGCAAATCCAAAGATGGTGGCTCCGCTACGGCTGGCAATTGGGTTTGGTCTGTGTAGGAATTTACTGCGCCCTGGTGTTGCGCCAAGAGCATTCCATGCTCATCACAGAAATTTATGAATTTTTCAGCCGTCCCTTTCAGGTGACAGTATCTAGGGCAGAATATCTCCAAGATGCCAAGGTGCAGGAACTACAATTTCGGATCACAGAACTAGAAAACCAAAACAGCCAGCTACAACGGATGTTGCAAGTGGAAAAGAAACGCTCTGCCTCCGAGCAATGGGCACCCATCATCGGTAGGAGTGGGGATGCCTGGTGGCAAGAGGTGCTGATTGGCAAGGGTAAAAGTGCGGGGATCACGATCGGTTCCATTGTAGAAGGAGAGGGCGGTCTAGTGGGCAGAGTAACTAACACAGGCAACTCCAGCAGTCAAGTTCTATTGATCAGTGATAGCTCCAGTCAGGTGGGAGTCATGGTGAGCCGATCGCGGGTGATGGGCATCTTGCGGGGCAGGAATCAAAGCCTGGGCACGGTAGAATTTTTCGTCCGCGATGCTGATGTTAAGGCAGGAGATATTATTGTGACTTCCCCTGTGAGTTCGCTTTTTCCCCAGGGTATACCGGTAGGTAGAGTCCGATCGGTGGATATAAACAAACAACCCGCCCCCGAAGCTGTAGTAGAATTTATTGCTCCCCTGGGGCTATTGGAATACGTGAGGGTGTCCCACTCGTGATTTACCGCACTCTACTCTACATTTTAGGGATGGCAGGGGGCTTGATGGTCTGTTTCTTGTTACTGCCCGCCCGTTTACCAGGTACAACCTTGATGGGTTACGGCACTAACTGGCTCCTGATTTGGTTGGTGGGATGGAGTTTGCGCCGCCCCGTCCCGATCGCGGTGGGGGTAGGCATTTGTTTAGGGCTGCTACAGGATACCCTCGTTTTGCCACCAGAAGCGGGTTTACTGCCCAGTCATAGTTTGGGTTTAGGACTGAGCGGGGGGCTGACCGCCATGCTAGAAAAGCAACGCTACATTCAGGAGGATTTTATTTCTGTGGCATTGATTGTCTTTGCTATGGTAGTGGTGACAGAGACTGTAAATGCCTTGCAACGCACCGTTCTGGGGGGAGAAGTAATTGCCGTATGGAGTGATCATCAGCGTATTGCCCTTTCTTCCGCAGTTTTGACTAGCCTCTGGTCTCCCGCCTGCTATTTCCCCCTCAGCCAGCTGCGCCATTGGTTTTACCGATCGGTTAATCAGACTTAATTTCTGGGTGTGATCACTTTTTGAGGTAAGGAGGGTAACTTGAATAGTAATTAAATTCACATCTAATTGTTGTTTATGGCTACCAGACTTAGACCATACCGCATCGATCGTGGCATTGGACAGTACGAAGTTGACGACTACTATGCTGTACTAGGTGTTCCAGTCAGCTCTAACCCAATCCTGATACGGAATCGCTATCTTAGCTTAGCCAAACAACTCCATCCCGATATTACCCAAACACACAAGGCAAATGAATATCTTGCCAAATTAGTCAACCCTGCCTACGAAGTTTTGCAACAGGAACGGGAACGATCGGAATATTTAGACCTGTTGCGTCTCCTGGCCAAGCGTTTACTCAAGCAGTCGCTCAAGGACTTTACCCCCCGATCGAACCAGCCCAGAAATTGATGGCATGTCCCAGTGTAACAGTATACGAACGCATGGTCGCGGAAATAGCCCGCGCCCAATTCCAGGACCTAGACAAATCCGTGGAGTATATAGGCTGGCTGAGCGAACTAAATCTCATCTATCTATTGCTGAAAGAGGGCTACAAACCTGAAGGTGCAGGCAATGAAGTAATTAAAACTGTCAAGTACGAAGACTTCAAAACAGTCAAAGACCCCAATAATCCTCAAAATGTCAAGCGCCATCTCGTTAAAGCCCAGGAGCACATTAAAGCCCAGTTATGGACGATGGCACTGCAAGAGTTACGCGCTGCTCTACAAATTGATCCCAAGAATAGTCTCTGTCATGCCCTATTAGGAAAGGTTTATGTGCACCAAAACGTTCTGGGCATGGCGAAGGCGAGCTTCCAACAGGCTTTGAAGTACAATCCCCAGGAACCGATCGCCCTCGAAGGTATGAAAGAATTAGGGAAATTAGAAAAACAACGCTCCGCAGGCAAACAAAAATCAGACCAGGGAGGCTTTTTTGGTTGGTTAGGCAATAAGAAATAAATCGGCATTTTCTCCTCTATCTGGGGTAGAATTTTTGATCATCATTTTCTATGTTCTGTGCAAATTCTCGCAGTAGCTAACGGCAAAGGAGGGGTAGGAAAAACTACAACATCCGTCAATTTAGCGGCAACTTTTGCCGAAACTAGGCGAGTTTTATTAGTAGACACAGACCCCCAATCTTCTTCCCGCTGGTGGGTCAGCCGATCGGAGCAGGATATAGGATTTGATTTAATCGCCGTCACCGATCGGAAAAGATTAGAGCAGCTTGCCGCCTCCAACGAATACGACCTTCTAGTAATTGATACACCCCCTAATCTCGGCTCCCAGACCCTTACAACTGTGGTGGAGTTAGCTAATTACCTGCTGTTGCCTACTCCCCCCGCCCCTATGGACTTGGCAGCTTTGATTGAAACAGTCAAAGTATCTGTATTACCTGCAGCAGTAGCCCACCGTGTTTTACTGACCAGAGTTGATCCCCGCAGTTTAGGCGAGGCGTTAGAAGCGCAGAATACTTTAATGGCTTTGGGCATACCCGCTTGCCATGCCTTTATCCGCGCTTACAAAGCCCACGAACGGGCAGCCCTAGAAGGCAAATCGATTTTGCAATGGCGGGGGAAAAATGCCAAGGAAGCCGCGCAGATTATCGTAGAGTAGCAGAAGAAATTGAACGAGATTGGAAACCATGACAAAAAAAAGTCTGACGGATATGCTCAAGGAAGAAGTTGATAGAAACCCCAAAGAAGAAGGAGAAGAGAAAGTCCTGCGTCGCCATAACCCGACTAAGGTTGACCTAGAAGCCATCACCGCCGATCGGGATCAACTCAAAGCCCAGCTAGAAGCCGTTACCACCGATCGGGATCAACTCAAAGCCCAGCTAGAAGCCGTTACCACCGATCGGGACTTAAAACAAGCCCACATCCAGCAACTCCAGACCTACCTAGAACAAGCCCAGGCAGAACTAAAAGCCAAAGCCGAAATAGTCCCCCACAAGAAACCCACGGCGAGGACAACACCACGCCCGATCGGTTCCAATCAGGCACTGAGCAAACTATCAGACCAAAACATCGGCTGGTTTGACTAACGGCGCGCCAGTCCTATTCCACCCAGAACAACACCAATCAAAGCCAACACCAAGGCGATCGTGGTTTTTCCCCCCTGACTGCCCATTTCCTCCAACTGCCGCCGTTGCTCCCTTAGGGCAGTTTCTTGCTCCGTCTTTGCCTTGGCGATCAAACTTGCCATCTCCGATCGGATTGCCTCCAACTGCGCTGTAGTGGCATCTCCGCCCCTGCTTTCTAAGCTCTCAATTCTCACCTGCATCTGCTGCAAAATTGCCGCCCCGTCCTGCCAATCCCTCTGAATTGTAGTCATCTCGTTGCGTAGGGACTGCTCCCGATCGGATACCAAGCGCTCAACTACTGCCTGAAGCTGGGCTTCATCGATCGCCGCCCCAGAACTAGCCCCTTCCAACTGCGCCAACCGCTGCTCAATCCCACTGAGATCAACCCCTGACAAACTTTCTAGCGCCTGAATCTTGGCTTCCAAAGCACTCAGGTCAACCGATGGAGATTGCATTAAAGCCAACTGCTCCGCCAAAGCCTGCTGGGACTGACCATGAGCCTCCAAAGCATTGTGAATTTCTAAGAAACGCGCCTGCATCTCCTCTGCAGAAGTAGTACCGACCTTACTCTGCTGCAACTCCTGATACCACTGGTGCACCTCATCAGCACATTGATCCATATGCTGGGCTAAACGAGCGTAGTTTTTCACATCCTGCGCCAGACGGGGTAAAGATTCCTGAAGCTGATTTAACTGACTTTCTAATGCCCCTAACCGATCGGCTATCGTGCTATCCCCGATCGATGCCCCAGCCTCCATAATTTCTTGGCGCATCTGGGCCACCGCAGCCTCCGATGCTTGGGCGGACTGACAGAGTTGCTCTGCCCTAGTGAGAAAATCCGAAATAGTAGAAATTTTGTTATCAATAGCATCAGAGAGGCTACTAAGTTGTTCAGCCAGTTCAGAATTAGCGATCGGTTGGTCTGTCATAATTATTTCCGACAAGGATAAATGAATACAATTAGGCAATTCCTACCTGTGGAATTTATCATCATTATTCTGCTTTTTGCACCCCTTTGATCGATCTTTTTCCTCATCTACAAAATTCTCAAGAATTATTTGCCTTTCTGGGACTCCTATGATAACTTTTTATATGGCGCAATTCAGTGTTGACAAATGCCGCCTTCTAGCTCGGTGGTGCAACCTGGTTTAGAAAAGTTATGGGGTCTTGATTATGTCTGTTCGTCTATATGTGGGAAACTTGCCAGCTGAGCTAGATCGCCAAGCTTTGGAGCAAGTATTCCATGAATCGGGGGAATCTCTGACAGTCAAAGTAATTACTGATCGTAAGACGGGGCGCTGTCGCGGCTTTGGTTTTGTCACCGTAGAGAATGACGAACAAGCAGACTCCGTCATAGAACGTTTTAACGGCTTTGACTTCAACGGAGCAGTGCTGAAGCTAGAGAAAGCCCTCCCCAGACAGAAAGAGAAGGGGGATGAGGAAGAAAGTAATAGCGCTATCGATCATGAAGTAAAGGATCGCAATGCCACTGAGGCTCAGGGAGAAGAGAAAGGAGAAGAAAAAATCCCCCCCAAGCGGAGCAAGAAACGCCGCAACAAGAAATCCTCTAATCGCCCTGAATTCCGCTCTTCTTCTAGTTCCTCGGAATTTCATCAGCCCGATCCCCGCTGGGCAAGTGAGTTAGAGGAATTTAAGCAGAGACTTTTAGCCTCCCAGTCTAACTAAAGTAATTTCATAAACTGTTCTTAACTTTCTGTTTATCCTGCGATAACTCTAGTATGGGAGTATTTGATAGTTGCCTCCTATCATCGGAATAAATAAATTATGGATAGACGGACATTTTTAGCCTACTCCCTTGCCTCTGGAGTTATAGTATGGGCTGGTTCTGCCGTGCCCAGCCAGTTTACGGAATTGTTTAATATTGGTGGAGCTTCGGCTCAGGCTCCCCAGCTTTTCCCTCAAAGCGTTGCTTCTGGCGACCCCCAACCCCAAGGAATTACTCTGTGGACCCGTGTCAACACCACTGCCCCTACCGCAACGGTTTCTTTTCAGATTGCCACCGATCGGGATTTTCGCAATATAGTTCTCAGTGGCATTGCTGATACTTCTAGCGATCGGGACTACACAACCAAGGTAGTACTTAACAACCGATCGGAGTTAAAGCCAGGCACCACCTATTTTTATCGCTTTGTGTTTGCCGGCACCGCCAGCCGCACGGGACGGTTTAAGACCCTGCCTGCTGCCAACGCTACAGTCGATCGGGTCAAGTTTGCTTTTATCAGCTGTAGCGACTATACCAACGGATTATTTACCGCCTTCAAATACTTAGCCGATGAAGACATTGACTTTGTCGTGCACTTAGGAGATGCCATCTACGAGACAGTATTTGACCCCAGCTTTCAAAATAACGTCCGTCCCATTGTCCTCCCCAGCGGTAAGCCCCGCGCCGAGACCCTAGAAGACTACCGTGCCCTCTACAAAATCTACCGTTCCGATCCCGATTCCCAAAAAGTTTTTGAAAATTTTGCCTTTATTACCATTTGGGACGATCACGAGTATGCCAACGATGCCTACCAAACTTTTAACACCGATGCCCCCGATCCCGCCAAGCCAGAGCTGAGTGATACACCCCGCCGCCGTCAAATTGCCAGCCGCGTCTGGGCAGAATATGTCCCTACTTCCATTCCCTTTGACCCCAGCCGCACCCCTCTGGAAGCAATTCAAATCTATCGCTCCTTTGTGTTTGGCAATCTAATGGAATTAGTAATGACGGACGAGCGCCTCTATCGCGATGCTCCCGCCTGTGGACCCACCAGCGCCCAACGCAACTTCTCCCCTGGTTGTCCCAACTTAGCTAACCCCGATCGATCGATGTTAGGAAAAACGCAAAAGGAATGGTTCTTAAATAAAGTCACAAACTCCTCCCGCATCTGGAAGATTTGGGGCAACGAAGTGATGACCATGCAACTGAAGATCGCCAAAGCGGTATTAGACACGGTGCAACCGGGGGCAATTCCGGTAGACTTGTTTGCCACCCTAGACCAGTGGGACGGCTATCCGGTAGAGCGGGCACAAATTTTTACTACCCTCCGCGATCGGGGTGTGCGCAACTTTGTCACAGTGACCGGGGATTTACACACCTATGTGGCAGGGTACCAACGCATTAACTTCAATACTCCCTTTACTCCAGGAACAGTACCGGCGGATGCTGTAGGCGTAGAATTTGTCACTGGTTCGATTTCTGCTTCTAATTTGGCAGAACAAACTAATCCCTTCAACATTGATGTCAACACAGCGACCCAACTGTTGCGGGCAAGTAATCCCCACATTCAATACTTCAACTCCAGCACCCATGGTTATACCTTGGTCGAAGTAACACCTAACTTGCTTACTTGTCGCATGAAAGCAGTAAGTAATATTACTTCGCCTAATGCAACTTTATCTACGCTTAAAGTATTTGATGTCCCCAGAGACCAAGTATTACTGAGGGATGTAACAACGACCTAGTTTTTAGTCTAGTATGTTTACCCCTCTATCTTGGTGGAGGGGTATTTTTGACAAATTAAACCTTTACGGTTCCCTCTGCTCCCTGAGCTTGTCGAAGGGGAGAGGGTAAGTCCTATAATCAAATATTTACTATTACAATGTCGTTAGATTAGTTAAACTAACTTTATTTTACCTGCAGTATTTTGCTATTTTTCTTAACGAAATCTAAGATTGATAGGTGTTATTCTATACATAACATTTTAATTCCATTCTTTTAATAAATAACTATAGGAGACAAAGACTATGATGTCTGCAGAAAATCGTGATGTAAGGGTAAAACCGGAAACGCGCAACCATAAGGGTTTTTTTGTTTTAGAGGGAACCTATTCCTTAGTTGACATTGATCAAAATGGTTGGGCATTGATTTGCTTAGATGAACATGTTTGTCACTATGTAGACCCCGATGACCTCCAATCTCAGGAGAACGATCGGTAGTTTAGAGCAAGCGGGATGAAGTTGCTAAAAGTGGTTTGGGGAACTGAACCACAATTTTTTGGCTAATATCCCCCTATTCCGTTAGAATGAGAAACGCTGTTAAAGGAAATAGACCCCAATGAGTGATACCCTGACCAGAGTGAGGGATGTAGTTGCCAAGCACTTAGGTATTGATGCTGATACAATCAAGCCAGAGTCCCATTTTCAGAATGATTTAGGAGCAGACTCCCTAGACTTAGTGGAATTGGTCATGGCGTTTGAAGAGGAATTTAAGGTAGAAATCCCCGATGAGGACTCGGAAGGTATTCTTACTGTCGGGGATGCCGTTAAATATATTGACAGTAAGCAGGCGGGCTAATGCCAGAACTTCACCGTGTCGTTGTTACGGGTCTAGGAGCAGTTACTCCCATTGGCAATGATGTGCCTAGCTATTGGGAGGGCTTGAAGACGGGGCGCAATGGTATTACCCCGGTTACTTTATTTGATGCCAGTGATTTTGATACCCGCATTGGCGGCGAAGTTAAGGATTTTGACCCCCTCGCTTACATCGATCGCAAGGAAGCCAGACGGATAGACCGGTTTGCTCAGTTTGCCATTGCTGCTAGTCTGCAGGCGCTGGAAGATGCCAAGTTGGTAATTACCGAGAAAAATTGCTACGACATCGGTATCATTATCGGCACCGGCATCGGCGGAATTAAGGTGTTGGAGGATCAGCACGAGATTTTACGTACTAAGGGTCCCGATCGGTGTAGTCCCTTTATGATTCCCATGATGATTGGCAATATGGCTGCGGGTTTAACTGCTATTCGGGTGGGAGCTAAGGGACCAAATGCCTGTACGGTGACTGCCTGTGCTGCTGGTTCCAACGCCATCGGGGATGCGTTTCGCATGGTGCAAAGGGGCTATGCCAAGGTCATGATCGGTGGCGGCACGGAGGCAGCCATTACGCCCTTGAGCTTTGCTGGTTTTTGCGCCTGTAAAGCTATGACTACTAATAATGAGGACTATCTCCATGCCTCCCGTCCCTTCGATCGTAATCGGGATGGTTTTGTGCTGGGGGAAGGGGCAGGGATTTTAATTTTAGAAAGTTTAGACCATGCCCTCGATCGGGGCGCTCCCATCTACGGCGAGATGGTGGGCTATGGCATGACCTGTGATGCTTACCACATTACTAACGTAGCTCCAGAGGGGGAGGGGGCAGCCAGGGCGATCGGTCTGGCGCTCAAGGATGGCAACATCCAGCCCCAGGAAGTGGGTTACATCAATGCCCACGGCACCAGTACCCCCGCCAACGATCCCAACGAGACTAAGGCAATTAAGGCTAATCTGGGCGATCATGCCTACAAAGTGGCGGTTAGTTCCACTAAATCCATGACTGGGCATCTTCTGGGGGGATCGGGGGGGATCGAAGCCGTGGCTACGGTATTGGCTCTATATCACCAAATTGCTCCCCCTACGATTAACTTAGTGGAACCAGACCCAGAGTGTGACTTAGATTATGTCAGCACTGGGGCAAGACCGATGGCGATCGAGGCAGCTCTATCCAATTCCTTCGGGTTTGGCGGGCATAATGTCACTCTAGCTTTCCGTAGATACCATGGCTAAACCACTGCCCACCCAACGTTGGCTGATCAGTCCTGCCGATCCCTCAGGAGCTGAGGCGTTGGCGGAACAATTGGGGGTTTCTCCCTTGATGGGGCAGTTGTTGCTCAATCGGGGTGTTGGGGCAAATGATAGGGAGTTTCTCTATCCCGACCTCGATCGGTTACCCGATGCCTTGGTTGCTTTCCGCCAGGTAGCACCGGAGGTACCGGTAGAAATGCGGGATTTGATCGGGGGCAGTTTAGACTACAGCATCGATCGGTTGCAGCGGGCGATCAGGAACCAGGAGAAAATTGCTATCTGCGGCGACTATGACGTAGATGGCATGACCAGTACCGCCCTCCTGTTACGGACTTTTCGCATTTTGGGAGGCATTGCGGACTACGAAATCCCCAGCCGCATGAAGGAAGGTTACGGCATCAACGATCGCATTGTCCAAGACATGCACCAGGCAGGAGTAAAGGTCATTATTACGGTGGACAACGGCATTAGTGCCCACCAACCGATCGCCCTAGCGCGCCAGTTGGGTATGACGGTGATTGTGACCGACCACCATGACATCCCGGAGACGTTGCCCCCTGCCCAGGCGTTGTTGAATCCGAAGTTTTTAGCGCCCCAGTCTCCCTTTGCCACGATCGCGGGGGTAGGAGTTGCCTACGTTTTGGCGTTGGAATTGGCGACAGTGTTAGGGAAGCGGAATTTGTTAGAAAATTCGCTGCTGGAGTTATTCACCCTGGGCACGATCGCGGATTTAGCGGAGTTATCGGGCATCAATCGGGTGTTAGTGAAAAAGGGCTTAAAATTGCTGCCCCGTTCAGAAATTGTGGGCATTCAGGCTCTCATTGACAAAGCGGGCTTAAATTTACAAGACAAAATGCGCCCAGAAGCGATCGGGTTTCGGTTGGGACCCAGGATCAACGCCGTGGGCAGAATCGGCGACCCGCAGATTGTGATTGATTTACTCACCACCTCAGATTGGTTAGAAGCTCAGGCAAAAGCAGAGGAATGCGAACAACTAAACATCACCAGACAAGAACTCTGCGCCCAGATTGAAGTAGAAGCCTCTAATTTTATTCAAGAAAAGATTGATAAAGGACATTGGGATTTAACTAAAGATAAAACGATCGTGGTTGTCGATCAAGAGGTCAGCCCCGATACCCATTGGCATCACGGCGTGATCGGCATTGTGGCATCGAGATTAGTGGAAAAGTTTGGCGCTCCTGTCTTTATTGGCAGTGTAGAAACAGAAAAACAAGAGGTAAGATTTTCTGTCAGAAGTATTCCAGAATTTCATGTCTTTGAGTCGTTAGAGTTTATCAGTGACATCAGAGGCAAAGGAGGCGGTCACAAAGCGGCGGGGGGTTTTTCTATGCCTTTAGCTAACTTGCCTCTTTTACGGAAAGACTAACGACCTTTGCCGATCGATCGGGAATCCTTGCCGAACATATCAAACCTCTGTTACAGATAGATAGTATCATTCGTTTAAGGGATTTATCTTTGACCAACTTGGCAGAGCTGGAGTTATTACAACCCTGTGGCATTGGCAATCCCGATCCCTTGTTTTGCGCCAGAGCAGTTAAAGTTGTAGACCAACGCATCTTTGGCAAAGAAGACAATCATCTTAAAATTGTCCTCGATCGGGGAGACGGTAGAAAAATGAACGCGATCGCTTGGCGTTGGAGTGAGTATTATCCCGTAGCAGACCAAGTGGATATTGTTTTTAGTGCGAAGACGAAAGAGTTTAGAGAAGAGATAGAAATTGAGTTAGAGTTAAAAGGAATACGGAACTTCTCTTTAACCTACAGACAACCGCCCTTATTATCAGACTATCCCCAGTGGTATGACATTACAGAACTCAGACAAAGAGTATCTTCCCTTTTAATTTATGGTTATGACAGGCCAGAAAATCGTTTTACAGAACTGGCAGACCGAGTCATTTACGATCGTCCCAAGGGCGAATGTCAAACGATCGTGTTTTGGACTTTACCACCTTCTTTAGATCATCTGCAGTGGATATTAAAGGTAGCTAGACCAGAAAAAGTCTATCTCTGCCAGAATTGTCCGCCTCCGATCGATGTTGACCAACTTAGACAAAAGATCAAAGATCATCTGCCAAACTGGGATTTATTGAGTGTCAGCCAGCAGTGGTGGGTTAGTCCCAAGGCGATCGTGGCGGGGTTGAGGGAACTGGGCTATGCATGCGATCGGTTTAGTTCCACCAAAACTCTAGAAGAAGAACTGCAAGATTTAGAAAGATGGTATAAATTATCAATAACTGAATTGCAAAAACGATGAAGTCATATGAACTACCCCGCCCTGCTACACGAGGACGGGGAATGCGTCGCGGAATTTCGTTCAGGGAGGGGAGAGGGTAATTCCTGTAACTTCAAATTTGCCTCCCCGATCGGTATAATCTCAAAAAGACGATCGGGGTCTAATTGTGGGGAGAAAGTTGATAACTTATGGCTTCTGGTATCTCTGCGTTAGTCTATTGTTGAGTCTGCCGGGCTGGAGTGAGGAAACTATCAGGGTGAAAGCCTTCAAAGTTGAGGGCAGTACTGTGTTCTCCCCAGAGGAATTGCAATTAGTCACCCTCCCCTTTACCGATCGGGATTTAACCTTTACTGAACTAGAGCAGGTCAGCCAAGCCGTTACTCGGCTTTACACCGATCGGGGCTATACCACGAGCGGCGCATTCATCCCAGCACAGACTCCTCAAAATGACACAATCACGATTCAAGTGATAGAAGGAAGTTTGGCAGAAATTAAAGTCAATGGGCTAAAACGCCTCCATCCCAGGTACATCATCGATCGGGTTAATCAGCCCCCTCCTCTCAACCAAAATCGGTTACTCCAGTCTTTGCAACTACTGCAACTCAATCCCCGCATCCAGTCGATTAGTAGTGAACTTTCCCCCAGCCCGATCGGGGGGCAGAGCATCCTAGAGATTACCCTGACTGAAGCACCCAGCTTTAGTAGCAGCCTCATCCTCGATAACAGCCGTTCCCCTGGGGTAGGGGAGTTCCGGCGGCAACTAAAACTGCAAGAACAAAACATCAGCGGTTCTGGCGACACCTTGTCTCTCAGTTACAGCAACACCGATGGCAGTAATCTCTACAGATTGAGCTATGACCTGCCCCTCAACCCTGCCGACGGCACTCTCAGCTTTAAGTTTGCCCGCAGTAACAGCCAAATTTTAGAAGCCCCCTTTACCGCCCTCGACATTCTGGCAAATGTCCGCACCTACGAAATTGCCTACCGCCAGCCCCTCCATACCACCCCCGATCGGGGGTTTGCCCTGGAGCTTGCCTTCACCCGCTCGGAAAGTGAAACTGCCCTGTTAGCTACTCCTTTTCCCCTTTCCCCAGGAGCAGATCAGGAGGGGAGAACGAGGGTAACGGCTTTAAGATTCAGTCAGGAATATTTTCAGCGGACGGCGACGGAGGTGCTAGGACTGCGATCGGAGTTGAGCCTGGGAGTCCAGCCCTTTGCCCTAGAAGCTAACGATCTTCCCCGCGATTCTGTTTTTGCCCTGTGGCGCGGGCAGTCCCAATACCTACAGCAACTTGCTCCTGCCACTGAGCTATTGTTGGGGGCAAAAATGCAACTGGCAAGTCAGAGCCTAGTAGCGATTGAGGGATTTGGTTTAGGGGGAGTAGCAACGGTGCGGGGCTACCGCCAGGATTTTTTATTAACAGACAACGGTATCGCTGTCACAGCAGAATTACGCTTACCGATCGGGCAATTCCCTGAGAGCAAAAGTGTGCTACATTTAGTCCCCTTTGCCGATGGCGGTTGGGGTTGGAATAGTTCAGCCACCCCTAGTCCCAATCAGCTTGGCAGTGTCGGACTAGGAGTGCGTTGGCAGCAGGGGGAAAGATTAACCATACGCCTAGACTATGGCATCCCCTTAGGGAGTTCTGGAGTTAACAAGACAGGTTTACAACAAAATGGCATCTATTTCAGCTTTAATTGGCAATTTCTCTAATTTCCCGCTCCTGTTTTGGCAAGATAACTATTGACTGACTTTACTCCCTGCTGTTAACATTAAAAACTTGCGTTACTAAAATTTTATTATGGGTCGTCACTGCCAACTCACAGGGAAGAAAGCTAACAACGCTGTCAGCATTTCTTTTTCCCACAAATGCCATAAGCGCATGCAGCAAGTAAATCTTCAACCCAAACGCCTATGGTGGCCAGAAGGGAAGAGATTTGTTACTCTCCAACTCTCTACCAAGGCAATTAAAACCCTATCTAAGAAAGGACTTTCTACCTTTGCCCGCGAGGCAGGATTAGACCTCAGCAAATTCTAGGTGAAAGTCGGTGTTATTGGTTTAGGGCTAATTGGCGGCTCCCTGGCCTTGGACTTGCGTGCCTTGGGGCATTGGGTATGGGGCATTAGTCGCAGGGAAAGGACTTGTCATACTGCCCTAGATCGAGGCATAATCGACGCTTACTACCAATTAGGGGAGTCTCTACCCCAGGATACAGATGTAGTGATCATTTGCACCCCGATCGAGCAGATCATCCCCAGCCTTAGTCTTTTAGTAAAATACCTGTCTACCCAAACGATCGTAACTGATGTAGGCTCCGTCAAAGCCCCGATCGTTGAGGCAGGACAGCAGCTATGGCATCGTTTTATCGGCAGCCATCCCATGGCAGGGAATACAAATTCTGGTATTGAATCGGTACAAAAGGGATTATTTACCGATCGCCCCTGCGCAGTGGTACCCCATCCAGTGGGGCAGATCAATGATCAGATCAGCGCACTGTGGCGCAGTGTGGGCATGGAGGTCTACTATTGTGACAGCACAGAGCACGATCGGGCAGTTGCCTGGATTAGTCATTTACCCGTTATAGTCAGTGCCAGCTTAAATCTAGCCTGTAACCGAGAATCATCAGCCAGGGTCAAGATTTTAGGAGAGAAGTTAGCAAGTTCAGGATTTGCCGATACCAGTAGGGTGGGGGGAGGTAACCCCCAACTAGGTAGAATGATGGCGCAACTCAATCGCGTTGCCCTGCTATCAGCGCTGGATCATTATCAAGAAGTTTTATCTAGTTTGAGACAAACGATCGAGGATGAAGCTTGGGAACAATTAGAAGACAGGTTAAAACAAGCCCAAGAAGTAAGACAGACCTATATTAAATCAGGAATGATTGCACCTAAGTAACCTGATACTTCTTACCCCAGCCCTCTCCCGTTGGGCAGTCAGACTTTGTTACACTCGGGTTAAATTAAATACATTATTCCTAAGTTTATTGCTATAATATGAGACTAAGTCTAATTAACCAAATGCTATGCCATGTATTTTGAAAGCGTTCTTCTACTGGTATCCCTTGGCGTAATTGTGCCCTACGCCTTCTTTTCCATAGTTAGTTTCTTAATTTATCCTACTGATCAAGACATAGAACGTAAATATGGCAGTAAACCGAAAACCTCTTCCAATACCCTAGTTACAGGTAAACAAATTAAAAAGACACCCCTTCCCACTCAAAAAGTGGAAAAGAGCAAATCAGCGATCGTGAAAGTAACAAAGACTTCCGCGATCGTGAAACGCAGTTAGGATAGTGCTACCCGCAGATGGGACATACCGTTATCGTTTTTGTTTGTACTCGGCTCCATTTGGAGTTGTTGCAATAACAACCGCAGATTCATCAAACAATAGTTAGACAGACCCTGATCATTAGAACTTAACAAGCTATTCACATGGGCAATTAGTAAGTCTCTATTGGCAAAGTTGTTAATCAATCGGGAGACAAGGGGATACATAATAAACCTTACCTGTCTTTCTCTCACTGGTGGTGAAGAACTTGGTCGGAGTAACAAGTAGTTAGATAAAAACTCCAGGTCGCCTGAGGTAATAGCAAGAAAGGCTTCATTCACTAGATGGTCTAACACATACATCATCACCACAGGTTGTAGGGCAAAACCCTCCGATCGTTTTTCAATTAAAGACCGCCACTTCAAGCTATAAAGAGCTTCTAGCAGACCAGTGGCACTGCCATTGGCGGAAATGTCTGACTGTAGTTGCTTGTGGGAAACAGTAGTTTGATTGATTGCCAACCAAAACATGATCTGTCTTTCTACGTCTGACAGACGATTGAACTGTTGGTCTAGTAAATGACGAATACTACTAAAGACAGGAGTATTTTGCGCTAAAAATTCCGAAATATTGCCGTCAAACAATTCTTGAATCGATCGGAAGACAATTTTTAACGCCATGGGGTTGCCCCCGTAAAACTCCATCAGTTCTTTTGCCGCGATCGAGTCCGATAGCCCCTTAGCAAAAGCGTTTAGGGCTTCTTCATCTAGTCCTTGCAGTTGCATCGATCGGACAGTGTCTCCTTCGAGGGGGGACAGTTGATCGGGCTTCTCTCTGCCATTGAGGAGCAAACAACTCTGGTGTTTTACTTCGCCAATTTGCCGGAAAATTTCCCCAAACCCTTCATAACCACTGAGGTAGTCCCCTGTAGTCTTTTGCCCCGCCATGACCGCTTCTACCCCATCTAGGATGATCAAACAACGATGACGGCGTAAATGAGCCATCAGCAAAGATAGGAGACTGTCTAGGCTCCCAGTGACTTCCTGCCCTTGATTAAAGAAGTAGAGTAAATCTAGTAATAACTCCTCTGGCGCAGGGGCATGACTTAGGGAGCGCCAAATTACATAGGTAAAATCGTTTTGGACTTGTTCCGCTAACTTGATGGTAAACAGCGTCTTGCCAATGCCGCCGATGCCAAATATGCCAATTAGGCGCAACTGACTATCCCTTAACCACTGTTCTAACTCCTCTAGTTCCCTGGTTCTCCCAAAGAAAAGACTCGTATCTGGGGCCTTCCCCCAATCAATGTATCTGCCATCCTGGGGCGGGGGCACAAAACGCATCTCCGGTACAACTGGGGATAGAGCTGTAGCTGCTCCCGATCGGTTAGGGGTAGTGCAACGGGCTAACTGACGGCGGAATACTACTTGCAGATTATTTTTAGATACTCTTTCCCCCAAGGCTTTGGTAAGGGACTGCCATAGTTTATAGCCTACATCCCTAATATAGGAGGCATCGTATCCCGATGATTCGGCAATTTCTATATAAGTTTTGCCATCCCATGCTTGGCGAAAAAGCAGTTCTTGGACATTACTCAAACGTTTTTGTTGCAGCACTGCGTCTACAATCAACAGGGCATCTTCAACACTCATGGACATCCTCACACTCCCTAAAAAGCTCTCACGAACTGGATTTGTCTAAACCCTGCGGCGTTTTGCCGCAATGATGAACATAAAATACCAGAATCCCGCAAATATTCAAGGGTTTAAGGAAACTATTTCTTGACTTATTCTGGGAGTAACTATTCAAAAGTAAGACAACATTCTATGGACAAAATAGCTACAGTTAGGGTCTTAGGTATGCCGGCAGAGGTAGGCAGATGGCTCCTGATCATTATGGGGATGTTGGTTTTGCTTTGTTTGGGCACTGTCTATAGTTGGAGTATTTTTAGAACGCCTCTCCAGAATGAAATGGCTATTAGTGCTACTGCCAGCTTGCTGCCCTATACCGTGGGTTTGTTTGTTTATGCCTTCCTAATGCCGATCGCTGGCTTTTTGATCCCCCTTATTGGTCCGCGTTGGATGACAACGATCGGGGGCATCATTGTGGGGCTGGGCTATATTCTGTCTAGTTTTGTCCATAGAATTGAGTTGCTAGTTCTGACCTATGGGGTGATTGCTGGGACTGGGCTCGGTGTTACCTATGGCGTGCCCATGGTGGTGGTGGCTCGCTGGTTTCTGACCGGAAGGGTTTGGCGGTGGGGCTGACGATTGTGGGGTTTGGACTGTCGCCTTTGATTACAGCTCCCTTGGCAAGTTGGTTGATCACTACTTATTCAGTGCGATCGGCACTTTTGCTCCTTGGTATTGCTTTTATGCTTGTTATTTTAGTCCTTGCCCAGGGGATGAAGTTGCCGCCTCAGGATTGGTATCCAGGGCAGAAGCAGGGAGGGGAGCCGGAGCGGTTGCCTGTTGCTAATGGCAAGAGTCTATGGCAGACCCGATCGTTTTATGGATTGTGGCTGTGCTATGCCATCGGCAGCTTAGTTGGTCTTAGTGCTATTGGCATTTCTAGTTCTGTGGGAGAAGAAGTGATTGCTATTAGTCCCCCTGTAGCAGCTGCCAGTGTTTCCCTATTTGCTCTGTTTAATGGGGTCAGTCGTCCCTTGTTTGGCTGGTTGAGCGATCGGTTTGCTGGGAAATATGTGGCTATTTTTTCCTATGTTTTGATTTTAATTGCCTGTTTGATGATGATAAACAGTAAGACTGGAGCAGTGCTTACCTATTTGCTTGCTTTTTCCTTGTTTTGGTTTTGTCTGGGGGGCTGGTTAGCCATGGCTCCAACCTTGACCCTCCGGTTTTTTAACCCCGATCGTTATGCCCAAAATTATGGCATTGTCTTTACTGCTTATGGGGTGGGGGCACTGTTGGGTACTGTAGGAACTGGTCGCATCCGCGATATCTTGGGTTCCTATAACTATGTTTTTTACCCCATGGCAGTTTTGGCAGTGGTCGGCATTTTTGTTGCCTTGGGCTTACTCAAGCCTAGTAGTAATTGAGTGGTTTTATGCTCACTCATGCTTTAGGGGATGCTAACCGACTTACGCTGAGGAAAAATTCCCCTCATCCCTACAGGGGCAGAAGGGAAGTAGATCAATTTTTTCTAGTCCCCTCTCCCTTTGGGGGAGAGAGCTAGGGTGAGGGTTGCAGATGTCAAGACCAATTTAGGTGATGGAGTTTTGGTAAAAGCTCGGCTAGGGCATGGGCGCGATGGCTGATCCGTCCTTTTAGTTCTGCTGGCATTTCCCCAAATGTCAAACCATAGGCAGGGACATAAAAAATCGGGTCGTAGCCAAAACCCCGATCGCCTCTGGGGGTGTGGATAATTTCGCCGGTACATTCACCCACTGCCTCTGCCACGATCGTGCCTTGGGGATTAGCCACGGCAATAGCACAGACAAATTTGGCGGCGGAGGAGCGATGACCTAATTCTGACAATAACCGATCGATGCGTTCTCGATCGGTGGTGCCATAGCGGGCAGAATATACTCCAGGAGCGCCATTGAGGGCATCGACAGCCAAACCAGAGTCATCGGCTAAAGCCCAATGGTGGGCGGCAAGGGCGGTTTGAGAGGCTTTGAGGCGGGCATTCTCAATAAAAGTTGTTCCAGTTTCTTCCACTTCGATATGGTCTGGCTTGGGAAATAACTCCAGTCCTAGTTCCTGGAGATAATGCTCAAATTCTTGTACTTTCCCCCTGTTGCCACTTGCAATGATTAACTTGCCCATGATGATTTCCTATGCTCACAATATAGTATCGTTTATTTCTGGCGGGGTATGGAGCAGATTTTGCAGGCTTTGGTGGACGGGGTAGCGGTTGCCAGTATTATGGCGCTGGGAGCAGTGGGGCTTACCCTCACCTACGGTATTTTGAAGTTTGCCAACTTTGCCCATGGGGATTTTTTAACTTGGGGCGCTTATCTCACCCTTTTGGTCACTCCTTGGCTGGGTTTTTCCCTGGCAATCCCGATCGGTTGTGGTTTGACGATTCTTTTGGCTCTGGTCATCGATCGCACTCTGTGGCAGACCCTCCGACAAAAGCGGGCGACCTCTACTACGATGATGATTGCCTCGATCGGGCTGGCGCTGGTGTTGCGTAATGCCATTATTTTGATTTGGGGGGCTGGGACCCAGTCCTATGGGTTGCCGGTCTCTCCGGGAATGAAGTGGGGCGGGGTGATTATTACTCCGAATCGCTTGGCGGCGGTCGCCTTAGCCATTACAGCGATCGGGGCAGTGTACTATCTATTGCAAAATACTAAAATCGGCTGGGCAATGCGGGCAGTGGCAGATAATCCTGAACTGGCTAGGGTTGCGGGGATCGCCGTCGATCGGGTAATTACCTGGACATGGATATTGGCGGCGGGGTTGACAGCCCTGGGGGGGAGCATTTACGCCGTGGTGACTACCCTCCATCCTAATTTGGGTTGGTTTTTGATTGTGCCCCTCTTTGCCAGCGTGATTTTGGGGGGCATTGGCAATCCCTACGGTGCTATCTTAGGAGCAGCCATCATTGGTATTTCCCAGGAAGTAGGCACAATTTGTTATAGCAACATCCCCTTTTGTATCGGCACGCAGTATAAATTGGGGATAGGATTGATCATGATGATTTTAGTGTTGCTCTTCCGTCCCCAAGGATTATTTAAACCATGAACCCCTATAGCAGGCAACTCGATCGGCAGGCAAAGCGTTTAATTGCAGGAGCTAGTTCCCATCGCATTCCTGAGTCTGCCATGAAAATTATTACTAATGTATTGAGGACGATCGCTGATCAGTTAGATTTTCCCGTGTATACCCTTTTAACTGCTAAAAACGGCGGCTGGCTCAAAATAACCCTGAGTAATCGCAATTTCCCAGAGCAAGAAAAACAGGTAGTTTATGCCTATCCTAGCTATGAAATTGCCCAGATCGAGGCAAACAAATTATTAGAACTGCAGCCTTATTGTCAAGAAATAGGTACGATCGATCTACTTTTTCAATTATTAGCTTTGACTGAGATTGATAGTTTGATTTTTCTAAACCAATCCCGATCGGGGAAAGAAATCAACCGCAACGAATTGTATAACCTCTGTCAGAAACAACTCCAGTCCCCTACCTATCTGGCATAAACTTTGGCACAATTGCGCCCGCTCTGTTTGGCGTTGTAGAGGCTCTGGTCGGCTTGCTCAATTAGCTCTTGGGCGCTAACTAGGTTATCCCGATCGGCAATAGTAGCACCAATACTGATAGTTAGAGGGATCAAAATACTATCGATCGAGAATTTATGTATAGCAACAGAAGTTAATAAAGTATGGCATAACTGGATTGTATTTTCTATCGTGATATTAGTTGTAATACAGGTAAATTCTTCGCCGCCATAGCGATAAATTAAGCTATTAGAAAAGGAATTTTTTTCAGTCTGCCCGCCAGAGCTTTGAGAATTTCATCCCCCACAAGATGACCGTAGGTATCGTTTATTCTCTTAAAGAAATCAATATCAATCATTAGCAATACTATTGTTTCAATTTCTCCACGGCGGAGGTCATTTATTAACTCCGGTAGGGCTTGATCGAGGGCACGGCGATTGAGAGCATTGGTGAGGGGTCGGTAAGAGATAGAGATTTTAAGAGGTTATTTTGCGCCTGTAATTGTTGATTAGTACGTAATAGAGATTGGGTTACTAAACTTAATCTCAGTCCAGCTTTGACTCTAGCCCTTAGTTCCGAAGGGTCGAGGGGTTTAGCTAAAAATTCATCCGCACCCGCTTCTAAAGCTGCTACTCGGTAGGTCATGTTGGCATAGGCTGTAATTAAAATAAAATAGATCATGCTTAACTCAGGATGCTCCGCATTTATCTTTACCCTCTGGCAGAGTACCACTCCCGAAATGTCCGGCATACACCAATCACTGATAATTAAATTAGGACGATCGGTGAGAATTTTTTGCCAAGCAGCTTCCCCGCTATCAGCTTGATCAAGTTCATAGTTGTCTTGTTGTAGGTAACGGGTGATCAATTTACAGGCACTTGGGTCATCTTCTACGATTAAAATGCGGGGAACAAAATGCTTAAACTCTTGATCCCTCCGATAAATTTGGAGGATTTCGGGGGGAATGGGAGAATTAAAAATAACCATACTTTGGGGCAACTTAGTTAAAATCAATTTTAAGCAATATTATTAAAACTCTGTGATCTCTATACTCTACAGAATAGAACAGTGGGTAGATGGTTGGCTGACTCTTAATTTGCAATCACCCCTGAGTTTAATTTTAGTCTTGGGGGCGGGTATATTAAATAGTCTAACACCTTGTACTTTGTCGATGTTGCCCATCACGATCGGTTATTTGGGGGGGTTTGGGCAGTCCCGTCCCTGGGGCAATCTTTGCTATTTGTGGCGGGGTTTGCTACGACTTTGACGGCTTTGGGTCTGGGGGCGGCTTTTTTGGGCAGAGTTTACGGGCAGGACGGGCTGGGGCTGGTCGGTGGGGATGGGCACGATCGCCCTGGTCATGGGTTTACAGTTGTTGGGCTTGGTGCAACTCCCCCAGTGGGGCACGATCGCTCTAGAGAAGTATGTGCCGATCGGGTTACAGTCCTATGGGGTGGGGCTAAGTTTTGGTTTAGCTAGTTCTCCCTGCTCTACGCCGGTATTGGCAACTTTGTTAGCATGGGTGGCAAAGAGCCAAAATCCTTTGGGCGGGGTTATACTCCTAGTCTATGCCCTGGGTTCCTGCCTGCCTCTGTTGCTGAGCGCCATATTTGTAGGTAGTTTACGATCGTTCTTGGCAATGCGGCAGTGGACTGGGGCGATCAACTATGGCAGTGCCCTAATTTTGTTGCTGTTTGGCACCTACAACCTGCTGGCGGCGGTTAGCCATTTTTATCGCTAGATTGACGGCACACTCTAAACTCCTAAAGTTGGCTACCCCTTTTCCCGCAATGTCAAAAGCAGTGCCGTGGTCGGGAGAGGTGCGCACAAAGGGTAAACCGATCGTGCAATTGACGCATTCCTCAAAAGCCAATAACTTCATGGGAATTAGCCCCTGGTCGTGGTACATCGCCAAGTAGGCATCGGGGGCACGTTCGGGGTTGTCTAACCAAGCTGTTTTTGCCCCCAGCCACACCGTGTCTGGCGGCACTGCCCCCCGTAACCCTTTTCCTGATTGAATTAGAGGATTGAGCCAGTCCTTTTCCTCCCTGCCCAAGTAGCCCTCCTCGCCGCTATGGGGATTGATGCCCACGATCGTGATCTGGGGCTGACTGATACCAAAATCTTGAGCCAGGCAATTTCCCAGCAATGCTAGTTTTTGCCTGATTAAACCAGGATTAAGCTGTCTAGGCACCTCCGCCAAAGGTATATGCACCGTTGCGAGGAGAGTGCGCCACACCCAGCCCGTAAAGGGGGACTCCGCCACAAACAACATCCCATAGTCACTTACCCCCGATCGCTGAGCCAGCACCTCCGTCTGCCCAGGGAAATGATGCCCCGCCTGCTGCCAAGCCGCCTTGGCAATGGGAGCCGTCACAATGCCGTCAAACTCCCCCCTCAATGCCCCATCGATCGCCCTCTGCAAGTACCGAAAACTACATTCGCCGCTGTTGCCGTCCCCCTGCCCCGCCGTCACCTTTAGACCAGTCCCTAAATCGATAAACTCGATCGCCTCCGGGTCTAGGAGAGGAACATCAGAAATCCCTCTGAGGTTAAGGAAAACCGATCGTGCTTGACATAAATCGCCGATCACCGTTATCTTTGCCTGTAAATCCACCGATCGGGTAGAAAACAGGTATTTAAGGACAATTTCAGCACCAATCCCAGCAGGATCACCTAAAGTTATGGCAATGTGTGGCACGCTCAAATCCTCATTTCCTAGTTTTGACCCTTCTAGTAAAAGTTTACCGTCCGATCGAGCTGGCTTAGGTTAGTATTTATTTCCCCCTTAACTATTAAGTTGCTGTGGACATTACCCTCGATACACTCTGGAACCGCGTCCTGGAGGCATTAAAGACCCAGGTTAGCCGCCCCGCCTACGAAACTTGGATCAAGTCTACTGCCCCAGAAGCCCTCACGTCCGACACCCTGACAATTCGGGTACTCCATCCCTTTGCCAAAAGCTGGCTCACCCGTTACTATGCCAACAGCATCAACACAACCGTGGCAGAAATTTTAGGCTATCCGGTAGAAATCAAAGTAGTCTGCGATTCCTCCCCCCAAGAGCAGAGTAAGAATATCCCAGTCAAAGCCCAAACAGAAGAAAGCATCAATGCGCCCCACCCGGGGCTAAACCCCAAATATACCTTTAGTCGGTTTGTCGTCGGCTCTACCAATCGTATGCCCCATGCTGCTGCCCTCGCCGTTGCCGAATCCCCAGGGCGAGAATTTAACCCCCTCTTTCTCTGCGGTGGCGTGGGACTAGGCAAAACCCATTTGATGCAAGCGATCGCCCATTACCGCCTAGAAATTACCCCCAAAGCAAGAATTGCCTACGTTTCCACCGAGCAGTTTACCAACGATCTAATCACCGCCATCCGCAAAGACAGCATGCAGACCTTCCGGGAGCAGTACCGCGCCATCGATATGATCTTGGTGGACGACATCCAATTTATTGAAGGCAAAGAATACACCCAAGAAGAATTTTTCCATACCTTTAACTCCCTCTACGAAGCCGGCAAGCAGATTGTCCTCGCCTCCGATCGTCCCCCCGCCCATATTCCCCGTCTCCAGGAAAGGCTATGCTCGCGGTTTTCTATGGGGCTAATTGCTGATATTCAGGTGCCCGACCTAGAAACCCGCATGGCAATTTTACAAAAAAAAGCAGAAATGGATAGCCTCAAAGTCCCTCCAGAGGTAATTCACTACATTGCTGCCAGCTATACATCTAATATCCGAGAATTGGAAGGCGCTCTGGTGCGGGCTGTCGCCTATATCTCCATCTCTGGACTACCTATGACCGTCGCTAACGTAGCGCCCGTACTCAATCCCCCCAGAGACCCTGTAGAAGTATCCCCGGAAGTGTGCTTAAAACAGTAATTGAGGAGTTAAAAGTCAATCTGGAAGACCTCCAGGGCAGTTCCCGCCGCCGCGAAATTAGCCAAGCCAGACAAATTGCCATGTACCTCATGCGGCAACACACCAACCTCAGTCTGCCGAAAATTGGCGAGGCTCTGGGGGGCAAAGACCATAGCACCGTCATGTACAGCTGCGAAAAAATTACCCAACAACTGGCTAAAGATGCAGAACTTTCCCACACCTTGCGCCTCCTCAGCGATCGGATTTATGTCCAGTCCCAGGCAAATCGTTGATGGCGTTTATCCACGATCGGCGGGTTTACTTTAGCGATACGGACGGGGCAGGGGTAGTGTTTTTCGCCCAGATTTTGACCTTTTGTCACGATGCTTATGAAGCATCCCTGGCGGGTTTTGGCATCGACCTCCAGGATTTTTTAGAGATTCGCCCCTAGCATTCCCCATCATCAACTGTGAGATGGACTTTATCAAACCCATCTTCTGCGGCGAGTTATTGCAAATTGCGGTAACAGGGGAGCGGGGGGGAGAGTCAGAATTTGTCACTTTTTATCAGATCAGTGCCAGTGACCAATTGAGGGCGAGGGGGCGTTTAAGACATTGCGCCATCGATCGGGTCAGGCGTGTCCGTGTCCCTCTGCCCTGTCAGATGCTTGAATGGTTAGACAGAGGACTATTGTCTTCCTAGTCTGAGTTCGACAAAAATTTAAACATCGTGATCATAGGGCGATAATCGATAATAAAGAAAAATTCCCCTCTCCCTTTGGGGGTGAGGGTTGTTGTCTGTCTAAGTCAGCCTAAGTAGAAGGTAGGAGTTGCAGGTTATTGTCTGCCCCTTCTAGTTCCGCAGTTTCGTTACGGACAAAGACTTTGCCGTCATCATCCACATCTACTACCACGGTGGCACCTTCTCTCACTTTACCGGTGAGAATCTCTTCAGCTAAAGAGTCTTCTAGTAACCGCATGATGGCACGGCGTAATGGGCGAGCACCATAGCTGGGATTGTAACCTTCCCGCACTAACAACTCTTTGAACCGCTCCGTTACCGTCAGAGTGATACCCTTGTCTGCCATACGCTTGTAGACCTCGGTCAACATCAGTTCGGCAATTTGTTTTACCTCTTCCATGGTCAACTGACGGAAGACGATGATTTCATCAATACGGTTGAGGAATTCAGGACGGAAGTAGTTCTTCAGTTCTTCATTCACCAACGATCGGATACGGTTGTAGTGGGAGTCTTCTTGATTTTCGGAAAATTCAAAACCAAGACCGCCGCCGCCTTTTTCGATCACCTTAGAACCAATGTTAGAAGTCATCACTAACAAAGTGTTCTTGAAATCGATCGTGCGTCCTTTCGAGTCTGTCAGTCTGCCATCTTCCAAAATTTGCAAGAGGAGGTTAAACACATCGGGGTGGGCTTTTTCGATTTCGTCAAACAAAACAACCGTATAGGGTCTGCGCCTGACTGCCTCTGTCAGCTGCCCGCCTTCGTTGTAACCCACATAGCCAGGAGGGGAACCAATCAACTTAGAAACCGTATGCCGCTCCATATATTCCGACATGTCGAGACGAATCATCGCCTCTTCGGAACCAAAGAAGTAGGATGCCAGTGCCTTAGTCAATTCCGTCTTGCCTACCCCCGTAGGACCAGAGAAAATGAAACTAGCGATCGGTCGGTTGGGGTTTTTCAGACCAACCCTAGCCCGACGGATAGCACGGGAAATAGCTTTGACCGCCTCATCCTGACCAATTACACGACCATGGAGGGTGTCTTCCATTTGCATCAACATCGCTGACTCCGACTCCGTCAGTTTGTTGACATGGATACCAGTCCAGGAACTGACGATGTAGGCAATGTCTTCTTCCGTGACCACTGGGTTGACATCAGATTGATTCGCTTCGTTCTTTTTCGCCTGGGTAATGGCACGAATCTGCTGTTTGATTTCGATCTCCCGATCGCGCAAGGCTCCTGCCCGATCGAAGTCCTGGGAACGTACTGCTTCGTCCTTATCTTTCAGGACTTGCCGCAGTTCCTTATCCAACTCTTTTGCCGCGGGGGGCAGTTGAGAATTGATCAACCGCACGCGGGAACCAGCTTCATCGATCAAATCGATCGCCTTGTCCGGCAAATAACGATCGGAGATATAACGATCGGACAACTGCGCCGCTGCCACCAATGCCTCATCCAAAATCTTGAGTTTGTGGTGTTGTTCGTAGCGCTCCCGCAGACCAAAGAGAATCTCGATCGTTTCTTCTACGCTTGGTTCACCCACCATCACCGGTTGGAAACGACGCTCTAGGGCAGCATCCCGTTCGATATGCTTACGATATTCATCTAGGGTAGTAGCGCCAATACACTGCAACTCACCCCGTGCCAGAGCCGGCTTGAGGATGTTAGCCGCATCGATCGCCCCTTCGGCAGCGCCAGCGCCAATCAGGGTATGCACCTCATCGATCACCAGGATCACATTGCCCGCCGATCGGATTTCATCCATAATTTTTTGAGCCGTTCTTCAAATTCGCCCCGATACTTTGTTCCTGCCACTAACAAGCCAATATCGAGGGTAACAACTCGCTTATCTTCTAAAATATCAGGAATATCCTTGTTAGCAATGCGCTGAGCCAATCCCTCCGCGATCGCTGTTTTACCCACCCCAGGCTCGCCAATTAAAACCGGGTTATTTTTGGTACGGCGACCCAAAATTTGGATCACCCGTTCAATTTCCCGCTCCCTGCCTACCACCGGGTCGAGTTTGCCCTCGGTCGCCATCTGGGTGAGGTTAGAACCAAACTCATCTAAAGTAGGAGTTTTAGTGCGACCGCCGCCGCCACCAACAGAAACTTCCGCGGTTTCGCCCAGCATTCTGATTACCTGAGTGCGGACTTTGCCCAAATCGACTCCCAAGTTTTCTAGGACCCGAGCCGCTACCCCTTCTCCTTCGCGAATGAGACCCAAGAGGAGGTGTTCCGTGCCGATATAGTTATGACCCAGTTGCCGCGCTTCTTCCAGAGATAATTCTAGTACCCGTTTTGCTCTGGGAGTGAAGGGAATTTCTACCGCGACAAATCCAGAACCCCGTCCAATAATTTTCTCCACTTCGATCCTGGCATCCTTGAGGTTGACCCCCATAGACTTAAGGACTTTGGCAGCAACGCCCGTACCTTCCCCGATCAAGCCCAGAAGAATCTGCTCAGTGCCCACAAAGTTGTGACCAAGCCTGCGAGCTTCCTCCTGTGCCAGCATAATGACCTTAATAGCCTTTTCTGTAAAGCGTTCAAACATGGCGTTTTTCCACAATCTGCTGCATTTGATTATGGCTAATGGTAGCATAGGTTTTTAACTGAAAGTCGGGTACGGATAACCCTCTGCCCAGCTCTAAATCTTAGGGACGAACTCCCAACCCCCAGTCCTGCCCCTAATCCCTCCAGTCCTGTCCATCCCGATCGGTAAAATTTCTATCCTTTTAGGTATCTGTTTTTCTCCCACCTTTTGTGTGGCAGCATCAAGATTTCATCTATTTGGTGAGTTAATCACCGCCACACCCCGATATTTAAGCCAGGACTGACGTTGCTTTTTCGGTGCAGTTGCCCAAGTTATGTACGCATTCCCCGTCCTCGCGTAGCAGGGTGGGGTAGTTCATTAATCAAGCCTAGTGCTACTCATCAGGTAATTCCTGATTTTTGTCCTAAATTTGGGGACAATTGAGTTAGATAAATTTAACTTAAAATCCTAGGTCTGAGGCTGATAGTCAATCTATGGTTTATGAACCACTCCACCATAAATATCGCCCCAAAGTTTTTAGTGACTTAGTAGGTCAAGAAGGAATTGCCCGCACTTTAGCAAACGCGATCGCACAGGAAAAAATTGCCCCCGCCTATCTATTTACTGGCGCCAGGGGGACGGGCAAAACTTCTACTGCAAGAATTATGGCAAAATCTCTCAACTGCTTGCGATCAGCAGTACCTACCCCTAACCCTTGTGGTGAGTGTGAAATGTGTTGTTCTATTAGTAAAGGAACCGCCTTAGATGTAACTGAAATTGATGCAGCAAGTAATACAGGCGTAGATAACATCCGAGAAATCATTGAACGCGCCCAATTTGCTCCCGTACAAGCCCGCTACAAAGTCTATGTAATTGATGAATGTCACATGCTTAGTAGCGCTGCATTTAATGCCCTCTTAAAAACCCTAGAAGAACCCCCCGATCGGGTAGTATTTATTCTAGCTACTACCGACCCCCAGAGAGTCTTGCCGACAATCATTTCTCGCTGCCAAAGATTTGATTTTCGCCGTATTCCCCTAGAAGGAATGGTCAATCACTTAACCAAGATTGCCCAATTAGAACAGATACCGATCGAAGATTCTGCTATCAACTTAATCGCCCAACTATCCCAAGGAGGACTACGAGATAGTGAATCTTTATTGGATCAATTAAGCCTATTAGAAGGCACAATTACCCCATCAATGATTTGGGACTTAGTAGGAGCAGTACCCGAAGAAAACCTAATAACAATCCTACAAGCAATTTTAGCGCAAAACCCAATTCAACTATTAGAACAAATACGCCATATCCTCGATCGGGGCAGAGAACCATTAGTTATTTTACAAAGTATGGCGACTCTCTACCGAGATTTACTAATTGCTAAAACTGCCCCCGATCGATTAGATTTAGTAGCCTGGACTACCAGTAATTGGCAAAAATTAGTAAACTTAGCAACTAAAATCAGTTCATCACAGATTTTCTTCAGTCAAAAGCATCTTAAACAAGCTGAACCGCAAATTAAAAACACAACTCAGCCCCGCCTGTGGCTAGAAGTAACTCTAATAGGTCTACTAGAAACCCAAGAGTTAGAAGTCAAACAAATCGAAAAAAGCAAAATAATTGAACGAGAGCCTATCAAAACAACTTCATCAGAAGAGAAACCTCAATACATTAAACCAGTCCAGCAAACTACAACTCAACAAGAAAATACTAATCTTCCCCCCGCTGAGCAAGATACAGAGGTCATTTGGCAAAATATCTTAAATCAGCTACCACCAGCCACAAAAGCCCCCCTCTCTCAGTTTGGACGCTGCTTACAAGTCACCGCCAACAAAATCACGATCGGAGTCAAAAACCAAGCAATCTTCAAAATAGCAGAAGCTAAAAAATTACAAATCAGTCAAGCCTGCCAAAAAATACTCGATCGTAAGTTAGAAATAATTATCGAAATTAGTACAGAGCAACCAGAATCTAAAACTATAGTCAAAGAACATAATCCTATACCCAGCTATAAAACTCACACCCCTTCCCCAAATCATCCTACTGATAACGATCGGAGTAATGAAGCAATACAAAATATCATTAATTGGTTTGGTGGAGAGATCATTGACACTTCCTAAACTCTTACCTGCGCCCCCGCCACACAAAATTCAAATGCAAGAATTACCCCTTCCAAAACTCAAAAAGAATAATCCTACTAAAATACTTCCAA
>PHFO01000010.1 GCA_002861535.1 Cyanobacteria bacterium M5B4 | reverse complement strand
AGCAACGTAAGTCCTGATTCCCTCAATCCCTTCTCCCTGTGGGAGAAGGGAAGTGTATCAACTTTTTCTTGTTCCCTCTCCCTTTTTGGGAGAGATTCAGGGTGAGGGTTTCAGAACAAGCAACGTAAGTCCTGAGGTCAAACTCCTGCTTGTTTTTTCAGCAGATTTGCGGAAGCCATTCCAGGGTGTGATAAAGTTAGAGCTAGAAGACGATCGAACAAAGTAAAATAATGAGTAAAAAAGAAGAGTTACTAACAGCACTAACACCACTGCAAAGGGGATTAAAAGTAAATCAAGACCAACTCCAGACCGTGATGGCAATCATAACCGAACTAGAAAAACTTAATCCTAACACCAGTCCTACTACTGTACCCCACATTTTAGATGGCAATTGGCAGATGCTATTTACTACCAGTAAATCCATACTGGGCTTCGATCGTCTGCCCCTCACTACTTTAGGGGGAATTTATCAATATATCGACACCGATCGGGGTAAGGTTTACAACATTGCCGAATTACAGAGCCTGCCTTTATTAAGCAGTGTAGTTAGTGTTGTAGCAGATTTAACGATCGTTTCTGCCCAGCGTGTGGCTGTAAAGTTCACGCGATCGGTGGTTGGTTTTCAGTCACTATTACAATACAAAACCCCTGAGCAACTGATTGCTCAATTATCAACTGGAACTAGATTATTTGCCCTAGATACTCCTATCAACGGCAGAACTGATGCCTGGGTTGATATTACCTATCTTGATGAAAATCTCCGCATTACTAGGGGAAATGAAGGGAATGTATTTGTCCTAAAAAAATAACAACTGCTAAACATACCTGCTAAACAATTGACCAGTTTGTCATCAGTTTTATAGTAATACAAATAGATGGGATTCCCAGCATCAATCAATGGGGGAAAATTATGCCAGAATGCAAATAGCTTTTAAGTTTTACCAATGACTGCTTCTCCTCCATTTCGTCGTGAAAGTTTAGTGCGTAGAGTTTTGACAGGGCTGTTTTTAAGTGTCGCCCTCCTAACCACAGCCTGCTTGCTACTGTTATTTTACGTCCACTTGGGTACCACGGAATTTCAGGATATTGCGACCAAGGTGGCGGTAGTTTGCCTGATTGTGGGATTAGCAGTAGGAATTTACGTCGCCCTCTCCATTTTGCAGAGTATTCAGCCCTCCTTAGCAGAGTTGGCAATGGTAGCAGAGGCGCTATCGGCGGGAAACTTATCAATCCGTACCACGATCGAGCGCAACGATGAACTAGGAGAATTTGCCCGTGCCTTTAACCGCATGGCAGACCAGCTAGAAGCAGAAACGCAAAAACTGGCAGCCAGAGATATTCAGTTCGGGGTGCAGTCCCTCGATCAAGTCCTAGTCAGCAACACAGACCTCGACAAACTGGTTCAGTATAGTTTGGAAAAGGTCTGTTGCCTCACAGGGGCACAAATGGGCACCATCTACTTGTGGCAAGAGGATAGGTTAGTCCTCGGTGCTCAGTGGGGACACCGTTCTTCTCCCCCGATCGTGCATTTGGGAGAAGGAATTGTGGGACAGGCGGCCCAATTGGGAGAGCCGATTATCTGGGAAAGTCAGCATAACGATCTTGTCTATGCCACCCCCATCGGGGACGTAGTGCCCCAAAGTTTGTCGGCATGGCCCCTCAGATTAAAGCGTAGTTTGGTAGGAGTGTTATTTTTAGCTAGTTTGACCCCCCTCTCCGACCAGAGTCAAAATCTGCTCCATTCCATCGATCGGCGCTTAGCTACCGCCATCAGCAATGCCCAGAGCGTACAAACGATCGCCCAGCAACGGGAGGAACTAACTACTTTATTTGAACAACTGGTAGACGGCATTTTATTGTGCGATCCCCAGGGCAAAATCTTAAAAATCAACTCCGCCGGCAGAAAGATGTTGGGATTTCCCTGCGAGCCTCAGTCTTCTCCCCTAGTCGCAACTTCCATGGTGGAATTAGTCAAACAGTTTGACATCCGTAATCCCAAGGGACAACCGATCGATCCCAACAACCTCGTTGTATTTCAGTCCATGATGCAGGGAACAGTAGTAGAAGACGAAATTATTTTGTGTCAAGCCGATCGGGGGGAAGTAATTTTAAGCACTAAAGCCGCTCCTTTAGTAGGAATTGCCAACGAACAACTAGGCAGCGTCATGATTTTGCGGGACGTAACCCACGAAAGATACCGCGAAAAGATGCTAGAAGAAACTAACCATCTCATGATTGAACAACAAAAACGGATGGGCATCTTACAAAGACTGACTAACCTCATCAATCAACAACTAGAAAACCTCGATGAACTACTGGAATCGATCGTAGAAGCCACCTGTGATGCCTTTACCTGGGCAGAGGTAGGTATTTTAGCCCTCTATGATAGCAAGCAAGAGCAATTAGTTTTTTCCGCCGTCAAGGGTTTAGACCCCGCCCTCCTCACTGGGGTGCCCCTCACCCAAAACAATGTCATCACCCAAGTCTTTCTGGAGGGCGTACCCCAACAAATTACAGAAGGAGACATGACCCTAATTGCCAATGTGCATCTCCAAAGTGCTCTCTGTGTGCCGATCGAGTCTAGTCGTTCCGGTCGGCTGGGGGTACTAGCGATCGGGCATTCCACCCTCAAACAAGCCAACTCCAGGGAAGACTTTAATTTGCTCGCCTCCTTTGGCATCCAGGCTGCCATTGCCATTAGTAATGCCCAACTGATCAAACAAATTGAATCCCAAAACGCCCAACTTTTAGAAGCAACCCAACTCAAGAGCCAATTTCTAGCTAACATGAGCCATGAACTGCGTACCCCCATGAATGCGGTGATTGGTTTCTCCCAAGTGCTACTCAGGCAACGCCGCGACCCCCTCACTGAAAATCAGATCGACATGATCGAGCGCATTTTAAGAAACGGCAAAAACCTCCTAGAACTAATTGACGACATCCTCGATCTATCTAAAATTGAAGCCGGACAGATGGAGCATCATCCAGAGTATTTCCACTTGGATGAATTGATCCACCACACCTGCGAGAGCCTCCAGCCCCTAGCAACGCAAAAATCCCTGCAATTTCTCTTTCAAAACCACTGCGGGCGCTGCACCCTCTATCAAGACCCCAGGCGAGTGCGGCAGGTCATTACTAATTTAGTCTCCAACGCCATTAAATTCACCGATGTAGGAGAAGTCCGCATCGAATTGCAACAAAAAGGCGATATGGTCAGTATCGCCGTCTCCGATACAGGAATCGGCATCGAACCGCAATATCAGGAACATATTTTTGAGCAGTTTCGCCAAATCGACCAATCTTCTACCCGCAGGCATGGCGGCACCGGCTTGGGGCTGGCAATTAGCCGACAGTTAGTGCATATGATGGGAGGCACGATCGGGGTAGAAAGCACTCCAGGTAAAGGTTCGCGGTTTGAGATTTTAATCCCCTTCAAGGCAGAAGTGCCGCCACCAAAACTTTCATAAGACTGCTCAAATCTGCCGGTACTCGAAAGAGATTGATGTCCTGCCAGATGGTCTTGCTGGCTGTATGGAGCACCCCAAACTGCCAGATGTCACCGCAGGTAACTGCCCCCATGAATTTACTACTTTCAGGGGAATTCCACTGACTAAGGGCAATCATTTGGGAAGCTAGCTGGGTAAAACCCTTTGTCAGATCGTTGTTTTTTGCTTCGCAGATGATCAGTCGTTTTTCTTCTTTATACAGATAGTAATCGATCGTGCCTTGCAGTTGTTCATTTATTTGCACCGGGTATTCAATACGCAGTTGAGATTCTGTCAGATCAACTACTTCTAATAACAAAGGAGCAACTAAGACCTCGCGGCGGGCATGACAACTACTTAAACTGACATAGCGCAGGCTACGGGTAATGCGAGCTTGGAGTTCTTGCAGGCGTTCTTGGGGGACAAAACCCTGGGAAAATTCTAAAGTATCATGGCGTAAATTGTGGTTAAGAGCTTTTAAGACATCCTCTGGCTCAAAGGGTAAATCAAAATAATCGTGAAAATTATAGGACTGACCTGGATTGAGGATTGTTTTTGGGGACATAAAAGCCTTGCTACGCTACGTTGTTATTATACGTGACATTTTCCCAAAACTAACTTTTAGCCCTGATATTATAGAAACAACAAGTAGGTTACTAATCTGATGGCTCGGATCAATTTGCTAGATACACGTACTACAAGTTTTGGTGAACTAATTAGTAATGGTAAGAATTACCAAGTACCTATTTTTCAACGTGATTACTCTTGGCAAGAAGAAAATTGGGACGACCTCTGGGACGATATTTTAGCCCTTCACACCAACTCTAATTCTAGTCACTACATGGGAGCATTAGTTTTACAAAACTCTAACTCTGATAAGAATTTGACTATTATTGACGGTCAGCAACGGCTAGCTACTCTTAGTATTATAGCGATCGTTGTAATTGACAAAATTCAAAAATTAGTAGAAATAGATCAGTCTAAGGAAGCTAATCAAGAGCGGGTAGAAATTTTGAGACGCACCTACATCAGTGACAAAGACCCCCGTTCACTGCGTTATTCCAGTAAGATCACTTTGAATGAAACTAATAATGATTTTTATCAGAGCAATTTGATCAATCTTAGGAAACCTCTAAATATTAGAGCGATCGTAAAATCTAATCAATTACTTTGGCGGGCTTTTGAGTATTTTTCTAAGCATATAGAAGAACTAAAAGATATAATTTCTAGTGGAGAAAAATTAGCTGAATTTTTAACAGATACAATTGCTCAACGCCTGATTTTTATCCAAATTACTGTTGAGAATGAACTAAATGCTTATACTGTATTTGAGACATTAAATTCTCGGGGGATTGAATTAAGTTCAACGGATTTACTAAAAAATTATCTATTCTCTCTTTTCCCTGGACCAGATGATTTACAAGAAGCACGAAGACAGTGGCGCAGAATCATTACTACGGTGCAAATGGAGAAATTTCCGGAGTTACTACGTTATTATCTTAGTCTCAAATACCCCAAAATAAAAGGGGGAAGATTATTTAAGGTGGTACGGGAATCAGTCCAAGAAGCAGAGCAAGCCTTTGCATTACTTGACCAACTGGAAAATTACAGTAGCCTTTATAGTGCTCTTGGTAATGCTCATGATGATTTCTGGCAAGATCATCCAGAAAATCGCTCCTATATTCGTGAACTTGAATTATTCAGAGTTAAGCAGGTATACCCGACTTTATTTGCCGCTTATACTAGCTTTCTCCCTGAAGATTTTACCCGTTTATTGAAACTTATATGTGTGTTTTCTTTTCGCTATAATGTCGTCTGTCATCTCAATCCCAGTGAACTAGAGATACTTTACAATAAGGTAGCCAATTTAATTGCTAAGGGGGAAATTACTACACCTAAACAGGTATTTGATCACCTCCGTCCTGCCTATGTCCCAGATGAGAAATTTCGGCAGGATTTCTGTTTACTTGCAATCCCTACAAAGGGACAAAAAAAGAAGTTAGTACGTTATATTTTGGGTAGACTTGAAAAAGACGTATCTGGTTTAGAAATAAATGAAGATAGTTTTTCCATTGAGCATATCTTGCCTGAGTCAATAAGTAGTAATTGGCGACAGAATTTTGACGATAATGTTACAGAGTTGATGGTGTATCGTCTGGGAAACTTAACCCCTTTAGAACCTAGCTTAAATCGAGATGCGGGCAGTAATAGTTTCCCTGTCAAACGGGGAATTTATCAGCGCAGTAGTTACAAGTTAACTCAAAATATATTGGCGGAAGAGTGGACACCAGATGCAATATCCAGGCGACAGGAAGATTTAGCAAAGAGAGCTATTCACATCTGGAGTTCCGATTTTGGGAACCAGTGACTTAAAATAATACTAATCTGCTTTTTATTTTTATGCGTGTTGGTCTTGCTCAAATTAACCCGATCGTGGGCGATTTAGAAGGTAATGCCTGCCAGATTCTAGAATGTGCCCAAGATGTAGATTTGTTGGTGACTTCTGAACTGGCTCTTTGTGGTTATCCCCCTAGAGATTTGTTACTCGATCGGAGTTTTGTGGAAAAGACTGCTAGGGCATTAGATAATCTAGCGGAAAAATTACCCCCCCAAATGACGGTGTTAGTAGGAACTGTCACCCCCGCCCCTCTGGGTTATGGTAAACGTCTGTGGAATAGTGCAGTCTGTCTGCAAAAGGGGGAGATCAGTCATGTTTTTGCCAAACATTTGTTGCCTAATTACGATGTCTTTGATGAACAAAGATATTTCCGATCGGGGACGGAGTTAAACATTTTTACTTTGGTTTTGCAAGATAAAACGATCGCGATCGGTGTGACCATCTGCGAAGACTTGTGGAATGACTCGGAGCTGTTTCATCCTTTGTATGATCATAATCCTGTAGCAGAGTTAGCCCAACAACCGATCGATTTGTTAGTTAACTTATCGGCTTCTCCTTTTACCATCGAAAAACAACAGGTAAGGGAAAGGATACTGCAACACCACGCCCAAAAGTATAACTTACCGATCGTTTATGTCAATCAGGTAGGGGGCAACGATGACTTGATTTTTGATGGCAACAGCATAATTTGCAATCGCAGGGGAGAAATTGTTGCTAGGGCTAGAGCTTTTACTAAGGATTTATTGATTGGAGATTTTGATTTAGAGAAACGGGATTTTAGCAGCGCGGCTATTGCTAATTACCAAGAACCGATCGAGTCAGAAGTCTGGCAGGCTTTAGTTTTGGGGGTAAGGGACTACGCCTACAAATGTGGATTTAAGCAGGCAGTTTTAGGTTTGAGTGGCGGCATTGACTCGGCATTAGTTGCCACGATCGCTGTAGAAGCCCTAGGCAGAGATCAGGTTTTTGGTGTATTGATGCCCTCCCCCTATAGCTCCCCAAATTCCATTAGTGATGCCCAAGAATTAGCCCGTAATTTAGGCATAAAAACCACAACTATTCCCATCGAAAACTTAATGACCAGTTACGATCGGGCGCTAAAACCTATTTTTGCCGATAAGCCCGCCGACGTAACAGAGGAAAACCTCCAATCCCGCATCAGGGGGACTCTGCTCATGGCTTTATCTAACAAATTTGGTTATCTTTTACTTTCCACCGGTAATAAATCAGAGCTAGCAGTGGGTTACTGCACCCTATACGGCGATATGAATGGTGGTCTTGCGGTAATTGGCGATGTCCCTAAGACTTTAGTTTACCGTTTGTGTCATTGGTTAAACCGATCGGTTTCTTTTCCCTTCTGTCATTTGGTACCTGGTACGATCGTGCCGGCGCAAATTCTGACCAAAGCTCCCAGCGCCGAACTCAAACCCAATCAAACCGACCAAGACTCTCTGCCCCCCTACGATATTTTGGACGACATTCTCTTTCATTACATCGATCGTCATTACGGCAAAACAGAGATTATTAAATTGGGCTATGACCCCCAGTTAGTCGATCGGGTTCTGCAATTAGTCCAACGCTCCGAATTCAAGCGCCGTCAAGCCCCACCTACCCTCAAAATTAGCGACCGCGCCTTTGGCACAGGTTGGAGAATGCCCATCGCAATCGTTTCCAGGCACAACAACTAACGCCGCCGCGGCTTCACCGACACATTACTGGTTTTAATCAGTTCCTGTAGCTTGGGATTCGCTAAGACCCTGCGGGCATTGTTCAAGAGCTTATCGCCCCATAAATTCTCCTTCAAAAATTCCGGCAAGCCATAGCGGGGGTCTTCGCGGAGCGCCTCCTCCCCCAGGTGTAAACCTTTTGCCTCCTCGCCCCTAGTATAGAACGCCACTGCCAAGGCTAACCGTGGTTCCGCCGTGGCATCTTCACTTACCTTTGCTTGCTGTATTGCATTCTGCCAATAACCGATCGCCCGATCGATGTTATCCCGCTCGTACTCCACCAAGCCCATGTTATTCGTCGCCGCCCAAAAGTTCTTTTCCTTGTTTAGCACTTTTTGATATTCTGCCAACGCTTCATCGTAGCGCTTTGCCAAAAAATAGGCATTGCCCAAGTCAAATCTGGCGCTGGCAGGGAACTCCTCACTCGGCAGCGCCAAACCCTGATTGAGGGTATCGATCGCCTTGGCATAGTTACCCGATCGCAGATAGGCAGAACCGAGACTAAACAACACCGAAGCATTATTCTTATTCAAACTATGGGCAATCTGGAGATAGGAAATTGCCTTATCGTAGTCTTCTTGACGCAGATAAACACTCCCCAAAACAGCATTGGTTTGATAGGTCTTGGGAGCAAGCTGCACTGCTAGACGGGCGCGGGAGAGCGCCAAATCCGCCTGCCCAAATCGCAATAGTTGAGCGGCATCGCGGGACAGGGACAACGCCTGCTGCTCCAAATTAGAAAAATTTAATCTGGGAGCGGGAGGTAAAACTGCCTGTGCCCCCACGCCTAAGTTACAAACCAGTAGTAGCCATAATGCCAGCCAATTAGACCGATCGGGGACAAAATTCATAGCAAGTTTCAAGGTCAAAAGTGATGTCCCTAGTTTATCATTAGCTCTAGTCCTTGACCAAAATCCCCATGACTCCCGAAAATATCAAAGACCAAGTCCGAGCGATCGTACTCAAACGCCAAGTTTTAGTACAGCTATCCCAAAAAGACAACCTGGGCAACCTCAAAATCGATGTGCAACAGGCTCTTGCCGAGATGGAAGACCTGATCCAAGAATTTAATCGCACCTTTCCTGACTGCGCCCTACCAGAGTTGCAACCATGAACATCCTGCAAAAAGTCTTTTATTTTGGCGTAGGGCTAATTTCCTTAGCGGGAGAAAAGACGACCAGCACTCTCGAACAACTGCGCCAACAAACTGTTAAACTCGCTGATGAACTGGTGCGCCGGGGGGAACTGACCACAGAAGAAGCAAGACGCTTTGTTGATGAAGTGATGGATCAGGCAAAACCAGACCGCCCCCAGCCCCGCCCGATCGAGATTTTAGAAAACACGTCCGAGGATGAAGAAATTGAACGCCTCAAACAAACCGTCAAACAACTCCAAAATGAACTTGCCGACTTAAATCGCAACGCCAATTCTTGACTGGAGATCATGGGTAAGTCCTGTCTTGAATTGTGCTATGCTAAAGCAGGCTCGGAGCTATGCAGTTTTAACGCCTGAACCGTGTCAGGGTCGGAAGGCAGCAGCACTAAGGGATGCTTGAAATAGGCGTAGTTTCCGGGTCAAAGTATTTTTATTCCCAGGCGGTAAACTATGACTCTGTATTCCTCAACTCAGCCAGTGTCTTTGGTCTCTAATCGTCTCTGCGGAATTGATAATTGTTGTCTCGATCGGCGCTACTGTGGTTTGATCTGTCGTTACCAAGCCTACCTGCCCGTCTCTGAAAAAACCCCTGTGGTTACTCTTTATGAAGGTAATACCCCTCTGATCCCAGTACCGACTATATCCGATCGGGTGGGGCGCGGGGTCAAGGTATTAGTGAAATACGACGGTCTAAATCCCACAGGAAGTTTCAAAGACCGAGGCATGACGATGGCAATTTCTAAGGCAAAGGAAGCGGGAGCGGAGGCTGTAATCTGTGCTAGTACCGGTAATACTTCCGCTGCCGCTGCTGCCTATGCCCGTAGGGGCGGGCTGCGAGCCTTTGTATTGATCCCCGATGGCAAGGTGGCAGTGGGGAAACTGAGTCAGGCATTGATTTACGGAGCGCAGGTGTTGGCGATTAAGGGCAATTTTGATGTCGCCCTCAACCTGGTGCGCCAGATGGCAGAGCACTACCCTATTACTTTGGTCAACTCCCTCAATCCCTACCGCCTGGAAGGGCAAAAAACAGCGGCATTTGAAGTAGTAGAAGCCCTGGGGGATGCCCCCGACTGGCTGTGTATTCCGGTGGGCAATGCGGGCAATATCACTGCCTACTGGATGGGGTTTGGCGAATATTACAGCGACGGGAAATGTTCTAAACTGCCCAAGATGATGGGGTTTCAGGCGGAGGGGGCTGCTCCTTTGGTCAGGGGTAGCGTGGTAGACCATCCCGAAACGATCGCTACAGCGATTCGCATTGGCAATCCGGCGAATTGGCAAAGGGCATTAGAGGTAAAAGCTGCCAGTGGCGGGGAGTTTAACAGCGTTACCGATGCCGAAATCTTGAGCGCTTATCAGATGTTAGCCCTGGAGGGAATTTTTTGCGAGCCTGCCAGTGCCGCCAGTGTGGCGGGTTTACTCAAGGTCGCTGACCAAGTGCCAGCGGGGGCAAAGGTGGTATGTGTATTGACGGGCAATGGTCTCAAGGACCCAGACACTGCTATTAGCGCTGCCTCAGACCATCTCCACCAGGGTATTGAACCTAGACTAGATGTTATTGCGGCTCTTATGGGTTTTTAGAAGGAACTGACTATGGAAGACCTAGAACAAAAATTTAGAGAACTGGAAATGCAATCCGAGAGGTCGCCGCTGGTGGCTTCGGTGAAGCAGTTGACGGGCTGGAAAAAGGTGGTGGTGGTGCTCCTGATTGGGTTGGTGTTATTCACCATCGTGAAGTTAGTAGTTAATTTGGTGGTGGCTTTAATCACGATCGGTGTTTTTGGTCTTATTATGTATGGTCTTTATCGCTTATTTTTTACAACTTAAGACTTACGTTGCTTTTGCTGAAATTCTCTTCCAACCTTCTCCCTGCTGTGGGAAAAAGGATTGAGGGATGAGGGGAATTTTTCCTCAGCCTAAGTTCTGTATTATTTTTGCAGGGAAGTAAAGTCTAAAATCTGAGTGGGTTCTAGTTTTACGCCCTTGATGTTAGCCTGGGCAAAGGCATATTCCTGATTTTGCCAGAGGGGAATAAAGGGCACATACACCGCCGATAACTCTTGAATCCGATCGATCGTTTTTGTCTTTCTTCTTTCTTTATTGTTTGTCGTTGTTGTTGGATTAGGTTGTTCAGTTCTTGATTAAAAAAGAAAGACCCCTGAAAATGACTACTTCCTTCTATACATTTACCGGCGACCGCACGATCGCAACTTAAAAAAGGGTGAATAAAGTTATCGCTGTCTAAAATGTCTGGCACCCAGTCAAATAAAAAGGCAGGATAAACCCCCTGGTCAATCAGGGCATAGGCGGTGGTAGTTTCTACTGGTTGGAGTTCCAACTGTAGTAATCCCTGCAAGTCACGTTCTAGGGAGGCTTGGAGGGTAGTGGCAATGAGGTCGCCGTTGCCGCCAAAGCGGGGGGAATACCACAGACTGATTAGGGCAGGACGATCGGGTTTAAACCCCGCTTCCTTCAGTAATTGCTTTGCTTGGTCAAGATCGTGGTGAAAGACGGGGCGAGATTGGTCTAAAGTGGTGGGAAGCAAACTATAGAGGGGGGTGCGCTGTCCCATAAATACTCGATCGGCGACTAGTTCCCGATCGATCGCTAATGCCAGGGCTTGTCTGACTCTGGGGTCGTCTAGGGGGGGCTGGGTCACATTTAAGCTCATATACAAAATTGTGGAACTTGCTCCCTTTACCACCTGCCAATTTTTTGAGGGGCTTGGTTTTCCAGGTTACGGACTTGGTAGGGACTCAGGGTCTGATAGGCTACATCCACTGCCCTGGTCTTAAAGGCATTGAGCAAATTGGCGCTAGAAGAGAAAAACTGGATGTCGATGCCCTGATTTTTAGTTTTGCCCCCCCAATAGTTGCGGAAGGGTCTGAGGCGCAATACATTCCCCGGTATGTATTCCGTTAGTTCGTAGGCACCGGTCCCCACCACCCGATCGCTGACAAAGTCTGGCTGGGACTGGTAAAACTGCGGCGAAACGGCTCCTGCGCCACTAAAGGCTAACAACTTCAAAAAGAAGGGGAGGGGAGTTTTTAGATAGATCACCAACTCGTCGGGGCGGGGGTTTCCAGCCGATCGATCGCGTCCTTGAGCAAAAAACTAGGCGCGCCGCCTTTGTCCATAAATCTACGCAGAGAAAATGCCATTGCCCCGCTGTCAAAACTGCTACCGTCCTGGAACTTCACCCCCGATCGCAGGGGAATGCGATAGACCAAGCCGTCCTCACTAATTTGGGGGAAATCCCTAGCTAACTGGGGCATCAATTCCGTTGTGCCAGGACGATAGGTATACAACCGATCGGTGAGATGGACAAGGATATTGCCCGCCCAAAACTCGTAGGCATCGGCGGGATCGAGGGTGCGAATCTGACTCGTGGTGCCAATTACAATCCGATCGGGAGGATTTGTGAGATTGCCGCGACAGGCAACTAGGGCAAAAACAACCAGCCCTAGTCCCCAAAAAGTAAGCAACCGGAAAATCGCCCTGGCACAATGCTTAAGCAAAGTATGTGGTTTCACTCCCTGTTTTAGATAGTGGGTAGGATTTGGCAACTATACCTATGATAGAGAGAGACTCTAATTTGTGCCATGACATGGATTACTTAGAATTATTACACGGTGTCGTTTTCTACGACAGCAGAGGACTGCCACAAAAAATGTTTACCCTCAAGGAACAGAGCATCCTCTGGACTGAGCAAGCATTCAAAACATTGGGGCTGGCGAATTTTATCGCCCAGGTTTTAGCGTTACCCCAGTTTACCTACGGTTTGCTCACCGTAGAAGAGTACACGATCGTGATCACAAGGCAGGAGAATGGCTACATCGCCGCCCTTACTTCTAGTTTTGCCCCCGCGATCGTGCCCTGGTTGCAAGGTCTAAGCCAACAATTTTTCCTGGCACAGCCCCTATTTATCAGTCTTTGACGAGCATCGTCTGGATAAACCAGTTATCTTTTTGCCGTTGCAGTTTGTAGGTCACTTCATACTGAGCCCCCGATCGGGAGTAGTCCGCTACCCGTTCTCCCTGATAGATAAAATCGCGGTCTTCGGAAATAACGGCGACTACGGTTGCCCTATCTTTGTCTTCTGGGGTGACACTCTTAATTTCAATGCCCTTGGTTGTGTAGACCAGGTAGGACTGCTCCGCTTTGTTTTGCTCCGATCGTTGCCGCCATTCCGATAGGCTCGGTTCTAACAAAATGCTATCGAGGGCTTTAACGTCGTATTTCTCCCCCATCGCCAGAGATTTAGCATTTTGCCACTGGGTGATGATCTGGGCTGCCTGGGCTTTGTCTAGCTCTTCCGGTACCCGTAACAGGGCTACTTGACTAAAACTGGCAAATAGGGGGCGCTGAATTAACAAGACCGGCTCCTGGCTGGCTAGAGTGGGCAGGGATAAGCGATCGAGAATCCCCCTTTTTTGAGGAACCATAGCCCCGCCCCGGCACTAAGCCCCAGGAGAGACAGACTAGAGATTAACAATAGTTTAGGGAAGACCGAGCGACGACGAACTTGGGTGGGTGGTTTTTCCATAGGGGGCTGTTCCTTTGGTTGGGTCGGGGAGTAGTATCCAGGGGAATTTTCCAGATGGGGGGAGGGATAGTGGGGCGGGGTAGGGAGGAGGGCACCCACTCGGAAGTGTTCTTGGTGAGTAATTCTTCTAGGTAGGTCTCCACTTGCTCTTCGGCAAAGTAGGCTTTGAGGGAGGGCAACTTACTGCTCAGATCGGCGAAGTGGGGATAGACTTCCTTTTCCAGCCAGCAGTGTTCGCAGTACCAGCACAGGTTCCCCAGGAGGTCTGAGTCGGGGGCAAGGTGGAGGATGGTATCATACTCCTTACTGAGAATAATTTCTGAGAGGGCTTCCTCTATTTGTCCCAGGAGGAGGGAGCAGAGGGAGCTTTCTAGGTAGACATTCTGGTTGGGGCGCAGTTTGATAAAAATGCCCTTGGCACGGCGGATGTAGTCGGGACGAAATTCGGCAAACCCGATCGCTACTAGGCAGTAGGCGTGGAGGAAACTGGCTACTAGGGAGGGGCGCTTGGCTTCTTCGGCAAATATTTGTTCCTGGGTACTGGCAGTGAGATATTGGCGGATTTGTTGGATAAAGTGTAAAAACTGCTCCCTATTCATGCCGGAATAGTCGTTGCCGTTGCCTTCGATGCCGCCCCGCTCGTTGAGCATTTCTTTGAGTAGGGTCAAGCCCTGGGACAGCCGCCCTGGATGTTCGTCCGTTGTACTAAATAGATGTAAAACCCGATCGGGTCTGAGCTTAAATAAGTAAGCCTGGAGTTCCCCCCGCAGATGGAGGAACAGTCCCGCCTGCATTAGTTCCTCCTGGGCTAGTTCTAGGGCATCCCCCGCTTCAGCGAAATTGCCTTCTTGCCAGTGGGCTAAACCGATCCCCTGGTGGGAGAGGGCGCGCACTAAAATCCGATCGCTACGGGTGAGGTCATCTTCCTCTGCCTCCGGCTGGGATAGTTCCAGGACTGCTTTATATTCCCCCAGACTGTAGAGAATAACCAGAGCACCTATGCGATCGGCGTTCTCAATTTTTAGGGTTGTTTCACCTTCCGCTAGGGTATGGTCGTATTCCGTGCGCAGTTCCGGGTTCGATAGCACTTGAAACGATCGTTCTAGGAGCCGGCGGCGGGCAGCCAGGGCAACTTCCGAAAACTCACGGTGGGGCACCCAACCCAGCAGGGATTGATACACTTGTTCCAGGTAGGGGGTACTTGCCTGGGGAGTCACCCCTAAAATGCGATAGTGGTCTAGGGAAATACGCACAAATAACCAAGAATGTCTCTTGTCTTAAAATACCAGAATTTGTCCTATTTAGAGGAGCACCTGTTTATGGTGAACTCAGGGGGCAGTGGTTTTGCAGTATCTTGGAACCAGTTTATTCTGTGTGATCTATGACTGCTCTGCCTGCAACAATTTATCCCTGTCCCGCCTACAGTTTGAGGGGATTGGTTTGGCATCAGGAGCGGGCAATTTCTGTCGATAGTTATCGCGGCTATGTGTTGGCAATTGACCCGGGCACGGAAAGCACGATCGTGCTCAACCAGTTAACCACAGAGGAATTTGTCGGGGTGACGGACATTGCCATCAGCGGCAATATATTGTGGGTAGTAAAAGAAAATCAAATTAGCTATTGCCAATGGGACGATTTTAATCTGCAACTTTACCTGGAATTGCCCCACCCGATCGAGGGTATCACCCTATCGGAGGGGGGTGTCTATGTGGTGTGCGGCAGTATAAGGGAGATTCTAGTGTTTGGGCGCGCTACCCGCACTTTGTTGCGCCGGATGCCTGCTCCCGGCACTGGGGCAGAAACTCTTACCCTCAAAGGGGAAAAGCTCTGGGTCTGTGACCACCTAGAAGAAACGATCTATTGTCTCGATGCTAAAACGGGGGGGGCTGCTATCGTGCCCTTACTCCCTACCCTGATCCCAGGGGATTAGATTTTTGTGGGGAGCAGTTATATGTGGTACACAGCGGCAAAGAGTTTTACATCCGTGACCATCCCAACGACCCCGATCGCCCTGATGTAGACCAGCGGGATCGGTCTTTCATTCATCGTCAAGTCGTCATGCCCCAGTCCCATTACACCCTTTCTAACGGTTATTTGGTGGAAATGGTCTACCTAGAAGAGATTTTTCCGGAAGAACCCCAGACGATCGAGAATCTCACTTGGAAAATCGCCCTGCCTGCTCCGACCGATCGGCAAACCATTAGGAGCATTACACCCATGGGGCATCCCTTCACGATCGAGTCTGTAGAAGACCAAGAAGTAGCAGTGTTCCATTTGGGCAAACTCCAGCCCCACCAAGCTAAAGTGTTTGGCTGGAAAGCATTATTAGAATTGCGGGGGATCAAGTATGAGATTCCCGGCAATGAAGCCCTCTCCTGCCCCCTTTCCCCAGAAATGCAAGCCCGTTACCTAGTGGACGACGACGACTTGGGTATGGATCACCCGATCGTGCGGGCGGCTGCCAGGGAGAGTGTGGGGGATGCCCAGGATGTAATCAGCAAAATGTTGAACATCCGCAACTATGTCTACGATCGGTTGGAATACCGCATGGCATCCTTTGATAGCCCAGAGGTAGTGTTAGAAAGAGGGTACGGCGGTTGCGGTGAATATGTAGGAGTTATGTTAGCCCTCGCCCGCCTCAATGGCATTGCCTGCCGTACCGTAGGGCGCTACAAATGCCCCCCCTGTGCCGACCAACGGGGAATAATCTTATTTCAATACTATAACCACGTCTGGATCGAGTTTTTTGTCCCCGGCTACGGCTGGATTCCCCTGGAATCTAACCCCGACGACACTGGTCGCCCCCCCTACCCCACCCGCTTCTTTATGGGTCTGCCCTGGTATCACGTGGAGATCGGTAAGGGTATCCCCTTTGAAACCCTAGAACCCGAAACCCTCTCCCTGGGGGCTTTAGCCCTTAATCATGTCCGCTTCCGCATTTTGGCAGAATTAGATTAGAGGGGCTAGGGGATGAGGGGTAATAGTCAAACCTTTGGGCAGTCAGACTTTGATAACTCAAATTTTTGTCGCACTCAGGTTCGCTTAACCCGAACTCAGCCTAATATCAGCAGGAATCATTCAGATGCACATTCCCCCTGGGTAAGACACCTAACTATGGTTAGCACTTTGGGAAAATCATCGGGAGGAAAATCAATCGACATTATTCTGGAAAGACTATAGGTGGGGCAAGGAGAGCTAACGAGCTTAACAAACTGAAACTGTTGCCCATTGGTTAGCAATCCATAAATTGGCAAATCTATCTCTCTATTTTTTAGTCCTGCCAACATATAACTTAATAGCTGAGGCAGTCCTACCCTGGGATTAAACGAACTGGACTTGGACTCAATTATAAGTATCCACAATTTATTTTTTATGACTAGAATATCTAGCTTACCTTTGATCTTGCTATTGCCATCTACACCAAAAATTTCGATCGGTTCTTCCGCCGTAATTGTAAATGGATGGCGATAAAATCCAGCCCAATCAAGTAAAGGAGCAATTACTACCAACTTAACGGTTTGCTCTGATATTGCCCGACGCTCCACAAGATCAGTAAAATTTTTACTCACCCGGTTCAAACCCTCCTGTTCCTGGGCAGTGATCTTAGGAGGAATGTCCCACTCAGGAAAAAATTTGGGGTCTCTTGAAACCTGTAAATTAAACTGGGTTTGTAAATCTGCAAGGCATAAATCGCGGCTGTTGATAGTTTGCATAGTAATTCTCCCAGACTCTGTTGTATAGTTGGTACCCCTACTTTAGTTGGTTGCTATCCAAGAATCTGGGGAAAAACAGGTAACTTATCGCTTCACTTCGCTCTCTATTTTGGGAAAGAGTTTGCAGCGCCAAAAGCATAGGGTGGTCCCGATCGTTAACAACAGGGTAAGCCAATCCCCCCACCTAACATAGGCGGTTTGGGTCTGCCGTAAATAAACAGTAGTGCTGTAGGTTTCAGTAGTATTCAACCCCGATCGCCACAGGGTGCGTCCCTGGGGATCAACAACGGCAGAATAACCAGTGTTTGTCACTCTCACGGCATAGCGATCGGTTTCAATGGCACGGGCTACATCCTGGGCATGGTGTTGCCAGGGCATCGCTGGGGCATAGTGGGCATCATTAGAAGCCGTCAGCAGTAATTGCCCCCCCGATCGGGCTTGGCGGCGAAAATGTTCCGGGTAAGCGGACTCGTAACAAATCCCTAAAATCCATCTGCCCCAGGGAGTATCTACAACTTGATCGGGGTCACCAGGGGTAAACTCCCCCTCCAAGGGAGAAAGTCTTCTAACTATGCCCGCCAAAATTTGGGGCACATATTCCCCCAGGGGTACTAACTTCACCTTGTCGTAGCGGGCAAGGGGAGTGGGACTAGCCGACCACAAAATTAAACTATTGGTATTGGGCAACTCTCCCTGCCCCCCCAACCATAGAGGGACTCGATAAGTTTGCAGTAAATCCGCTACCGATCGGTAAAGCGCCTCGCCGCCATAGGGTAAAGCCCCCTCCGGCGTCACGACCACCTCTACCCCCGATCGGGCTAGTTGGGCATAACCATCTCGATACCGTTGCAAGGATAGCCTATTCCCCTGGGGCGAAAATTTCTCCCGATTACTGACATTGCCCTGAATTAGTCCAATTTTCACCCCAGTAATACTTGCACTTTCTAGGGGGAGACTCAACTGCCACCAGCCATAACCGATCGTGGTCAAAAAAACAACGCCCCCCCGATCGCCAATCTGCCAGAAAAGCTGACAAGGAGTTCCGCCACCACACCATTAAACCCCACGATCGCCGCCGTCACAGCCTGCTGCCCCGATAACTTACCCAACTGTAAAATCACCAAATTTCCAGGACTTTGGGTATAGCCCAGGGCAGTCCAGTAGAGGGGAGACCAACTCCAAATCCGCTCCAGAGCGCAAAATAACGCCATCCCGATCGTGAGCCTCAGCCCAGGACTCAATCCCTGGGTGCCCGCCATCCCCATCCCCCACAACCCCGCCAAAATCGCTCCCCAAGCCACCACGATCGTCCATATCCCAGCAGCGATCGCCAAGCTCGCCCCCCAGGGAACCCCCAACCAATCTAAAGGATGCACCCCCGTCAACCAAAACAGCGCCAAACCGTGGTAACAACAGCCCCAAACTAGCCCCAAAGCCAGCGCCGATCTCAGCTGCGCCCCCCTCACCACCAACCATAGGGGCACTAAACCCAGCCATCCCAGACCCCACCAGCCCAAGGGAGCCGGGCACAAACCCATGGCGATCCCTCCCAGGGCACTAGCAATAAATCTATTCAATCTCTAATTTGAGACTCGGCATCAGCCTTTGTAAATTTTTGAGGGACTTGCTCTGCCAGGGTACAGCTTTTGCTCCCTTCACCGTCACGTCGATCGTGTTCCGTTTGCGCACATTGATCACAAACTTAGACAGCACATTGATCCCAGAACTATTGAGAAAATCCAGCGCCCTCAAATCCAAGAGAATATGGTTAGGCTGAGCCGCAATTAAACCCTCCAATAAATCCACGATCGGTTGATATTCCTCCGCCCCACTCAGCCGCAACGACCCCTGAAAAATCACCTCATTAGTGTCAGGAACATATTGGATTTCATAATCATCCGCTTGAATTGTCATGCTCATAATTCCTCAGGAAAAATTTATTTTTACAGAAGTAACAACATAATGGACTAACTGCCCCTGGATTTCCTTACTTTCAAATTTCCAGCCCAAGTCTGCGGCATAGTCATTGATCATAGTTAAAAAGCCCAAACCAGAACCATCTCCATTCTCTGCGGCATTTTTCTCGATGGTTTCAATGTAAAGTTCATAGGGGTCACTGCTCGTTAACATCTGTAAATATGCCTTAAATTTTTCTATACCTTCCTCAGATAAGCTATTCGTAGCAATAAATAAAATCTGCTCTTCGTCAGAATGAAGTGTGATACTCGTAGGAAAAATTGTCGAATCATCACTAAACTTCATCGCATTTTCTAGCAGTTCATTAGCAATGAAACTTACAGCGCTCTTAATTTCCGCTTGGACATCTATGCCTTCCTCATTCGATCCCCCTGGATAAAAAGTAGCAAAGTAGTCCGCCATAAAATTCGCCGACAAACCGCTCGTACGCCAGCGTTGCCGTACTTTTTGGGATGTGGGAAAAAACTTCAGAGCTAAAAATTCGTGGATGCCCGAAATTTTTTCGATATAGTTCCCAAAAACTTGCGACATACTTTACTCCCAGGGCACACTAGGTTAATTGTAACGCTTTCTGTCCCAGATTCTAACTAGAGTGTCAACATTACCATAAGCTAATCCAACCATAAAAGTTAACAATAACCTACAAATTTATAGTAGGATAAAAAATGCTGTTTTTTTGACCAACCATGTCCCTCACCCTTGAGTGTAAGCCCCGCTCTAAAGAGCTTAATCCCCGCGCCCTGCGGCGGGCAGGATGGACCCCCGCTACAATTTATGGACACAAAGGCAATGAATCCGATCTAGTCATGATCGATGCACCACAACTGAAGCATATCCTTCTCCATGCCACTCCCAACAACACTTTGATCAGTATCAAAGTGGAGGGTAGTGATTTTAGTGGTAACACTATTATCAAAGAAGTGCAACGCCATCCCTACAAAAAGGAAGTTTATCACGTCAGCTTTTTTGCTGTGGACCAAAAGGCGAAAGTAGAAGTGATTGTCCCCCTTGTATTTACAGGAACTCCTGCTGGGGTTAAGGCAGGGGGGTCGATTCAACTGCTGATGAAGACGATAAAAGTAGTCTGTCCCCCCGATCGGGTGCCGGAGAAGTTTGAAGTAGACATTTCCCACCTAGAGGTGCGCCAGGGCATCCGCGTAGGGGACTTGCCTCTGCCGGAGGGACTCACGATCGCTTCGGAACCGCGGACTCTGCTGATGAGCGTATTAGCTGGTCGGTTGAAGTAGGGTATCATCCGCCCAAGCCTGCAGAGTGTACTATGAAGTTAGTTAAGCTAACCCGATCGTTATGACAACTCCCGATCCCCAAGCCAGTGCCCGCCAACTCCTGGGTATGAAGGGCGCGGATGTGAAAGCTACCGCCCTCTGGAAAATCCATCTACAACTGATGAAGCCCATCACCTGGATACCCCTCATGTGGGGCGTGATCTGCGGCGCTGCCTCCTCCGGTGCCTATCGTTGGACATGGGAAAATTTTCTAGTCTCCCTTGCCTGCATGCTGCTGTCTGGTCCTCTGATGGCGGGCTACACCCAGACCTTGAATGACTTCTACGATCGGGAAATTGATGCCATTAACGAACCCTACCGCCCCATCCCCTCCGGGGCAATTCCCCTCAAAAACGTGATTGCCCAAATTTGGATACTCCTGATCCTCGGCTTTAGCGTGGCAGTATTGTTAGACCTATGGGCAGGGCACCGCACTTTTACGATGACGATCATTACAGCGATCGGGGCATTTTTAGCCTACATTTATTCTGCCCCTCCCTTGAAGTTAAAACAAAATGGCTGGCTGGGCAATTATGCCCTGGGAGCAAGTTACATTGCCCTGCCTTGGTGTGCGGGGCAGGCGTTGTTTGGGGAACTGAGTTGGCAGATTGTGGTGATTACTATGATCTACAGTCTGGCAGGACTGGGAATTGCGATTGTAAATGATTTTAAGAGCGTGGAAGGGGATCGACAACTGGGTCTGAAGTCTCTGCCAGTCATGTTTGGCATCGATCGGGCTGCCTTAATTTCTGCAGTAATGATCGATGTTTTTCAAATTGGCATTGCCATCTATTTAGTCACGATCGGGGAACAGTTATTAGCCAGTCTGTTGGTATTGTTAGTTATTCCCCAAATTACTTTCCAGGACATGTATTTTTTAAGAAACCCGATCGAGAATGACGTTAAATACCAAGCTAGTGCCCAGCCCTTTCTTGTCCTGGGAATGTTAGTAGCTGGTATCGCTTTAGGACACCATCCAATTGTTTAGAAATGTAACAGTTTTTCGGGGCACAGAGCTAACCTTCTAGTGGTATAAATTAGACAGTTAAGATTATACTTTTTAGGTTAATTAAATGGCCATAACATCCTCTAGCGGTGCTGTCAACGCCCGTCCCCAGCTATATCAAACTGCCTTAACTGCAACGATCAACCAGGTGGAACAACAAGACCGGTTCCCTGGGCGCACGGAACTCGAAGACCTCAATACCTTTTTCCAGACCAGTATCAAACGGTTAGAAATTGCCGCCGTCATTACCCAAAATGCCGATAACATCGTTTCCAAGGGAGCGGGACGAATTTTTACCGGCGGTGCCCCCATGTCTTTCTTGGAAAAGCCCAAAGATGCCACAGAAGTAAAAATGGGTATGGATGGCACTCCCATTGATCTGATACGGGGGATGACTTTAGGTACTACTACCTATGCCGAAGTGAGTAGCGGCTTTATCGAAGCCATCCGCTCCTTTTTCAGCGCTGATGGTGTGATTGAAATTCCCCCTGGATTTAGCACCATCAACATTGCCCGCTATGGTCCCGAGCGGATGAAGAAATCTTTACGGGATTTAAGCTGGTTTGTGCGCTACACCACCTACGCCATGGTGGCAGGAGACCCCAACATTTTGGCGCAGAACGTGCGGGGTCTGCGGGAAATCATTGAAAACGCCTGCTCCACCGCTGCCACCCTTGTGGCACTCCAGGCAATGCGCAATGCTGCCCTCAACCTATTTCGGGAAGATGAGGAAGCCAAGGAGATCATCAATCAGTATTTCAACGTTGCGATCGCGGAATTTAAGGCACCTACTCCCTCTAACAAGCTCAGACAGCGCAACTCTAAGGACCTCCAGGGTTTGAGCCTGCCCCAAATTTACTTTAATACCGCCGATCGTAGGCAAAAGTTTGTCATGAAACCTGGTCTTTCCGTCAGCGAAAAGAACGAAGTCATCAAAGCTGCCTACCGCCAGATTTTTGAGCGGGACATCACCCGTGCCTACAGCCTCAGCCTCTCCGATTTAGAGTCGAAGGTAAAAAATGGCGAAATTTCCATGAAGGAGTTTGTGCGCCGGGTGGGTAAGTCTCCCCTCTACCGCGACCAGTTCTTTAGCCCCTACATCAACTCCCGCGCCTTAGAATTAGCCTTCAAGCACTTTTTAGGGCGCGCTCCCGAATCCCGCGAAGAAGTACAGAAATATTTTGCGATCGTTTCCCAGGGCGGATTAGGGGCTTTAATCGACGCGATCGTGGATTCCCAGGAATACGCCGACTACTTCGGGGAAGAAACCGTACCCTACCGCCGCGGCTTAGGACAGGAAGCCCAGCCCGCCCGCAACTGGGGCGCACAGTTTGACCTATTCAACTATTCGGCTCCCTTCCGCAAAGTTCCTCAATTTATCACCCTCTTTGCCAGCTACAACCAGCCCCTCCCCGATCAGCACGTCTACGGTTCCGGCAATGACCCCCTAGAGATTCAATTCGGCGCGATTTTCCCCAAAGAAACCCGCAACCCCAGCGCCACCCCTGCCTACTTTGGCAAAGATACCAGGCGCATCCTCATCCGCAACGGTGCGGGCATCACCAACCAACTGAGCAATCCGGGCGCGCGCGGCGAAAATCCTGGCACCCTTGGACCCAAGGTGTTCAAGCTCGATCAACTCCCCGCCTTCAAGGGCAAAAAATACGACAAAAACGCCAGCGTTAAATTTGCAGAAACTTCTACTCAAGCAGTAATTCGTGCCATTTATCAACAGGTGATCGGTCGCCAAGTCTATGAAGGGCAACGCCTCACCGCCGACGAAATCAAGTTAGAAAACGGCGAAATTACCGTCAGAGAATTTGTGCGCCGCCTGGCTAAGTCCCCCCTCTTCCGCGACCTCTACTGGTCTAAGCTCTATGTTTGTAAAGCCATTGAATACATCCATCGCCGCCTGTTGGGTCGCCCCACCTACGGCAGACAGGAAATGAACGCTTACTACGACATCTGCTACAAAAAAGGCTTCTATGCCCTGGTGGATGCCATTTTAGACAGCAAGGAATACGCAGAGAGCTTCGGCGAAGACACCGTCCCCTACGAGCGCTACTTGACCCCCGCCGGTTTAGCGATGCGATCGAATCGTCTGGGCATGGTGGGCGATAAGGGCATGATGCCAGAGAAGATAGAAACCCCCATGTTTGTCACCCTGGGTCAGCCGATGATGCAGATGAATGACTTTGCCATCAAGACCCGCATTGAGCAGGGTGTGAGCAAGCAGAGGGAGCAACGCAAAATCTTTAAGCTCACTAATCTTGACCCGATGACAGTACAAACCTTGGCGAGGGCTGCCTACCGCCAGGTATTTGAACGGGATATGGATGCCTACGTTGCCAACGAGCAGTTTAGTCGCTACGTCAGTAAGTTGCAAAACGCCGAGATTTCTGTGAAGGAATTTATCCTCGCCATCGGTACTTCCGACCTCTACATCAAGGAATTTTATACCCCCTTCCCCAATACCAAGGTGATCGAGTTGGGTACTAAGCACTTCCTGGGTAGAGCGCCCCTGGATCAGGCAGAAATTCGTAAGTACAACCAAATTTTGGCAACTAAGGGAGCTAAGGAATTTGTCTTTGCCTTGGTCAACAGCCAGGAATATGCAGAGGTGTTCGGTGAAGATACGGTTCCCTATAACCGCTTTGCCACTTTCCCTGCTGCTAATTTCCCCAATACCCAGGAGTTGTACAACCGTTTGACCAAGCAGGATAACTCGATCGTGGTGCCCAGTTTTGCGCCTGTGACCCCGAAAATGGATGCCAGCGAGATGCCCCTGGTTAAACAATTGTTAACGAAGTAAATTCCCTATCAAAGGGAACAGATAAACGATCGTGCTCCCTCTAGGGAGCTTTTTTGTTTGAGCAGGACTTACGTTGTTTTTTCTGAAACCCTCTCCCCAAAAAATTGATACACTTCCCTTCTCCCCGCTGTGGGAGAAGGAATTGAGGAATGAGGGGCAATTTGCTTGGCGTAAGTCCTATAAGTATTTAGAAATTACGCCTCAGGCTAGAGCCAGTCCCGCCATCTTGAGGGGAAAGGAAAGGTTTTAGATCAATGCCCTGATTCCTGTTTTGGATTGGTTGACTACTATTGCCCCGCAGTAAATCGGTAAATCTCAAGCCTCTGCCGCTAAAGGTATTTACCGGCGCGGTCAATTGTCCCTGTTCCGAAGCGACCAGATTGGCAAACACCCGATCGCGGGTAGTAATGGGGTCTTGTCCAGGGGGCACAGTAAAGACAATGCGGCAGGCAGGCACCCGATCGGTGGTAGCACAGACGATGTTATAGCCATTGGCTTGTCCTACCCGCAGTTCATCCAGCCCATCAGGGCGATAGGATTCCAGCCGGCGGGCAATTTCTTGGCAACGGCGCTCCGCTGACCAGCCCCCACCCAGGGTGCGCGGTAATGCCCAGGGAAACGATCGATCGAATTGATTTTCCGGGCGATAGGACACCACATACTGACCATTTTGCAATTCGCAGACAAAACGCTGCCCGGCAGTAGTTCCAGGAGAAGGAGGCAAAGTCGGGATTGTAGTGGGAGGCAGGGTAGAAGTAGCAGGAGGCTCGATCGGGATCACTTCCTGGGACAAGGCGGGTGTAGCAAACAAAATTAAAGCAAGGGCAATTAGGGACTTCATAGGATTTCTCATGGGTACGGAAGTAGTGACGGTAGCAGAGAATAATTGTTGCTTGCCCCACCGTGGGCTATCATATTGTTTATTGATAAAAATTTTTAGGATTATTTTATGGACGGTAACATAGGCGTTCTGCTACTCAATTTAGGCGGTCCTGACAAAGAAGAGGATGTCTATCTATTTTTATATAACCTATTTTCCGACCCAGATTTAATTCGGCTGCCTTTTCCCTTTCTCCAAAAGCCCATCGCCGCTCTGATTGCGGCAACCCGTGCCCCCTTCTCCCAGGATAATTACCGCGCTATTGGCGGCGGCTCCCCCCTCAAAAAGATTACAGAAGCCCAAGCCCAAGCCCTCCAGGATGGGCTCCAGGAGCGGGGAGTAACCGTTAAAACCTATGTAGCTATGCGTTACTGGCATCCCTTTGCCCAAGACACGATCGCGCAAATCAAGCGGGATGGCATCACTAAGTTAGTGGTTCTGCCCCTCTATCCCCAGTATTCCATCAGTACCACCGGCTCCAGTTTGAAAGAAATTGACCAAATTTGGGCAACCGATCGAGAATTGCAATCGATCGAGCGGGTTACAATCAGGTCTTGGTACGATCGTCCCGGCTATATCCGTGCCATGGCAGAACTGATCGATCGGGAATTGCAACAAGCCCCGGAGCCAGACCGCGCCCATATCTTTTTAGCGCCCATGGTGTCCCCGTCAAATATGTAGAAGAATACAGAGACCCCTATCAAATCGAAGTAGAGAACGGCGTAGACCTAATTATGCAGTGCCTGCGCCGTGATTTTCAGCGCTACAATGCTCACACCCTTGCCTACCAAAGCCGCGTAGGACCAGTAGAATGGCTCAAACCCTATACCGAAAGTGCGATCCGGCAACTGGCGCGCAGGGGAATCGATCGGTTGGTAGTCGTACCCATCAGCTTTGTGTCCGAGCACATTGAGACTCTACAGGAAATTGACATCGAGTATCGGGAAGTAGCGGAACAATGCGGCATTCATCACTTCGATCGGGTGCCCGCCCTCAATCTCCATCCTACTTTTATTAACGACCTGGTAGACCTAGTCCTAGAATCCCTCTGTATTGAGCCTGTGTCAACCCTGGTGTAGTTCTTTCTTGGGGTACAAGTATCTAGGATGGTCAATTGTTAAAATTATCTAAAACTTATGGTAAGTTCCGTGAATATTACTGACCTCAATCGTTATGATGCCGGTGTCATTGCTGAATATTATCGTTCCCGTCCCTTAGAAGTTTGGGCTAGGTATTTAACAATTTTTGTGCCTATTTTAGGTCTATTTTGGGAAATTTGGCTGGGCACAAAATTCGGCAGAGATGTAAAAAACGATCGGCAGTTAGCGATCAAATTACGGAAACTTTTAACCAAATTAGGACCCGCTTTCATCAAAATTGGGCAAGCGCTTTCTACTCGTCCTGATATTGTTCCTCCAGTTTATTTAGAGGAATTATCTCAATTACAAGACCAGCTTCCTTCCTTCTCTAACGATATTGCTTTCCAATTTATCCGCGAAGAATTAGGAGCAGACCCCCAGGAAGTTTATAGTGAAATTTCCACCAAACCGATCGCGGCGGCGTCTTTAGGACAGGTTTACAAAGGTAGATTGCATTCAGGAGAAACCGTTGCCATTAAAGTCCAAAGACCAGGAATTGTCAGACAAATTGCCCTCGATGTATTCATTTTACGGAACATCGCCGGCTGGATTATGCAGTTTGTTTGGTTTGTCAAGAGTGATCTGAGGGCGATTTTAGATGAATTTGCTAGCCGCATCTTTGAGGAAATGGACTACACCTGCGAAGGTGCCAATGCTGAAAGATTTGCCCAATACTACGGCAATTTACCAGGCATTTATATCCCCAAAATTTATTGGCAATATACTGCCAAGCGGGTATTAACTATGGAGTGGATCAATGGTACCAAACTAACAGAATTGGACAGTCTTCAAAAGCAGGGATTTAACAGCAGAAAAATCATAGAAGTCGGTGTACAGTGCTCTTTGAGGCAACTACTGGATCAGGGATTTTTCCACGCAGACCCCCATCCTGGCAACTTATTAGTCATGGAAGACGGCAGATTAGCCTACCTAGATTTCGGCATGATGAGTCAGGTATCGGAGGAACAAAGGTATGGCTTAATCGAAGCGATCGTGCATTTAGTGAATCGAGATTTTAGGGCATTATCCGAGGACTATGTCCGTTTAGGTTTTCTGAAGCCAGGCACTGATCTAGCTAAAATTACACCAGCATTAGAACAGGTTTTTGGTACTTCTTTAGTTGGTAGTGTAACCGATCTGGATTTTAAGGGTCTCACGGATCAATTATCAGCAATTATGTATGACTATCCCTTTCAAGTGCCCGCCTACTACGCTTTAATTATCCGATCGTTGGTAACTCTAGAAGGGATAGCGATCGGGGTTGATCCTAACTTCAAAGTGATGAGTGTTGCCTATCCCTATGTGGCAACTAGGCTATTAACTGAACCTACACCCCAGTTACAAAATGCCCTCAAGGATGTATTACTCAAAGATGGCTCCTTTAGATGGAATCGACTCAATAACTTGCTCCAAAATGCCCAATCGAATGAGGATTACAATTTTAGTCAAGCTATCAGTCACATTGCCGAATTTTTCCTATCTGCCGAGGGGGTACACTTGAGAGAAAAATTAGTAGATGAATTGGCTAGTTCTGTCGATCATTTGATCGATCGGGACGGGGAAGCCATCACCAAATTGTGGCACGGCATCCGTTCCTCCGACTTCAAACCAAACTGGGAATTGTTACCGGTCGCGGGGCAAATTTTAACTAAACCAGAACTCTATCTCATGGGGGGACAATTAGTGTCCCAAATATCCCAGCGTGCCCTAGCCCGATGGATTCAAGAATGGGTATTGCAGGATGAAAATAGTTCCCCTAAACTGACAGAAACCACTTCCCTTCATCGCTCAGTAAATGGCAGAACTTGGTAAGACAAATATCACCTTTGCTAGTTGGATTACCCTATCACGGTTGATTTCCATCCCGATCGTTTTGGGTCTACTGACAGGGCAAGATTCTGCCCCAAGCAGGCTCTGGAGCGCGCTCGTGTTTGCCATTGCTGCCTTGACCGACTGGTTAGATGGCTACATTGCCCGCCGCTGGCATCAAGAAACTGACCTGGGTAAGGTGTTAGACCCCCTAGTGGATAAGTTAGTAATTTTAGCGCCGATGATAATGCTAGTAGAATTGGGAGACTTGCCGGCTTGGAGCGTATTTACGATCGTGGCGCGGGAATTGTTGATCACTCTCTGGCGCGCCCCCAGTGCCACAGGCGCTAGTATTTGGGGCAAGGTCAAAACTATCAGTCAAATTGTCGCTATACTAGCACTACTATTACAGATACCCTACGCGATTTTCCTATTTTGGCTTGCCCTCGGCTTGACTATTTTTTCTGGGCTTAATTATGTCCTCCCTATTCATCAGTCTTGAAGGGGGAGAGGGAGCAGGCAAGTCCACCCAGGCAAAACTTCTAGCTGCATTCCTGAGGTCCCAGGGGCATCAGGTAGTCCTGACCAGAGAACCAGGGGGCACAGATTTAGGGGCTACTCTCCGTCAGCTATTCCTCCAAAGCGACAGCCTAACACCCCCTACAGAGCTATTTTTGCTCATGGCGGACCGCTCCCACCATGTCAGCCAGTTAATTAAGCCCGCCTTGGCGGCAGGTAAAATTGTTATTACCGATCGGTTTACCGATTCCACCCTTGCCTATCAAGGATTTGGTCATGGCATCGATAAAAATTGGATTGCCCAATTAAATGCTGAGGCGACCCAGGGGACTATGCCCCAGATAACTTTTTGGCTAGATATTGACCCCGAAGTTGGTTTAGTCCGCGCTAGGGTAAAGAATCACCACCAAGACCGCATGGAAAAACTAGACCTGGAATTTCATCAGCGGGTACGATCGGGATTTGCCCATATCTGCCACAACGAACCCGATCGGGTAAAACTTGTAGACAGCAGTCAGCCCCCAGAGCAAGTGCACCAGTCGATCATCCGGCTACTGCCCCAACGGTTGGTATCCCCGCCCTAGTAATTTGCGGTTATAGACAAGGTATGCTAACATTAGAAGCCTGTGCCCATTTCTTTTTAGAAGTTCGACCCGGAGACTAACTACACTTTAATTACTATGCCAATCACTCGGAACAAAAAAAAGCAGGAACCAACCCAAACGTCGGATTTACCCATGACGATTTTGCCGCCCTCCTAGACCAGTATGACTACCGTTTTAGTCCTGGAGATATTGTAGCGGGGACTGTTTTTAGTATTGAACCGAGGGGAGCCCTAATTGATATTGGCGCTAAGACAGCGGCCTTCATCCCTCTGCAGGAAATGTCCATCAACCGCGTGGATACCCCGGAGGAAGTCTTACAAAATAACGATACCAGAGAGTTTTTTATCCTAGCTGATGAAAACGAAGAAGGGCAATTAACCCTTTCCATCCGCCGGATTGAATATATGCGCGCCTGGGAACGGGTAAGACAGTTGCAAAAAGAGGATGCCACTGTACGATCGCTAATTTTTTCTACCAATCGTGGTGGTGCTTTAGTACGTATTGAAGGTCTACGCGGATTTATTCCTGGTTCCCACATCAGCACCAGAAAGCCCAAGGAAGACCTCGTCGGGGAAGAACTACCCCTGAAGTTCCTAGAGGTTGACGAGGAAAGAAACCGTCTAGTACTGAGCCATCGCCGTGCCCTAGTAGAGCGGAAGATGAACAAGCTAGAGATCGGGGAAGTTGTCGAGGGTGTGGTCAGGGGGATCAAGCCCTACGGTGCCTTTATTGATATTGGCGGCGTCAGCGGTCTGTTGCACATCTCCGAAATTTCCCACGAACATATTGAAACGCCCCACAATGTCTTTAATGTCAATGACGATGTCAAGGTGATGATCATTGACTTAGATTCAGAGCGGGGCAGAATCTCCCTTTCGACGAAGCAACTGGAGGCGGAGCCAGGGATATGGTGCGAGACCCCAGCTTGGTTTATGCTAAGGCAGAAGAAATGGCGGCTAAGTATCGGGAGCAGTTGCGTTTGGCTGCCTTGGGGATTGAAATTCCTCCCGCCACTGAAGATGTAGCTGAAGAGCTTATGGAGATTCCCCCCGCTATCGAAGAAGACAGCGAAGTAGAGGGTACTGACTCTAATTAACCACGGGTAAGGATGTGGAACTTGGTGGCACTGTGGTTAGTGGCTAACTCCCTCGATCGAGCCCTGTTGGTTAACTCTCCCCTGATGGCTCTCTCAGTACTGTTAATACAAAATTCTGTCCCTGTTTTAGCCCAGTCCGGCTTTGATCCCATTGCCGCCCAGGTAACAGAAAAGCACCTCCAGACTCTCCAAAGTAGGGGCTACCCCCGATCGTTGCAGGGGGTATGGATTCAGAACCAGGGGGGGCAATTACTAGCCAGTCACCAGGGAGACCGCCCCTTACCTGTGGCATCCCTGACTAAGATTGCCACGACTCTAGCGGCTCTGAGCACTTGGCATAGGGACTCTCGCTTTGTTACCACTATTGCCACCAACGGTAGTCTCAGTGGTTCTACTCTGGTGGGAGACTTAATTGTGGCGGGGGGAGCTGATCCCCTGTTTGTGTGGGAAGACGGGATCAAAATTGGCAATTACCTAGAAACTCTGGGGATCAAAAGAATTCAGGGGGATTTAGTCGTAACTTCCCAGTTTTATATGAATTTTGCCACCGATCGGGTGCAGTCGGCGGGTTTCTTCCGGCGGGCAATCAATCGTGACCTCTGGGACGGAGAAGTTTTAACGCAGTACGAGACCTTGTCTAGGGGGACAGGTCGCCCCCAGATTACTATTACTGGCACAGTCAGGATTTTGCCCCAGGCAACGGGCAGGGTTTTAGTGCAATACCGATCGTTGCCCCTATGGCAGATTTTGAAGCAAATGAATATCTATAGCAACAACATCATTGCTGATGTCCTCATGACCAATCTGGGGGGGACGGGGAAAGTAATCCCCAAGTTAGTGGAGCTTTCCGGCATCCCCAGTCAAGAAATTCGCCTGAGCAATGGGTCGGGTCTGGGGCAGAGCAATCAAATTTCCCCCAGGGGAGTAGTAGCGCTTCTGATCGCCCTCCAAAAACAGGCGAGTGCCCAGGGGCTGAGTTTGGCAGACCTCTTTCCCATGGGAGAATGCCGTTGCGGTACCATCCAAGACCGCTATTTTAGTGGCGGCGATATCCTCAAAACGGGTACCCTCAGTGATGTCAGTACTTTGGCAGGGGTGATTCAGACCCGCGATCGGGGGTTAGTCTGGTTTGCCCTGCTCAATCGGGGCATGGGAGATATTAGTATTTTCCATCAGGCTCAAGAGGAAGTGCTGAATAGTTTGCATCGCAATTGGCGAGAATTTGTAGTATGGCGACCCCAGTCCTGGCAAGACAGCGATCGCTTGATCCCGCAGTAAATTACTTACTCCATTGATCCCCAGAATTGTTACGATAGAAGAGTCCATAGAGAGAAAGACCTACTTCGCCATGCATAGCCCAGAAAGTGCCAATTTTCGTACCCCATCCCTCTCCGATCGGGAAATTCAAGTGATCGAGTTAGTTGCTTCGGGTTTGAGTAACGAACAAATTGCAGTAGAACTGGCGATTAGTAAACGAACGGTGGATAATCACATCAGCAATATTTTGGACAAGACCCGCACCCATAATCGCGTTGCCCTGGTGCGCTGGGCGATGCAGTGGGGCAAAATCTGTATCGATGGGTTCAACTGCTGCCCCCTGCCCAAACCGATCAACTAGCCCATGATCCGGCAAATCACCTACGATCCTCCCCTACCCCTGACCATGTATCGGGAACTGGCTGCTCACCTGGGACAATTGGAGGGGGTGACAACAGAACTGTTGCCCCAGACAAGCGATCGGTTCGACTACAGTGCTAGCCAAATTATGGGGATCAGGGTGCAGGTGCCCCAGGGGTTGCCTCCCCGCGCCGCAGAAATTTTAGAACAAATTCTTCATTATTACGGAAGCTTCCACCAAATTACCCTATGATTCAGACCCTGCGCGGCACTAAAGACATTGTAGGCAGTGAAATTTTTTATTGGCATCACCTAGAAACGATCGCTAGGGAACTGCTCAGGCGCGCCAACTACCAAGAAATTAGAACCCCAATTCTGGAGGCGACCGAGTTATTTGCGCGGGGGATCGGCGAGACCACCGATATTGTCAATAAAGAGATGTATACCTTTTTGAGCAAGGGGGAAGAATCCATCACCCTGCGACCGGAAGGGACGGCGGGTGTGGTGCGGGCTTACATCCAAAATAAGCTCCAGGGTATACAACGGCTGTGGTACATGGGGCAAATGTTCCGCTACGAACGCCCCCAAAAGGGGAGACAGCGGCAATTTCATCAGCTAGGCTTGGAGTTAATTGGCAGCGCTGATCCCCGTGCTGATGGAGAAGCGATCGCCCTTGCCTACGAAATTTTGCAAGCATTGGGATTACAAAATCTCCTTGTATCCCTCAATTCCGTAGGAGACCACACCGATCGGATGGGTTACCGCGGGGCACTGGTGGACTATTTTACCCCCTACCTTGCCGACCTTGATCCCGATTCCCAACAACGCCTCCAGCGCAATCCCCTGCGCATTTTAGACAGTAAAGACCCCAAAACCCAGACAATTTGTCAGTCCGCCCCCAACATTTGGGACTATCTCCAACCCGAATCCCGCCGCCGTTTCGATCGGGTGCAAGCTCTGTTAACCGACCTCAAGGTAAAGTTCAGGCTAGAGCCGCGCCTGGTCAGGGGGCTAGATTACTATACCCACACTGCTTTTGAGATTCAATCCCAAGATTTAGGGGCGCAGTCGGCAGTGTGTGGTGGAGGACGCTACGATCGGTTAGTGGCGGAACTAGGCGGGACGGACACCCCCGCCGTGGGTTGGGCGATGGGGCTAGAGCGTTTGATCCTCTTACTAGAAAATCTACAGACTTTGAACCCGCCTCCGATCGATTTTTATATCGTTTCCAGGGGAGAACGGGCAGAAAGCTATGCCCTAGTGGTATGGCAACAGTTACGCCAGGCAGGATTTCAGGTGGAAATGGACCTAACAGGGGCAAAATTTGACAAACAACTAAAACGAGCCGATCATGCGTCAGCCAAGGCAGCCATAATTTTAGGAGACAGCGAAGCCGACAATCACACCCTACAAGTAAAGTGGCTAGGAGAAGGGAGACAGGAAACTACAACGATCGAGGACTTGTTCACTAGGCTTGCCCCCAGAAAGAATCACGACTAAAAACCTTGCCCTCTCGCCAAATGGGAGAGGGCACAGGAAAAAATTGATTCACTGGGCGCTCTATTCTACCCTTGTTCAACGTGAATATGTTGTTGAGGAACAGGAAACTGCAATTCAGTAAAGGACTCACGGATGACCCGATTCGTATCAAAATAGACCTGCCAATAGTGATTATTGTGACAATAGGGACGTACTGCCAATAGGGGACCCGCCAAATTAAACTCCAAAATTTCTATGTCAGGGGCAGGGCTAGCTAACACATTGGGGATGTTTAGTATTCTTTCCCGTAAGGCACGAATAGCCTCCTGATGATTGACAGAATGGTTTAATTGAGCCACTAAATCAACTCTTCGGAATGGATTAGCTGAAAAGTTTTGGATGTTATCAGAGAAAATCCTATTATTACCAACGTAAGTGCGGATATTATCCAAGGTTGTAACAGTAGTCACAAACAAGCCGATTTCTTCAACAGTACCTAAAACTCCTCCCGCCGAGATAAAATCTCCCACTTGAAAAGGTTGAAAAATAATTAAAAAAGCACCGGCAGCAAAATTAGATAACAAACCACTCCATGCCGCACCAATGGCTACACCCGCCGCGGCTAACAATGCTGCAAAAGAAGTGGTTTCAACACCAAAGTAGCCTAAAATTGCCACAACAAGCACAATGTTTAAAACCACTGTAATTGTGGAAGTTAAGTAGCTAGCGAGAGTTGTATCCAATCTTTGGGACTTTAAGGCTTTACCCGTTAAACCCATAGCAAAAGCAATTAAGCGCTTGCCAATAAACCACAGAACGATCGCAAATATAACCTTGAGCAATCCCTCTGTAAGTATATTCAGGGATGTTTTAACTACTGCTTCAATATCCATA
>PHFO01000009.1 GCA_002861535.1 Cyanobacteria bacterium M5B4 | reverse complement strand
TTGCAGTCTCACGAGTTGTGTGTCTGTGATCTCTGCGATCGGTTGCACACCAGTCAATCTAGGTTGTCTTTCCATCTCAAAGTTCTTAAAGATGCCGACTTAATCCGATCGAGGCAACAAGGACGCTGGATGTACTATCGCCTCCATCCCCAGCAACTAATTTTACTAGAAACTTTTATAGCTGATCTCCGTTTGACTCACAGTTTAACAACTACTGCTGCATCGGAATGTAGACAAGATTGATAAGAGTCATTCCGGCGTTGCTTCTCAATTGGAAATGCTAAAACTTCTTTCTAATCCCTATTCTCTCCTATCGCGTAACCCTTTACCCCCCAGTTTGACGAGGGAACGGGAGAAGGGCAATTATGTCTAACATCCTGATGTTTTACAGGAGATGCTAATCATCATTCACAATCTCTCTTGCTTCTAATCCTGTAGCATTTTCCAAGAAATTAGCTACTTTTCTTTGCTCTTCACTAGTTCTAAACTGCATTTCATAATTCTTATTCCTATCCTTGGTTAAATCTTTCACCGTAATACTCACAGGGTTGTTAGCATATTGGAGCTTAATTACAATCTCTTGTATCAAATTCAAGGAGAAGTTATGTTCCGATCGACCTAAAAGAGAAATTGCTTGATGGTAAACCTGCCCGATCGGGTGTTGAACTTCCAAAACTCCTCTTTACTTGCAAAAATAGTCCCAATCACCCCAGGGATGGAAAATAAACCGTAAAAGCCCCCAATAATAGTAGCATATAGTCTTACTTCAGGGTCTTTAATAAAGTCTTTAGTCAAATCTCCTACTCTTTGATCTCTCCGCCAAGAGAGGGGCTTATTGCCGTCTCCCAAAATATATCGGTTAATTTGATCGACTACTGCTTTAGCTTGAGGACATTTATCGGAGACCTCTACATTTGTAAAAAGCTCAAGGTTGTTGAGCCGATTTCCATCTCTTTTGACTAGGGAAACACTACAAGTATAGACGTCAGTAGTTACAACTGCATAGGTAGCACTTTTAATTGGTGCCGAAAAAACAGTTATTTTTTGCCTTCTATGTCTGTTTGCTCTAGCTTGCAGTTAACAAAGTTCTTTTCTAGTCTTTCACAGCTCATCTCATATAAATAACCCTGATTAGATTGTTCACTTAGGTATTGGTAATATACATTGAAACCCACCCAGGCAAAAAAGCTGCAGGAATTAGGTGTGTTAGAAATGCTGACAATATGCCCATGATAACTAATGTCTTAAGTCTGCAGGTAGACATAACAAGGATATACTCAGAAGATTGCTCGATCGTTAGATTTGCCATACTTACTACCTATCTGATACTTGTATTTTACGTTAACATAAATGGTCATCATCTGTAAATCAATTGACCAAGAAATAAATGATATAGTAATATAAAATAATGTGTATTCTTAAACACCATCGATCGGTTGCACACCAGTCAATCTAGGTTGTCTTTCCATTTCAAAGTTCTTAAAGATGCCGACTTAATCCGATCAAAGCAACAAGGATGGTGGATGTACTATCGAACAACTAATTTTATTGAAAACTTTTATGGCTGAACTCTGTCTAGCTCATAGTTTAGGGACTACTGTTACCTTGGAATGTAGTCAGGACTGGGGGGATAGTATGGCATTCTCTCAAGCTATGTTCACTAGGAACTTAGGTTAAGTTTTTTGTTTTTTTCTTGGCGCCAATTGAGTCTTGGTTAACATAAAAAGAAAGATAGTTTAGGAGAGCATAATGGTCAAGGACGAAAAACAACATGAGATGGAGATACCTCCTGGTTTTCTTAACATTATGGGCTATGTCGATCGTTCTCAGGTGAATGGACCAGGGGTGAGGGCAGTAGTTTGGTTACAGGGTTGCCGTCGTGCCTGCCCCCAGTGTTTTAATCCTCAATCTTGGTCTTTTGCGATCAATCAGTTAATTTCTATCGATGAAATCTATAACCGAATTGTGGCAGAACCAGAAAATGAAGGTGTAACTTTTTCTGGCGGGGAACCATTTTGGCAAGCGCCGGAATTGGCAGAACTAGCTCAGCGGTTGCATTCTGCGGGATTGGGGGTGATGTCCTTTAGCGGTTTTACTCTGGCAGAATTGCAGTCTTCTCAGGCACCAAAGGGGGCAAGACAGTTGTTAGAACAACTAGATATTTTAGTAGATGGTCCCTATGTCGCCTCCTTAGCTATTAACGATTCTTCTTCTCTCGTGTCTTCTAAAAATCAACAAGTTCATGTCTTTAATCCTCTCTATCGCGATCGGTTGGATTGGGCGAGCGATCAGTTAGAAATTCATATTCTTAAAGACGGCACCAGGATTTTTACGGGATTTCGTGGACAATTGACAACAGGACTTACCTAGCCTTTCTCTCCTAAATATGAGAGAGCACAAGTTGATTTGTCTATTTACCGATACAAAAACGACTAAAGATTTGATCAAGTAAAGACTCTGTTACTTCTTCTCCGGTTATTTCTCCCACCGATCGGATAGCATCTCTGAGATCGATCGTCCAAAAGTCTAAAGGGAGATTAGCATTTATTGCTTCTTGTACCCGCTCCAAACTATCTACTACTCGCTGTAAACACTCGGCTTGTCTTTGATTGATAGCAAAATCTAGGTTTTGTTCTGTTATTTTATTGGCGTTAATTGCCCGTAATATCGTCTCTTCCAGAGCTAAAATACCCTCTTGTAAAGAAGCAGCGGTCTGCACTTTGGCTATGATGTTTAGTTGTGGTAGATTGTCTGTCATGCCCAAGTCAACTTTATTCAAAACTAAAACGATCGGTCTATCTTTGACTAATTCGTATATTTGTTGGTCTGCTTCTGTCCAACCCTGGTTACTGTCGATCACCAACAAGACCAAATCTGCCTGCTGAGCAACTCGGCGCGATCGTTCCATGCCCATTTGCTCAATTCGATCTTCTGTTTCCCTAATACCAGCTGTATCTAACACCGTGATTGGAATACCTTCTACTACTAAATGAGAATCAACAATATCTCTAGTTGTGCCTGGTAAATCTGTCACGATCGCCCGATCGGTGCGGCTCCAGGCGTTTAACAAACTGGACTTGCCTACGTTAGGACGACCAACGATCGCTACTTTCAAACCCGATCGAATCAGTTCCCCTCTCTCTTTCGTTGCCAGATAAACGAGGGCTTTTTGTCTAAGGGTGGTCAACTTCCCACGAATTTGTTCTACAGATAAGGGCGGAAGATCATCTTCAAAATCAATCCTTGCCTCGATTTCCGTCAAAATGTCTAAACAATCTGCCCGCAATTCCCTTAAGGAATGGGACAACTTGCCTTGTAGACCTGCCAATGCCAACTGTACCCCATGGGCAGACTGGGCTCCCACTAAATCCTTGATACTCTCCGCCTGCGCCAGATCAATCCTGCCATGCAAAAAAGCTCGCAGGGTAAATTCCCCTGGGTTAGCTAACCGCGCTCCCTCCTTAATACATAACTGCAAAATCTGTTGCCCAACCACCATGCCGCCGTGGCATTGAAATTCCACCACATCTTCCGTTGTGTAGGACCTGGGACTAGCCATAAATAAAACAAGCGCTTCATCCACTACCCGATCGGATTGGGGTTCAACTACCCGACCGTACAACACGCGATGACTCTCCCAGGAAGACTTGGTGCGAAATAACTTCTGGGCAATTGCTAACGATCGGGCACCAGATAACCGTACTATGCCTACACTCCCCAGAGCAGTGACAATAGCAACGATCGTGTCATTCACTAGGCAACTTCAGCAATATCATTTTGCTCGATCGTGGGCACTTCTAAACTCGGCGGTTTTTCATTATCGGCTAAGTCACTCAAATCCCGACTGAGGGTAAGAAAACGCAATACCATTTCATCCAAACGCATCATTTTTTCCAAATTTGCCACGATCGTGGGCGCACCACTGTAGTTCATTTGCACATAGATACCTTCACGATGTTTGTTGATCTTGTATTCCATGCGCCGCTTACCGCGATTTTGCACAATGATATAATCGCCCTCCTGTTGATTTTCCTGTAAGAGGGCTTGATATTTATTGATCACCATCTCCAAATCTGGCTCTGCCACATCGGGACGAATGATATACATGGTTTCATACAGACGATTCATAGCTTCTCCTTATGGACTAATGGCTTTCGACAAAGCAAGGATTCACTATGTTACACCCAATAGGGAGCGATGGCAAGATTACTTAGAAATAGGCTGCCGTTGATACTGTTGGTAAGCCGCAAAGAATAGACCTCCCAAGGTGATGAAAATCAAACCGATCACAATTCCCAGCAAAATAGGTTCAATCATAAAAATAGTATTTTAATAACCAGAATTTAGTTTAATCTACGCCCAAGTTACCAGGAGCCCATATTAAAATTTCTTTACACTGATGGTTTGTGACGACGACACCGATCGCTACAATACTTAACCTCATCCCAGCAACGTTGCCACTTTTTGCGCCAGGTGAAGGGTTTGCCGCAGGTGACACAGATTTTTTGCGGCAGAGATGACTTATTCCCCTTAAATGACATACTTAATTTCCTCATTGCTAAAAACAACAAATAGACTTAACAAGGGAAAAGAACCCTCATTCTTTCGTATGGTTTAGATAAAGTTTGTAATTCTGATCGAACTGCCTCCAATTCCCAAAAGCTATTCTAGCCCAATTACCTATTTCGATCATAAGAATTTTCTCTATTGCCTTGTCATATCCTTAAAATATAGGTTCTCTGTTATGCAAAAGTCCTGTACAATTCCATCAGGAAACATCAAGTATCTGATTGAAATTTACTCTATTGATTGTTCTACCTGGCTACTCGGTAAACCGATCGTTATCATACAGCTTTTACCTTAAAAACTAGCTCCCCTCGCCCGTTTTGGGAGAGGGGTGAGGGCATAACTAACAATTTAGGAAAAAGCTGTAAGTAATCTAGCAGTCTACAAAAGATGTCTTGATTTAGTCTTGCAAGATGCTCTCTTCTCTTTTCAGAAAGATAATGGAGTCTGCTCTGATTAGTTCTAAGGATAATTCTGATGGTTTGAGTTTTGTCATAACTAAGCTCCCTTAAAAGAAGGCAAGAGTTAGGCAATTTGTCAACAAAACCTCCGGATTATTGACTATAATTTCCTAATATGTAAATTAGGCAACACAAAGTAATGAATGTTTCCCCGATCGGTATTATCTCTGTCCAAGAGTTATCGCAAAAACTCAGAGTCCCCCATTGTCAACTAATTGATGTCAGAGAGCCAGAAGAATTAGAATTAGCTAGACTGCCAGGCTTTCAAAATTTCCCCACTAGCCAATTTGCGACATGGTACCCCACGATCGCCCAGACCCTCGATCGGCATCAAGAAACCCTCGTCCTCTGTCATCACGGTATCCGATCGGCGCAGGTATGCGAGGTCCTAGTTCATTTGGGCTTTACTAATGTGAAAAACATCCAAGGCGGCATTCATGCCTACGCCCTGGAAATCGACCCTTCTGTAGGTAAATATTAGTTAATCCCATAGGGGTCGTCTAAAGGCACGATCGGTGAGACTTTTACCTTAGACTGACTAGCACTAGGTCGCACCGGTACACTTCTTAAATTATTTTGTAAATAGGCTAATACATCTGGCGTCTGTTTTTGTTCAATTTCATTAACAACTTTAAGCACTAAATCTGGTGTAAAACTTGCGATCGCGTCTTTAATTTTGCTGGGAGAAAGAGAACGATCGATTTTTTTTAATCGCCACACTACCGTTTCCTCAAAAGACAATTCCTGTTGAGGGGGGTATTGCTTTCTGCCATCCTGACCGCGCATCACTGTAGGACGGGGAAACTTCAAAAATATCGGCTGCGTGAAATGGGGATGACGCACCATCAATTCCCCCTTGGGCAGAGTAGCTAACTTAGTTTTTACTGCCGCCGATAAATTGCTGTAACCAGGGGTAGAAATCTCATCCATATCCATTCTGCCGTAGAGCGCCGTACCGCAATTGCCTACAATGCGTTTGTGCACTTGGGAACGAAATTGTTGCGCTGAAAATAGTACTTCTCCTAAATAACGCCCCCGCTCGGAAATATCTAGCAAAGTGCGTCTTAAATAGGTATCCCCTGTATCAGTACCCGCATATTTGTTTAACTCATCGACAAAAATGATCACCCGTTCTACGCCCAGGGCATTCATTTCTAATAATTCCCGAATCTTGCTCACCGTGCGGGTAAAGATCAAATCCTGGGCTGTAGGTTCTAAATTAGCTACATCAATCACATAAATATGATTCTTTTGAAACTTGCCCCAGGGTAAATCACTCACCCGATCGTCATTTCCTACTAAACCCTTACATCTATTAGTGATGTTCATTAAGCGGTTGCGTACTTTGTAAATAGTCGCTAAATGGTGACTATGCCATTCTTTTTGATTAGCTTCCTGTAAAGAACCAATTACCCGTTGAAACCACTCTTCTAGAGTGGCAAAGTTTGTTACCTTTACTCCCTCTGTATAAAAAATGTCAGGACGACGGATCACTTTTTCATCGATCAAAGATAACAACGCATCCGCTTTAGCATCGACATCATCTTTATTCAATAAGACCGCTGTAAATTCAAAAATCTCTTGCAATCCCCAACGCAAAGGAAAGACGTTATGCAATAAATCGGGATGGGTGCGCAGAGTATTTAAGTTCACTCCATCAGGTTTGTAAGTAGCATAATAAGAAACATGGGCAAAGGGAGTAGGCGGGATGTTTAACTTAGCGTAGATGTCTAACTCTTCTGGGCTGAGAGATTCTGAAGGAGGAAGGTCTAAATATAATAGGTCTGGTCCTTTGACATTAAAAAAAACGGCAGCTACGCCCTTATCTGCCCGATCGGGATAATAGTGAGCGAAGATACTTTGCAATAAAAACTCTACTAAAGAAGTCTTAGTCGCTAAACCAGATACTCCTGTAATATTTAAGTGAGCTGCTTCGGGACCAAGTAAAAAGTCTGCATCCAAATAAACGGGCGATTGCATTCCCCCTTTGACGTAAACCCCGATCGGTATGCCTCTGCCTTTTTCCACATACTCATCCATCCGCAGAGAAACTAAGACATCCTCGTCTTCGGCTAAATAAACAGGTCCGATCGGTACAGGTTGCATCGGCTCTTCCGGCTCCATGCGCAGTACAGCTGCCTTGAAAGTACGCATTTCGGGGCGTTTAGTGGGAGCAGAGTCGGCTAAGAGGGGGCTTTGATCGGAGCCAATGTAGTCATAGAGGGGAGATAGCAGGTCAGTATAGCCCTGGGCTTCAATGACAATGCCGTAGATGTGCCATTCTGTCGCTACCTTGTAGAAGTTGCGTTGGGAAGGTTGGGGAATTGTTACCCGCACGATCGTGCCAATGCCGACAGGGGAGTCCCACTCTGTCCAAAAATGAAACGTATCAGGGGTACTAGGGTGCTGCTCTGTAGCAAAAACCCTCCCCACTAGCTTGGGCATAACCTACCCCTGTCTTGCCTTAAATTTGGGGTTAGTCTTACAAATTACATAAACCTTCCCCCGCCGACGCACTACCTTGCAGTCCGGGTGGCGCTTCTTTACAGACTTGAGAGAACTAACAACTTTCATACTACTAGGCTTTAGACACAATTAATTACACTATCATAGAATTCATGAAATAGATATTGCCGAGTAAAATCATTTTGTTCGGGGAACGACGGTAAAAGCCAGACGCTATTATAGGTGGCAATCCAATCGAGATGAACTTATGCTGAGTATCCAAAATTTAATCGATCGGTATAATCGGGGCGAGCGCAACTTTGAACAGAGTAAATTTCATCGCGGCAATTTTGCCCATTGTTGTTTGCATGGCATCGATTTGAGTGAATCGATCCTCTGTCATGCTGACTTTTCCCATGCCGATCTGAGGGGGGCAGATTTGGGTTGGACAGACCTATCTAACGCCAACTTGGAAGGGGCGGATTTAAGGGGAGCAATCCTGACCAGGGCAGACCTCAGCCGCGCTAATTTACGGGATGCCGATCTCCGTCATGCCGACCTCACTTTGGCTAAACTAGACCATGCCCATTTAGAAGGGGCAAAATTTGACTGAGTATCGGTAAAAGTCGTTACAGACGATTGCCAGAGTTTTTGCTAAGTTTGGGTCACAACTTGTAGAGATAGCAATGTTTATTTATGACACAGATTTTTGATCCCGTGCCCAAGAATGAGGCAGAAATTACCTGTCTCTACGTTAATGCTACCAGTAAAGTGCAAATTATCCGCATTACTAATATCCCCAACTGGTACTTTGAACGGGTCATTTTCCCTGGGCAACGCCTGATTTTTAAGGCTGTGATAGGTAGTCTTTTAGAAGTTCATACCGGCACGATCGCTAGTTCCATCCTCTCCGATACAATTCCCTGTAGTGAGTTGGAAGTTAAAGAGGAAATCCCAGACACACCAGAATGGGTTCCTCTTATCCCTATCTCTGCCTAGTTACATTCCTGAATACGATTTATAAAAGCATCGTACTCCTTACGCAGAAGTTCTGCCTTCTTATCCTTGGGCTTATGCCATTGCTCTAGCCACAGGGGGGCAGGCAAGTGTCCCGCAGGCGCATTGAGAGAATAGTCGATCTTCTCATCTGTAATCCATTCTGGACCTCTCAACCACCCGATCGTTTTGGCAAATTCCTTCCATTTTTCCACTTCTGGCGGGTCTTCCACAATGTTAAAGAAGGTGCTGATGTCCTCGTCTTGGGAGCGTGCCATCGGATTAAAGAAGTCGTTGGGAGCTAAACTCCGCATTTGCGGCGAAACTTTGATCTCTAAGGTGCGATTTGCTACTACCATATCCTGAGCCTGCTTGATCTCCCGAATCACAATTGGGGCTAAATCTCGATACTGGTTGTTAAGATTTGTTACTGCCAAACGCGCTGCTCGGATCAACTCGTTCCATTGAGGCAGGTCAAATTCTTCGCCGTAGTGCAGGAGCTGGTCACAGAGTTTTTGCAGTTCATTGCGACTATTGGGACGATCGGGTTGTTTGAAGCACTGCAACATTGCCCGTAATTTTTCTGTTACTTCCCGCTGGAACACTGCCAGCTTATTCTTGGTTTCTACTGCCTTGGTTTGAGTAGTTTCCTGAGCAACAGGGGCGGCACTGCCGCTTAAAACGGCATCCAGGTGTTGCTTGAGGAGGTCGAAGATGGGTTCAGCATCCCGCAAAACTTCCTGTTCTTTGGCTTCAGTCAATCCCGTTGGGCTTTGTAATTCGATTAAGAGGTCTTGTAATTTGTCGAACCCCTGGAGAAACAAACTTTGTAACTCCTTATCAATTGGTAAGTCGCGGTGTTCTTTGAGGACTTTGAAGTAATCTTCTAGTTTGTGGGAGATGTGTTGAATGCCTTTGAGGGTAAGCATAGCGGCTCCCCCCTTGATGGAGTGGGCTGCCCGAAAGACCTCGTTGATAGATTCTTCATCCGCCAGCATCCCTTCAATGTCCATTAAGCCGCGTTCGATCGTTTGCAGGTGTTCCTTCGCTTCATCGATGAAGTAAACTAAAATCTGGTCATTACTCATAAGATTTTCCCCTAACGTCTGTACAGTTGTTGCTGGATACTAAAGCCGAACTTACCTTGACTGTGGTCTTGCCAGAGACGATCGATTTTTTGCAACATTTCGCAGGGCAGTTTGGTGATTTCATCCCGCGAAATTTTACTACCCGGAGCCTTTTTCAGACCTAGACATAATAAATTCCAGGTTTCTTGATTTGCTTGTTTCCAGTCAGACTGTCCTAGCGCCGATCGGAGGTTAGCGTAAATATCTGTAGCGATCGGGGGGCTAGCAGGGGCAACAGCATTAGTAGTAGCAGGAAGGGCAACCATACCAGGGCGGCGAAATTTGAGGCTAATTGCTTGGGGCGATAAAATCAGCCTTCCCTCCCTGTTAAATTTGGTGGCAAAGGTAATTTCATCTAGCTCCTGCCCCGCTTGCTGGGCAACTAGGGTTAGTTTTTGGATTTCCTCAGCAATCACTGACGTAGATACAGGAATTGGCTCAGCATCCGCACTAATTTCCACTAACAGGTCCGGGTTATTCATAGCAGAAGGGTAAAAGTGATGCACTGTTGGTTGCAAGCATTGTATCAGTCTTTGTTGCTACTCATCTAATATTTCTTCGGGGTCGTAATCTTCTTCTTCGCTCTCACTAGGCTCGGTGACTATGCCGTTACGCACGATCCCCAGGTCGATTTGTTGTCGGTAGTAGTCTACTCCCCGCACCTGCACCTCAATCCGATCGCCGATGGCATATTGCTTACCCGATCGTTTGCCGATCAATGCCCGCCCCCGCTTATTATTGGGGTTTTGATGAAATTCATACCAGTCATCCTTAAGGGAGCTGACATGGACTAGACCCTCTGCCAGGGAGTCTTCCAGGGTGACAAAAAATCGGTATTTCTGCACAGCGGTAATCATGCCGTAGAGATTTTTGCCCAGATGGGGCTGGACGAGGGCAATTTTCCTCAGCCCTTCCAGGTCTAGGGCACTGCGGTAGGCTAAATGCTCTTGGTGATTGAGATTGGGTAATAATGCCTCCACGAGATTGCGGAATTGGCGTTCTGTTTCTGGCGGTAAAACGCTCCAACTGATCTGTCCATGGCATTTGGAACTACACAGATCGACTCCTTCCTTCGATCGGCTGCTACGGCGGTCCCTGCCTTCCTGGAATAACAGGAGGAGGAGACGCTGGTTGAGTAGGTCGCTGTAACGATGGTTGGGCAGAACGCTGTGGCAGTAGGGGGTATCTCTGCCAGCAAGCATCAGGGCAAAGTGGGAGAGGGGCTGGAGGCTGTGTTCTCCTTGGCGCAGGAGGCTCAAGAATAACTGCTTCAAAATGTCTTGACGGGCGGGGGTATCAACCTGGTCAAAGTTGCCGAGGTAACGGCGGATTTCCGGAGGGGAGACTTTCAACTCTGCCAATAAATTTTGCCAGTCTGTCATCCGATCGGGGTCTGGTTCTGGTTGGTAGTAAAAAATACCAGGCAGGCTCAGCGCCTTAAAGTGCAGAGCAACAGCCCGATTTGCCATGATCAGCAGTCGGGATACCATCGCCCGCAGGGGAGACTTGGTAATGATTACACCCAGAACCCCGTCATCCCCCTCATCCCCCCAAGTAATGTCTAAATCCACTATCACCGGTGCCAAGTAAGCCTCCACCGATCGGGCGGAATCATAGATGCGCTTGATGGTAGGGTCATCTTCTCTGGGCAGGGACACTTCCACGATCGTGGGTTGAATGGTAAAGGAATGTAACTCTCCCGCCTCCGTCAGGTGCATAAATACCGAAATACAAAGCCGATCGGGTTGTTGCCAGCAAGCCAGGGGAGGCAACATCGGCACCACTTGTTCTCCCAGCCAGTAGGAGCGCCCCCGCGCCCTTGCCAACTGATCCAGAGGCGAGTCGGGGGCAATATAGGAAGCTACATCGGGAATATGCACCCCAATCACCCACCCCAGGGGTTCCTGCTCCAAAGAAATCAGGGCTTTGCCAATTTGTACTACCCGCTGACTGCGGCAATCGACGCGATCTATGCCGAGGGGGGTAGGGGTCAAATCCCTTGCTAGAGTCAAAACCTCCGGGCTAAACCGATCGGGTAAATTATGCTTACACCGCACCAGTTCCTGCTCTTCGCTTGTAGAGTCATCCATCCCCAAAATCCGCGTCACTCTCGCTAAGGGCGCAAGATTACCTAGGGCATAGCGGACAATTTCTAAATGCACCAACCGATCGGGGGCGATCGCCAGCCCCTCCGTGGGCAGCAATTCCAATTCCACATTCAAGCGATTATCGAGGGGAACTGCCCGATAACCCTGGGGCGTTGCCTTTACCCGCGCCAAAATGCGGTTATTAGCCCGCTCCACCACCAACCTCACCTCTCCCTCAGGATTCCGGCGGCGCATTCCGTCCTTAGTCACCTTAACCAGCACCTTATCCCCATTCCAGGCGGAGCTGAGCTTATTTTCGCGGATGTAAATTACCTCTGCCCCTTCCCCCTCCTGGATGGCAAAACAATAGCCCTTACTGGAACAACGCAACCTGCCCTCAATCAAACCATCTTCCGATACACGGCGGTACTTGCCCTTGTCCTTCTCCAAAATACCGGACTTCTCCAGGGCATCTAGGACAATTTGTAAATCACTAACCCCATCCTCCGACTCAATGCCCAACTTTTTTTCTAGGAATTTTGGGGCGACTAACTTATCCTCCGAACAAGCCTCTAATAAATGAGTAATTGAAAACTCCATGCAACCATCCAAGCTAAATAATTACAGATACCACAAACCATACTCCCGCGATCGGCACTGTGGATACCTAATAATATAGTCAACAACCCAGTTAATGGATAGACGTATCAGAATATTTGAGCATATGCCGATCGTTCTGCTACACTAAGACTGGTAAATGGTTAACCTTGCAAAGTATCTGGTTTTTAGATAGACTAATACGGTGTGAGGAATGGAGGAGTAAAGATGGCAAGACTAACACTTTTAACCGCAACATCTTTGGTAATGGCTTACACTGCGATGGCAGCGTCCCAAGCAGGGGCAGAGCCTAAGACTAACAATGTTGCCCAAAACAATGACTCGATTTTGATTCGCAGCATCGGCAGCGATCCCCTGAGCCGCCCCAAGGCTGGCAATGTATCCCAAGTAACTTCCGTATCTGAATTAAGCGACGTACAGCCTACAGACTGGGCTTTTGGAGCGTTGCAATCCCTGGTAGAGCGCTACGGTTGTATTGAAGGTTACCCCGATCGGACTTTCCGCGGACAGAGAGCTACCACCCGTTTTGAATTTGCCGCTGGTTTGAACGCCTGTTTAGACAAGATCAACGAAGTAATTTCCGCTGGTTTGGCAGACAAGGTAAGCAAGGAAGATTTGGCTACCCTGCAACGCCTGCAAGAAGAATTTGCGGCAGAATTAGCTGCCATTAAGGGTAGGGTAGATGCCCTGGAAAACAAAGTAGCAACTCTGGAGAAGCAACAGTTTTCTACCACCACTAAGTTAGCCGCTACCGTTCAATTTGTCCCTGCCTTTGCTACTAGCGCCGCAGGCGGAACTGTAGGCAAGGGTAAGAGTTCCAACTTTGTGATTGGGGCACGGGTACGGCTTAACTTTAACACCAGCTTTACTGGCAAGGATTTGTTGAGAACCCGTCTGCAATTTAATAATGTGACTGGGTTTAACAGCACCACCGTGGGTACCAACATGGCCCGCTTAGGTTTTGATGGTGATACTTCTGGCAACTTTGTTATTGATGACCTGTTCTACCGCTTCCCCATCGGTAACAATATCACTGCTTTTGTTGGGGTGAACGGTCTGGACTTTGACGATGTGTTTGATCCTATCAACCGTGCTGCTAGTTCAGATACTGGTTTCCTATCTCGGTTCCATCGCTACGACCCTCTAGTTTTCCGTGGTGCGGAAGGTGCAGGGGTAGGTTTGCAATTCAAGGCAAGCGAGCAGTTTAACATCAATCTTGCCTACCTAGCTCCTGGTTCTACGGCATCAAATCCTGTAGGACAGGCTGGTTTAACTAACGGCGACTACACTGCTGCAGTGCAGCTGTTGTTCAAACCGACTAAGGATTTGAAGCTGAGTGCAGTTTATGCTCGTGCCTTTGATGCTCGCGGTGTCAACCTGACTTCTTCCACTAGTTCCAGTTTTGCGGCCAACCCCTTCAACCAAGATACTTCTTCCGATCGGTATGGCTTTGCCTTTGACTGGGGAATTGCTAAGAGCTTTGCTCTAGGTGGTAACGTCAGCTTTGTCAATGCCCGCTCTGAAGCTGGTCCTAACCGTGGTGCTACTGCTGACCTCCTAAGCTGGGCAGTTAACTTGACCTTCCCCGATTTGTTTGGTTCTGGTAACTTGGGTGCGATCGCCTTTGGTCAGCCTCCCCGCGTAACGAGCACCAGCCTGGCTACTAACCCTGACTCTAACGCTACTTCCTATAACCTGGAAGTGTTCTATCGCTATCGCGTATCTCGCAACATCAATATCCAGCCTGGTGTGTTCTTTGTGTTCAATCCTAACAACAATAGCAGTAACGACACGATCGTTGTTGGTGCTTTGCGTACCACCTTCTCCTTCTAGGAACTAGGACAAATTCAGTTGAAATGCCTCCTGCGGGGGGCTTTTTTGTTATTATTCCACTCTGCCAAGCACATCCCTCAATCCCTTAACGTAAGTCCTGTAAGAGGAGATAAAATAGGCATTATTGCTAGATAGACTATGAATCTCACAATCTATGACACAACCCTCAGGGATGGTTCCCAGACGGAGGGGCTGGCTCTTTCCATTGAAGATAAACTGAGAATTGCCTACCTCCTCGATCGGTTGGGCGTAGATTTTATTGAAGGGGGTTGGCCCGGTGCTAATCCTAAGGATGGGGAGTTTTTTCGCCGACTTCCTCCCCTCTCCCATAGCCAACTGGTGGCGTTCTGTTCTACCCGCAAAGCTGGATTGCAGGCTAGTTCTGATCCAATGCTGGTGCCGATTTTAGCGGCTAATACCAAATGGGTGACAATTTTTGGCAAATCCTGGGATTTACAGGTGACGGAAGGGTTGCGCACTACCCTGGAGGAAAATTTGGCGATGATTGCAGACACGATCGTTTTTTGCAGTCCCGATCGCGTCAGGTAATTTACGATGCCGAACATTGGTTTGATGGCTATAAACAAAATCCTGATTATGCCCTCTCTACTCTGCAGACAGCGGCGACTAGCGGGGCGCAATGGCTAGTGTTGTGTGATACTAACGGTGGTACTCTGCCCCAGGAAATTAGCACGATCGTGGGGGAGGTGAAACATTTTTTAGCTAGGAACGGTATTACCACGCCTTTAGGTATTCATACTCATAATGATTGCGGCTTGGCAGTAGCAAACACGATCGGGGCGGTAACAGCGGGTTGCACCATGATTCAAGGGACGATCAATGGCTATGGGGAGCGCTGTGGCAATGCCAATCTTTGCTCTTTGCTGCCAGTTTTGCAGTTGAAAATGGGCTATGAATGTGTTGGCAACGATCGGTTATCACTTTTGACCAGTACCGCGCGGGAAATCAGCGAAATCGTCAATCTTGCCCCTGATGAACACGCTCCTTTTGTGGGATTGTCTGCCTTTGCCCACAAGGGGGGAGTTCATGTCAGCGCCGTCGAGCGCAATCCCCAGACCTACGAACATATTGCGCCCGAATTAGTAGGCAATGAGCGCCGCATTGTTATTTCCGAGCAGTCTGGTTTAAGTAATGTGTTAGCGAAGGCGAGGGCATTTGGGGTGGAGTTAAAGAAGGAAGACCAGGCTTGCCGAACCATCCTACAAAAAATGAAAGAGTTGGAGCAGATTGGTTATCAATTTGAAGCTGCTGAAGCTAGCTTTGAATTGCTGATGCGAGAGGCTTTGGGACAGCGTCCCTCTTTCTTCCGGTTGCAAGACTTTCAGGTACATTGTCAGGGGGAGCACAACGGTAATCTGACTGCCCTTGCCACGGTTAAAGTGGTGGTGCTCAATGAAGAAAAATTGACAGCGGCAGAAGGAAATGGACCTGTATCTGCTCTCGATCAAGCCTTGCGCAAAGCTCTAGTGACCTTCTATCCTGCCATCGATCGGTTTCATTTGACTGACTACAAAGTGCGCATACTGAACAGTAATGCCGGGACGAATGCCCAGACTAGGGTCTTAATTGAATCGAGTAACGGCACCGATCGGTGGACAACGGTAGGGGTTTCCAGTAACATCATCGCCGCCTCCAGTCTTGCCCTTGTAGATGCCCTAGAGTATGGCTTGATGAAAAAACAAGGCTAGAAGTTACGGGGAGAAGGAAGTAGATCAATTTTTTCTGGTTTTCTCTCCGGGTTCAGAAAAAAGCTATTGGGAATTTTTAAGCTCGTAGCTCCAGCATAGTAACCGCCACCACGATCGGGGGAATTTTTGCCTGATGCCATGGGGTAAATTTTCTACTAGATGGGGCAACCAGCCTGCCAATAAAAAGTTACAAATAGCACTAAAAGTAAATTGGGCATAGCTGACCAGCCACCGGAAAATGTCCCTTGAACCAGCCATCTGCCAAATCCATGCTATTAATTGGGGATTTTTGATAGCGGCAATGAGAGCTAAGCGATTAAAGGTGAGCCAGTTAACGCGGTCTTTAATGAACTTCTCCGCCACTTGATTCTCAGTTTCGGCTAAAACACCAAAGAAGGTGTTGAGAATAGCGTTAATTCTTTCCGGCGGTAGAGTAACTCCCGTTGGCACCATCATCCCCTTAGAAAATAACCAAGTCACCGCCACATTACTTTGAAAAGCGTTGATCTGTTGCAGCATTTCTGGTTTGAGCCAGTTGTATTGCAACGCCCGATCGAGCAGAGCTGTGAGACGGGGTAAATTTCTCACTAACGAACCAAACCCCGTAAATACCAAGGGTGATTGCAGAGCCGCCGCATCCCCGATCGCCAATACCCGATCGAAGGACACCAACCGCGATTGGCTACTCAAACTAAAATAGCCAGGAATGTAACCAAAAGTAGGTTTGAGCCAGGTTAACCGATCGGGGTCACAACGGCGATACTCCGGCAAAATCGTGAAAAAGTCCTCATACATTTCTAACAGTGACCCAGGGTTTTGGGGATGGATTTGATGATAATGAAACAGATAAATCGTCACTTCCCCATCTTTGCCGGGGAAAAGCTCCCAGATTAGTTGTCTGCCGCGGGAAATATCGCCATGACTAGCGAGAACATCGCCATAATTACTATCCCACACGGGCAAATCTATGCCTTTGACTACTGCTCCTACCGTAGGACAAACACTATCAAAGGGTCTGCCATTGTTGATCTGCAGAGCGATCGGCGAAGCTGAACCCATCGCATCAACAATCATTCTACCCTCTAGGGCAAAATTTTCTGCGCCGCGATGGGCGTAAACCACCACGCCATTTGCTGCCACCTCTAGCCGAGCGAATTCCGTCCGATCGAGAATTACGGCTCCGTAGTGCTGTAATTTTTCGCCGCAGAGCTTGAGGAGTTGTTGAGAATCTAAAGCAACGTTCAAAACCGTAGGCGTATGGAGCACTGCCGCCCGCAGATGGTCGGGGTTATTGCCATCAAAAAACTTGTGGAAGCCGTCTTGATATTCCTTTGCAATGATCGATTCAAACTCCGCCGCCGTAAATAAGCCCAGGTCAATCAAGCTCTGAAACTCTTGGCGAGAGATATTCCACTCCCGATTCATCTTGGCAAAGGGCAACCGTTCAATTAGGCATACGCGATAGCCCAACTTTGCCATCATGGCGGCATGGATCGCCCCCAGAGCGCCCCCTAGATAGATGATGTCGTAGGCTGGGGTCACAGACCGATCGGGTACGGTAGTCACGACGGTAGGCGGTTGGGTCGGTTGCAAGCAACTAGCCCGCCATTTTTGCTCCCACCAATAGACCCGTTCTAAGTCAAATTCCCCCTGGGGAAACCGCTGAAAATACTCCACAGTGCGGGGATAGCAGGACTGCAAATCCTGAAAAATCCCCCCCCCGATCGCTCTGGCAAGACAGGATAGCGATGGGGAAATGCCCCCATAACTTGCCCTGCCAAATCTTGCATTACCCGCCGTTCTTGCTTGAAGGGCTTAGCACTCCAGCGAAACGCCTTCATATAGCAAGTGCGTTGTACAGTCCAGACAAATATAGACACCTGAGCATCCCCTGTTTCCAACAGACAACCAGAGGGAGTCTTCGTCTTTTTGCCCACTAGGGGAATGTAGCTATGCCAGAGCCAATCCAGCACAGTCTCAATTTCAGGAGTAGGAATCTCACGATAAAGTAGTTGTTGCATTTAATATACGCAATCCTAATGAACGCGGATATAGTCGTATACACCCTGGTATTTTTCCCCCGGAATGCGCCAGGAATTGTCGTAGGTCATACCCTGCATTCTGAGTCTTTGGAAAGCCTCTGGGTCTGTCTTCCATAGTTTAAGGGCGCGATCGAGGGCGGACTCCAACGCCTGCCTATCAGTCTGAAAGAAGACAAAACCATTGCGCTCCGATTGGGGATGGTAAGCATCGTAATCCCAATCAAACACCGTATTTACTAAGCCGCCCACACCCCGCACTACGGGTACATTGCCATACTTTAAGCCGATCATTTGGGTCAAGCCGCAGGGTTCATAGTTACTAGGCACGACAATTATATCTGCCCCCGCATAGATTAAGTGGGACAACTCCTCATTAAAGCCAATCTCCAAATGACAATCGGGATTATTATTCAAGTACTGTTTTTCGTGCCAGAACCAAGTACCAATGTGGTGTTCTGTCGCTGACCCTAATAAGACAAACTGCGCCCCCTTGCCCAAGCTGTAATAAATGGCATGGTGCACCAGATGCACGCCCTTCTGGTCATCTAAACGACCGATATAACAAACGATCGGTTTTTCTGGATCGTCACGGAGTAGAAGTCTTTCCCGCAGAGCTTTTTTGTTTAACTCCTTGTCTGCCAAGGTCTCGATCGTGTAGTGGTAGGGGATATAACGATCGATTTCCGGATTCCAAACACTGTAGTCGATCCCATTCAAAATACCACCAAATTTGACATGGTGTACTTCCAAGGTAGGTTGCAAACCACAACCGACATCGCTAAAGCGAGCCTCCCAGGCATGGTGGGGCGACACCGTATTCACATAATTGGAGTAGACAATGCCCCCTTTCATAAAGTTAATTGCCGTAGGATGGCGATTATCCTGGAGCCGATCCCAGTGGAAGTAGTAGTCTTCGCGGTTTAAGCCCGTCCCCCAGAGGGGTTCTGGTCCACATACCCCCTGATGGCGGAAGTTGTGGATGGTATAGCATACCCGTTGGTTCTCCATACCATGGAACTTGTACATCTCGTAGAGCATGACCGGTAATAGACCAGTCTGCCAATCGTGGCAGTGGATGACATCAGGACGTTTGTTAGTGATCAGTAAAAACTCTAAAGCCGCCTTACTAAAAAAAGCAAAGCGCATATGGTCATCGATCGCGCCGTAGTAATGCCCCCGTTGGAAGAAATTATCGCCGGAGTGGGGGTCAATAAAAAACATAACTGCCCATGCACCCAGCCACACAATACTGTGCAGTGAATTGCGCCGCCGTACCAGGGCACCCACATATCTTGATAGGCATCGTGGAGACCCCAGATGTGATCGAATCGCATACAGTCATATTTAGGCAAAATCACCTCTACACAGTGACCCCGATTGCCCAACTCACGGCTTAGCCCATAGACCACATCCCCTAGTCCCCCCGCCTTAATTACTGGGGCACACTCTGAGGCAACTTGCACAATATACATACTTACTCAGTTAGAACCTGTAGCAATCATATCAATTTATGGATTTTGGGGGAATAATTCCCCGATCGGCTGGGCTAAGATAAGCTCACAACTGCAAAGGGCTGTAATGTCTCGTCTATCTCTAACGCAACTAAATGAATATCTCCGTCCCCACTACATCCCCCTGGCACTGGGGGTAGGGGCTTTACTGGTAGTCAATGGCTTAGCGGTAGGAATTACGGAAATCTTAGGCTTAGTGATCCAGGGCTTAGAAAAAAATATTTCCCCGGGGCAGTTATTTTTTTACGTCGGTTTAATTGCGGGGCTGGCTTCCCTGATGTGGGTGATTCGCATGGCATCGCGGATGTGGATTTTCGGCATTGGGCGCAGTGTGGAGTATGACCTCCGGTGCAAAATTTTTAATCATCTGTTGGTTTTGCCCCCCAGTTATTTTAATCAACAGTCGGCGGGGGACATTATCAGTATTGTCACCAGTGATGTGGAAAATATCAGGCGTTTGTTGGGTTTTGCTTTGCTTAGTTTGGCAAATACGCTGTTTGCCTACGGTCTGACTCTGCCGGCAATGGTGGCGATCGATGGGAGACTGACACTTTTAGCTCTGGCTCCCTATCCCTTTATGATGCTGTTGGTACAGTCTTTTGGCGGCAAAATGAGGGATGAACAACAGGAAGTGCAAGAGCGTTTGTCAGATGTGAGCACACTTTTACAAGAAGACCTCAACAGTATGGCGTTAATTAAAACCTATGCCCAAGAAGAAAATGAAAGACGGGCATTTCAAAGACAAAACGAATTACTGTTAGAAGCTAATTTGCAAATGGCGCGGACTCGTAACTTGCTGTTTCCCCTGCTAGGTGGGATTGTGGGCTTGAGTCTGTTGGTGATTTTGGGTGTGGGGGGCTGGATGTTAATTAACAAAACGCCGGGTTTTGAATTAGATGGTTTGATTCGTCTGGTGCGTTATGTTGGTTATCTTACTTTTCCTACGGCTTTGTTGGGTTTTACGATCACGATTATTCAACGGGGTCAAGTCAGCATCGATCGGGTGGAAGGTATTTTAACTGTCCCTCCTGCTATTGTTGATCCTCCTGATGCCCGACCGATCAATCTGTCAGACATAAAAGGAAAAATTGAGTTTCGTCATTTGTCTTTCACTTATCCTGGAGCAAAGGAACCGGCTTTGCAAGACCTCAGTTTTACTGTAGAACCGGGGGAAACTCTGGCAATCATTGGCGCGATCGGTTCCGGTAAATCGACCCTGGCTAATTTGATTCCCCGTCTGCAAGAAGTAAAACCAGGTACTATTTTTATCGATGACGTTGATATAACGACAATGCGGGTGCAAGACCTGCGCACGATCGTGACCTATGTGCCCCAGGAGAGTTTTCTGTTTAGTCTGCCGATCGTGGAAAACATCCGTTACGGCAAACCGGATGCCCCTCTGTCCCAGGTGGAATACTACGCCGAGCAGGCACACATCCAATCGGAGATTCTCTACTTTCCCAAGAAGTATGACACCTTGGTAGGGGAACGAGGTATTACTCTGTCGGGGGGACAGCGGCAACGCACCGCCCTTGCCCGCGCGCTGTTGATGGATGCACCGATTTTGGTGCTAGATGATGCTCTTTCTAGTGTGGATAATCAAACGGCGACTAATATTTTAGTGAATTTGCCCCGCCATAAAACTGTCATTTTTATCACCCATAAACTCTCTGCCGCAATGAATTGCGACCGCATTTTGTTACTCGATCGGGGGCACATGCAAGCAATAGGAACCCATCAAGAATTGTTGGCTAGTTCGGAACTTTACAACAAGCTCTGGCAAGAGTATCAACTAGAACAAACTGTGGAAGGCGTTTAACCTGCTTCGACAAGCTCAGGGCTTGAGGGGAATTTTTCCTCAGCGTAAGTCCTCGATTTTTTGAGGGAGAGGGTCTGAGGAAACGATGCCTAAAATAACTCCAGGGCAGACAACCGATCGGTGAGGGGCACCCTAGCACTTTCGCCACAGGTGCGGGGACTGGGGAAAATTTTGGTGGGATTAGCTAAATTTTGGGTCAAATACTTTTCTAATCCATTGCATTGTCTCTAGGTCTTGGGGAGAAAACATCTCGGACATGTAACAACGTTTGTCTGCACCAATGCCATGTTCCCCCGAAATGCTACCCCCTACCCGCACACAGAGTTTGAGAATTTCCCCTCCCAGGTGTTCTACCTGCTCTAACTGCCCTGGGATGGATTGGTCATACAAAATCAGAGGATGCAAGTTGCCATCCCCGGCATGAAACACGTTCGCTACCTTGAAGCCAAACTTATCACCCAACTGGCTAATTTCGGCTAACACATGGGACAACTGGGTGCGCGGGATCACCCCATCTTGCACATAGTAGTTGGGGCTGAGTTTACCCATGGCAGCAAAGGCGGCTTTGCGCCCTTTCCACAGTTGCAGGCGTTCTTCTGGGGTGGCGGCGGTGGTTACCTGTCTGGCTCCGTTCTTGTAGCACAGGCGGGCGACTGCTTCGCTGTAAGCTTCTACTTCTGGGGCGATGCCGTCTACTTCAATTAGCAAAATTGCTTCGGCGTTGGCGGGATAACAGCAACTGGCACCCGTACTCTGCACCGCTTCTAGGCTCATCCTGTCCATAATTTCCATGCCAGAGGGAATGATGCCAGCGCCAATGATGTCGGAAACTGTCGCCCCTGCCGCTTCTACCCGATCGAAGTCCGCTAACAGTACCCGCACTGCTTCTGGGGTTTTGAGTAAGCGCAGGGTAATTTCTGTGGCAATGCCTAAGGTGCCCTCGGAGCCTACCATCAAGCCGCAAAAGTCGAAGCCCGGCATCTCTGGCACAATTCCCCCTACTTCGGTAATGGTGCCGTCGGGTAAAACCCACTTCATCCCTAATACGTGATTGGTGGTCACGCCGTACTTGAGGCAATGGACACCCCCGGAATTTTCGGCAATGTTGCCCCCGATCGTGCATACACTCTGACTGGAGGGATCGGGAGCATAATAAAATCCCGCCCCGCTTACCGCCTGGGTCACCCAGTTATTTACCACACCTGGTTGCACTACAATGCGCTGGTTATCCCCATCGATCGTTAAAATCTGTTTCATTAGGGCAGTGACGATCAGGACGCAATCCTCTAGGGGTAAAGCTCCCCCCGACAGTCCAGTGCCCGCTCCCCGCGCTACGTAGGGTACTCCTTCCTGGTAACACAGCCGTAAAATTTGCGCTACTTCCTCCGTCGATCGGGGTAACACTACTATTCCTGGCTTTTGTTTGTAGCTGGTCAGTCCGTCGCACTCGTAGGGCAGGAGGTCAGAAAAGGTACGCAATACCCTCTGTTTCCCCAGAATCGCTAAGAACCGATCCTGTAACCGATCGAGGGGCTTTTTCTTACCACTTAGGAGCATCATCGTCAATTAGAGCGTTAATCTTTTGTTCCAACTGTTTTAACACCTCTGGATTGCCCTGGGCTAACTCCCCTTTGACCTGTTCCAGCATGGGACGCACCGCGTCAATAATGTCCTGGACGGGGCGTAAAATGCGTTCCAAGGAATTTAATTTGCCCTGCGCTTCCGCGTGGAGTCTGATTTTTTCCGCTAATTGTTCCTCTGCCTGCTTTAGTTCTAATTGCTTCTTTTGTTGTAGTTGTTTTTGCTCCCCGACCAGGTTTTCTTGTTGCTTAATCACAGCCCGATCGGATTCAATCTGCTTCTGTAAAGAAGCCAGGGAATCATCAGTCTGTTGTTGCATTGTCTCCAGTTCCAACACGATCGGGCGAAGTAGTTCTAAAGGATCAACCGTATCAGAACCCATACGTTTTTCTAAAATACGCCGTTGTTGTTCTAAAATCGACTCCCGTTCTTGCAAACCACGCCGTTGACCCTGGAGGGAGTTCTCCTGGGCGCGGTACTCTTCTTCTAGAGATTCCTTCTCTGCTTCTAGTTCTAGTTTTTCAAACTCATTCGCCAAGGCAATTTTATTAGAAATTTCGGCAATGTCCCCCTCAATAGCAGCCAATTCATCCTCTTGTAAATTGACAAAGTTGAGGGCTTTTTCCAGTTCCGCCTGGGAGGCAGTAATGATTTCTTCTAACTCCTCGATCGGGATTTCTTGTAAGCGCTTTACTTCCTCCGCCGACAACAAACCCGCAGAGCCGCTTAAAAGCACAATGGCTTCGCTAGAATTTTGGAATAGTTCCATCTGGGCTTGGTGCGCTGTCCGCAAGATTTGGGCAATATTTTCCTTGGGTTGCAACTGCTCCTTGCGTAACTTTAATTCCACTTGGGTTTCAATCAATAGGCTCTGTACTTGTTTCCATTCCACCAAAAAACTATCTAGGTGGCGCTTTGCCGCTTCTACCTCCTGCTGCGCCTGGGTCACCCGCTCTCGTTGTCCTTCCAACTCCCGCCAAAATTCGTTTAGAACCTCCTGACGCTTATAGATCGTCTCTAAACAGGTGTTGATCTTCTCCTCGATCGCAGGGAAACTAAAGTTAGTACTAGACAGTTGTCTGACTAAGTCCCGCAACTCCTGGGCTTGTTCTGCACTCAGGGCTGTGGCGCGCTGAGCAAATTCCTGCTCCTTGGCTCGGATTTCTTCCCGTAACCGCAGGACTTCTTCCCGTTCCCGATCGAATTTTTCTAGTTGGGATTCAATTTCTTCTTTGCGTGCCTCTAGTTGCTCTAGTTCCCGCTCCCGTTCTTCTACTTCAATTTCGCGCCTTTGCACCTCCTGGGTCTGAAAGGTGAGGGACTGTTTCCACTGTTCAATTTCCTGCTCACCGGCTTTGAATTTTTCCTGTAATTTGCCGAAGTTTTGCAGAATCTGCACTAACCGGCGAGAGGCATCTTGCAGGGATTTTATGTCATTATTGGTGCCGACTAAATCAGCGATGGCAAGTTGTCCGTCCTTGAGGTCTTTGGCAAGGTTGCTATCAGGGACAGGAACAATCTGTTCCACGTTGATAGCGATCCAGTTATTCTCAGAAGTGTTTTTGGCAAGGAGTTTTAACTCCGCTTTCTCGCCCACAAAAGCCTTGGTTTTTCTAACTTCGGTCAAATACTGCATGGTTATTCACTCAACTAGAAACAGACTTACTGTCAAATATATCCCTTAAGGTGTCTCCTACCACGTTAAAGGCTAAAGTAGTGGCAATAATGAGCATTACCGGCGACCAAATTAACCAGGGCTGGAACACAATCACGGCGGGATTAGTGGCAATAGATAACATGTTACCCCAAGATGGGTCTGGTGGTTGAATTCCTAAGCCAATTAAACTCAGTACCGATTCTGCCTCAATCAGCCCCGGGATTTCTAGGGTTGCCAAAATAATAATGTCTGTACTCAACTGGGGCATAATATGGCGAATCATAGTGCGGAGGGCACTGGCTCCCATCACCCTACTGGCCAAAACATAGGGGCGCTCCCGCAGAGATAGCACCTTGCCCCTAATTAAACGGGATAGTCCCGCCCAGCCCACACTAGAGAGGACGCAGATCACTAATAAAAAGCGCTGGGTGCTGGTTAACTGGGGGGGCAAAATTGCCGCTAGCCCCACCAGAAGGTAAATTTTGGGTACGGACATCAATACTTCGGCTAGACGCATCAGCACTAGGTCTACCCAGCCGCCAAAATAGCCGGCGATCGTGCCGACAAGGGTACCGATCGTGAAGGAAATTGCCGTAGCCACGATACCAATAAATAAACTGATCCTACCGCCGTAGAGTAGGCGACTCAGTTGGTCTCTGCCCTGTTCATCGGTGCCCAGAAGATGGACTTTGCCGACTCCTGTAGTGGTAAATAGCTTGCCCCTGCGCCAAAACTCGATCGGGGTGGGTTGACTGCGATCGATCGTAATGGTGCGCTCCCCCGTGGTCAAATCCACTGCCCCCTGGGTAGCGGGATAGACATAAAAACCCGATCGGTTGTTGACATTGAGCCAGTAGATGGGGGTAGGGGGCAACAGGGAACCATTGGGGTCAGTTTCATTAAAGCCATAGGGGCAAAAAAGCCGGCAAAAATCACCAGGGTGTAGAGCATCCCCAGGGTAAGGACTCCGCAGAGGGCAGGAAAATTATGGCGCCACTTGCCCATTTTGTGGTTTTTGCAGTCCCATTAGATCAATGTTGAGGAAGGGGAGGGGTTCACCGCCGTAAACAGTGGGCAACTTGCCGTCCCAGGCTTCTATCGCTTTATTTTGTAGCACTTCAGGGGTGAGGGTCAATTGCAGCAATCGCTGTGCCTCTGCCCTACCCCTGGCGCGGTTGACTTCGGCTTCGGCTTCCCGCTCCGCCTTTTGAGCGATATAGGCTGCCCGTTGGGCTTCCTGCTCAGCGATTTGTTTTTGCTCGATCGCGTTGGCAAATTCCGTAGAAAAGTCTACATCTAATAGGGACACACTGTCTAAAATTATGCCGTAGTTGCCTAACCTTTCATCGAGGCTATCGTCGATCTCCGTTTTAAGTTCCGGGCGCTTGGTAAGAATTTCTTCGGCATTTTTCTTCGCCGCCGCCGCTTTGACTACTTCCCCTACAGCGGGAATGAGAATACGGTTAATTACTTGATTTTCATCGCCCACGTTTTGATAGAGCTTATTGACTTTGAGGGGGTCGATATGCCAGTTCACTGCCACATCTAGTTTTACATCCTGTAAATCCTTTGACCCTACTTGGGCGAGAATGTCGGTTTTTTGCACCCGCACACTGAGTTGCTTGATGTCGGTCATCACGGGGATGCGGAAGTGTAATCCTTCATCGAGGATGGTGTCTTGGACTTTGCCGAAATTCATTACCACACCGCGGTAGCCCGCCCCCACTACCACAAGGGGACCTGCCGAAAACAGGAGGAACAGGATGGCGGCAGCAAAGCCTAGCGCGATGATAAGGTTTTGATTGATTTCTTGAGCGTTTCGCATAGAGCTATTGATGGATTATGTTGCTACTTTAGCTTAAATCCCATCAGTAAATCATAGTGCCGATACCGGTGTTAGTAAATACTTCCAACAAAATGGAATGGGGCACCCTGCCATCTAAAATATGGGCAGCGCGGACTCCCTGGGCTAGGGAACGCACGCAACACTGCACTTTGGGAATCATGCCGCCGCTGACAATACCGCGGTGAATTAACTCCCGCGCTTGGGAAATAGTCAAACTGCGAATGAGGCTGTCTGGGTTGTGGTAGTCCTCCAGGATGCCAGCAATATCGGTGAGGAGGAGGAGTTTTTCAGCTCCCATGGCAGCAGCAATTTCCCCTGCTACAGTATCGGCGTTGATGTTGTAGACCTGACCAGTTTCGTCGGAGGCAACGCTAGAAATGACGGGGATGTGCCCGCCTTGAATTAGGGCTTCGAGGAGTTGGGTGTTGATCGTGCTGACTTCGCCCACAAAGCCGATTTCTTCTCTGCCCTGGGAACGGGCTTTGATGATGTTGCCGTCTTTGCCGCATAGTCCCACTGCTGAGCCGCCTTCTAGGTTGATCAGTTCGACAATTTTTTGTTGACTCTGCCCACTAATACCATCTCCACTACTTCCATAGTGGCACTATCTGTTACCCGCAAGCCGTCGAGGAATTGGGGTTCGATGCCTAATTTTTCCAGCCAGATGTTGATTTCGGGCCCGCCGCCGTGGACTACGACGGGGTTTACTCCCATGGATGCCAAAAGGACTATGTCCCGCATCACTTTTTGGGAGAGGCTGGGGTCTTTCATGGCAGCACCGCCGTACTTGATTACCATGACTCTGCCGGCAAATTGTTGGATGTAGGGCAGGGCTTCGCTGAGGACTTGGACGCGATCGAGGTTAGTGATCATAGATTTTTGGGGGCTTTGGGTTGGAGACGGCGAGTGTTGGGGAGGTCGGGAAGGGGGGTATATTGATTGCCGGTGAAATTGGTGCTGACCCTGAGCCTCTGACTGACGATCGTGATGCCTCCTTCCTGTACCAGGACTGCGGAAATCCAGCGATTGCCTGGTTGGAAGGGGGCACTGCCAATCTTAAAAATTCCCCCCGCTCTCAGGGGTACCAGGTCTACCGATCGTTCGCGGAAATAATTATTAGCATTTACGGCTTCATCGAAGGTAGCGCCCAGGACAAGACTGTTGCCCAGGGGCTTGGTAATGATGGCATCGAAGGCATAGTTGCGCCCTACGCCAATTTGCTGGGGCAGTCTTAGTTCTACCTGGGGGGGGTCTTCCCCCGATCGCAGGGTACTCTGCTCAGCGAGGATATTTTGGCTGACGATCTGCCAACGGCTGTTATTTTTGCGGTAGGTCTGCTCGGCACTAATTTGGGCTTCTAGGACAAAATCGGTCTTATCCTTCGGCTTTAGACCCTTAATCTTGGTGGTAGTTTTGACGATGTAGTCACTATCCTTTTGCTCCCAACCATCGATCGTGGTTTGATATTCTATGCGGTCGTAACGACTCCACAGGCTAGTCAAGTTTGTTTTTAGCTGGTCTAAGGTGATGCCGTCACCGTTCTTGAATTGGGGCGCGAAATAACCGGTCAGACGATCGAGGTTTCGTTCACTGGCACTCTGATCAAGGGCAGCGATCGTAGCTTTTAGTTCCGGTAATAGCTCCGCTGCCCCTACACCAGGACAAACTAAAACCAACAGGGCAATCACAAGGGGACGAATCATAGCAATTTCCAACATTTTCTGCATCTTAGCGCAAATCAATAGGGGCATCTGTCTACTTCTTTTGGTAGAATGGGGCTCAATTGTAACGGAGGTTAAAGTCATGGGTGAATTTACAAACGCAGTGGTGTTATCGATGGTGCTGGTCATGGTAGCGATCGGTTTGGGCTATCTATTATTGCGTCTGCAGGGCGAATAGGTTGAGCATAAATTCGCGAATGCGCCCGCAACCCTCCTCGATCGTGAGGGGGTCTGTAGCATAGGAGAATCTGACGCAGTCATCGGCACCAAAGGCAATGCCGGGCACAAGCGCCACCTGGTACTGGTCAAGCAACTGTTGACAAAATTGTAAAGAATTTAAGCCGGTTTCGGCGATGTTGGGAAATACATAAAACGCTCCCTGGGGGAAAGGACACTGCAGATGGGGGATAGCAGAAAGTAAACTATAGGTCAATTGCCGCCGTTGCTCAAAGGATTGCCGCATCCGCTCGACGCAGTCTTGGGAATCATTAAGAGCATGAAGAGCGCCGTACTGGGCAAAGGTACATACATTAGAGGTACTATGGCTTTGCAGTTTAGCTGTCGCTTGAATAATCTCCCGATCCCCCACCAGATAGCCAACCCGCCAGCCCGTCATCGCATAGGCTTTAGCGAACCCACTACTAATTAAAGTCCGATCGGGGAGATAGTGGGCAATACTGCAATGCACCGCAGGAGCATAGACAATTTTGCTATAAATTTCGTCAGCTACAATCCACACCTGGGGATACTCCGTCAACACCCGGGCGATCGCTTCCACCTCCTGGGGGCTATAGACACTGCCTGTGGGATTAGCAGGGGAATTGAATACAAATAATTTAGTCTTGGCACTGAGTTTAGCTGCCAACTGGGGGGCAGTAATTTTATAGTCCTGCTTCCAGGAACTAGGCAGAAAAATAGGCTCTGCTCCTGCTAATTTCGCCATTTCCGGGTAACTGACCCAATAGGGACTAGGGATCAAAACTTCATCCCCTGGATTAAGCAGAGCCATGAATAAGTTGTAGAGAGATTGCTTGCCCCCGTTAGTAACAATGACTTGATCGGGCTGATAGCGTAACTGTTGGTCTTGGTACAACCGATCGGTAATTGCTTGTTTGAGTTCGCCAATACCAGTGACTGGACCATACTTTGTCTTACCTGCTTGGAGCGCCCTAATCGCAGCCTCTTTAATTGGTGCGGGGGTGTCAAAGTCCGGCTCCCCCGCGCTAAAATCCCAAACTCTAATACCCCCCTGTCTTAGTGCCATCGCCCGACTAGAAATTGATAAAGTAAGGGAAGGCGCAACCTGGTCAAGACGGTGAGAGAGTTCCATAAAACATCTAAAAAACTAAGGCAAAATTGTAGCAAACTGTACTCAAAGAATTGTTATCTTTCATACTGTCAGGGGAAAATGGGGCTTGATTTTCTTAACAGGAAACGTTGCTTTTTCTGGAACCCTCACCCTAGCCCTCTCCCAAAAAGGGAGAGGGTATTCTCCCCCCTGTAGGAGAAGGGATTGAGGGATGAGGAGAATTTTTATGTTGTCTAAGTCTTGGCTTAAATCAGCAGTAGAGCTAACAGACCACACAGAGCAATGCCATCGAAAACGCCAGCGCCGCCAATGCTTAAAATACCAGGACTCATACGTTCAATTTCTGGTAAGTGCAGTAAGTCAGCACCGATTAACGTACCTAAAACTCCACCGGCAAAAGCGATCGGGGCAGCATTTCCTCCTGCTAACAATAGGGCAGTCATTGCTGCGGTGAGGGGCGCTACTAGGGCATTCATTTGGATGCCAATCCCAGGCACAACCTGGGCAGAATAGTAACTCACGATCGTTACTACTACTGTCACCAATAAAATCAAAACAGGATTAGCGCGGCTGAACTGATAAATTGCCAATAAAGCGGGTATAACTCCTCCCCCCACATTCAAAGCCACGATCGTTTTCTGTTCAATCTGCCGCAAAGGAATACCCCAAAAAACCGAGTAGTCCATAATTCCAGGGAATCTGGCACCACCGCAATTCGAGATACCTTTTCATAGAGAGGAATATTGATAGTACTACCCACCACAATAGCGAGGAGAATAAGCAGAGACACTTCTGGGGGAAAGCCCAATTTAGCAACAGCAATCCGCAGGACATCGATCGTGATGATCAACCATAGAAATGGTAGAGTCAGAATCAAGACCAGAAATAACAAAAGACTGACTGGCAGATAGATCATTACTTGCGTTTAGAAAATATACCTTTGTCATCCCGATTGAAGAGTTGGCGGATTTTTTCCCATGCTTTTTTAAGAGCATTGTTAGGTTCTGCGGATTGCTCCAGAGCCTGATTGTAGACTTCCACAAAAGTCTGCTGGGCTTCTTCCGACATGTCAACCCTCATTTCCGGCGAAATGGAATCTGTACTCACCAGCTTACCTTCCGTGCCTTTGGGAATTTGCATATCCGAAGTAGCTACTTCCTCACCGCCAACACCTTGCAGGAGTAGAAAAATCTCCCCTGATTTGGCAGCAGGCACTTCTACCACCAGTAAAAACTCTCCCGCTTGTACCCTAGTTTGATAGATGGCTGCCCGTTCCTGGGGCATACCAAAGGACATTAGCACTGAACCTAAGCCCGCTCCCAGAGCGCCGTACAAAGCACCGCTGGTAGCCCCTAGTAAAGCCGCTGCCAAAGGACCTGCTGCCACTACTGACCCTATAAAAGGAATGAAGAGAACTCCTACCCCACTTACTAAACTCAGTACTGAACCAAATAAAGACCCATAGAGGGCACCACTGGCAAAGCTATCTAAAATTACGTCTTGCTTGGTAATAAAACCGGTAATCCTGGTTTCTGTTTGGAAATTACGCCCCATAATAGAAATGTTGTCCTGGGAGATGCCCCGATCGAGTAGTCTCTTTACCGCCTCTTGCAATTTAGACTCACTTTTGAAGGTGGCAGAAACACACTTCTCTAAAGGTTGATCTGTGGCTACGGACGTATCAGCCATATCAGTCCCTGAAACTCAATAGGTCAATCTTAAGCTCAAATAGGACTTGTGCCAAGTCCAAATTTCCCCTCATCCTTGCGGGAGGACTTTCCTCTCCTTTTTGGGGAGGGTTTGCGAATAACACTGCCGATCGGTTTTAGCTTTGCCCTCTCCCGCGGTGGAAGAGGTCTTGAGACCATTAAAAATCTGCCTTGGCGCTAGATGATTCGATAAAGACTCCCAAAGCGTTGTGAATCGATCGGGTTTCGCCTTGGCGATCGAGGGTAGCGCCGCCTAACCACAGTCCACTAGAGCCGCCGCCGTCCAAATTAAGGGCATCGATCGCCCCCAGTTGCTGTAGGATTTTAGTCGTCTGTTCTAGGGTAGGACTACCATAAATTGTCATCAGGGACAGATTTCCTCCCTTAAGCTTAGCTACTACACTGCGCGGGGCAGACTGACTACTAAAGGTTTTAGAAAAGCCCTCCTTAAGGGCATCTGTCACGGGTTTACCGTCTTTGATGAGGAGGGGACCCGCCCCCAACAGATGGGGCAACTGATTAAATGCCTGGGGACGGACGACCACTTCCCCTTTGACATTAGTTTGCAGGGGTAATAATTTGGAGATGTCTGCTACCTGGCGGGCTACCAAAAGATAACCATCCTTGGGGATAGGGAATTTTTGGGTTAAACTTTCTCCCGCTGTAGCGCTTTGCATCACTTGATTGTTTTGAATAGCAACGATCGTTTCGTTGTCTGTAAGATTGGTATATTCTCCCCAACTAGGCAGATAGCGGGCGATGCCCTGTTGCACAAAGCCACTGTTGAGATTGGTGAGCTTAATTTTTTCGCCGTTGCCGGTTGTAATTGTTTCGCTGTAGTCTAACCGATCGAAGACAAATTCGCCACGATCGTTCCAGGCAAAGGCTCCCCGCTTAAATACAGCCCCAGCGTACCAAACCCCATCCCGCTTGAGGGGACCAACGGGTAATTGCCGATCGCGGTTAAAAAAGCCTCCATTGATGGCAGCTACCGCTTTAGCATTGGTAGCGATCGTGGCAAGGGAGGCATTTCCTGTCATACCTGCATTTGCCCAGAGGGGCTTAAACCCAATGCCTTTGACTTGGGGGTTAATTTCCAGGGCATATAGCTGGAAGCGTTTGTCCTTGAGGCTTACCCATTCTTCGCGCCAGGTGATGCCCGGCTGCCAACTGATCTTTTGCGCAGGCGGCAGATAACCTTCTTCCAAATCGATCACCAAGCGGGGGGGATTACTTAAGGTGCGCACTTGGGGAATCAGTTGGGGATTGAATTGCAGGGCTAGGGTCAACTCTTTGCCCTTACTTTGCAGTTTAAGGCTAGGAATCCGATCGGTGGGCTGGGTCAGTTTGTCTAAATTGGGGGGTATGCCGATGGCATCGACAGTGATAGTTAATTGATTGCCACTGAGGGTCTGTTGCCAGGGCGTGGGACGACTGAGGGCAAGGGTGATTCTCTCTCCTGTTACCGTACTATTGCGCCGCATCTCCGTCATCGCGGTATCGGGAGTAAAAATTTTGAGGGTATTGCCACTGGTTTCAGTGCGCCAGTCCTGCTTAAAAGCATCGATCTGTAGCAGGCGACTGGTTGACTCCAGCACGGCGGAGGCAAAGGCGGGACTACCATACCACTGATAGCGTTGTCGATCGGGGCGATCGGAGCTTAAAAAAGTAGCGCCTAAGTGTCGTCTCACCCAATGGTCTTGCACAAATATCTGTCCCTTCTCGTCTTTTTTCCATGGCGCACTGTAAGCCCTGCCATTTAACTCGATCGTGGTATTTGCGTACACACTGTGCCCCAGCAAGGAAAAGCCCCAAATTAGCCCAATAATTTTCTTCATAATTACGACCTTTGCGTAAACAAATTCATCAGTTGTCTTTCCTACCCCTTTAAGGATCGCAGAAATCGAGCCTTGGGTAGCCGTCTCCCATCGAGAAGTTTTTAGAAAGTTTAGAACTCAGACCCTCATTGACCCGCCTAGCTTCTCACTGCTGGGGTAAGCCCTGGGATTATTTCACATATCTTAACGATCGGACAATCTCACTCTAGTTCCCTTAAGCTGAACTAAATAGTAAGTAATTTTAGTATGTATCAGCCTTTTTTAGCCTATTTAGAACAATCTCTATTTGCCCGTTTTGAACTGCGTAGTCGTCCTATCCCCCCCGGACTAGAAGCCAAGACCAGCAATCGGGGCAAGCATCCTGCCACGATTAGAAGTTGGTGCTACGAATGCGACCAGTTGCGTAAAATTCGCTACACCTATATCGATGCGGGAACTAGTGCCCAGATTTTCAACAGTGTAATTTATCCCCATCCCCGCTATGAATTGCCCCTATTAGGTATTGATTTTCTTTCCTTTGGGCAGGTCAAAAACTTAATCGTGATGGATTTTCAGCCCCTATTTCAAAGTCAGGAATACTTGGACAAGTATATCTACCCCCTCAAGAGTTTACACGATCGTTATCCCGACTTATGCCAAAACCTAGAGATGAAATTCTACGATGCCAATCAGTATTTTTCCAAGTATTTGTTATTTGCTAAAACCGATCGGGAGACCATATCTACCAGAGTATTTCAAGCATTTCAAGATTATTTATCCCTCTACTGGGATTTACTCGATCGGGCTACAGTAGTTGCCGATCCCCAAGTCATTATTCAAGCCCAACAAAACTACGATCAATACAGCGCCGATCGGGATCCAGCCTCCGGTTTATTTAGTAGTTACTTCGGGCATGAATGGGCAGAGCGTTTCCTCTATGAATTTCTATTTGAAGATGCCAAATCTCTAGCTTTTGCCAAACCATAGAGGTCGGACTGGTAGAGAAATTACTCAACAAAATCGATGTATGACAACACCTGTAAGTACTTAGTAGAGCAATTTTCCCACGATTTTGCTACCTGGCTGCTGAATAAACCAATTTCCCTATCTACCCTAGAAGCATCAGAACTAACTGCAGAGCCAATTAGGGCTGATTCTGTTATATTCTTGCAGTCAGAGTCTGAAATTCTACACCTAGAATTTCAGACTAGACCAGATGCAACTATACCATTTCGGATGCTGAACTATTGGAGCAGACTTTATAGGAAGTATCCCAATAAAACCATCCGCCAAATTGTCATTTATTTGTGTGAAACCAAGTCAAGTTTAGTGCAACAAACCCAATTTCAAGAGCAAAACACTAGCCATAGTTTCCAAGTAGTTAGGCTCTGGGAACAACCAACACTACCCTTTCAAAAAACGCTAGGACTTCTACCCCTAGCGATCTTAACTAATACAAATAATCCAACTGCAACTCTAAGGAATGTAGCCCAAACCATCTCCAGTATCGAAGACAGAAACTTAAAAAGTAGTTTGTCAATTCACACCTACATCCTTGCAGGTTTGCGATTACGAGGTAATATAATAAAAGAAATACTCAGGAGCGACATCATGGAAGAATCGTCTACCTATCGTTTTTTGCGGAGACAAGCCATGGAGGAGGGTTTAGCAGAGGGAAGAAGACAGGGGCTTACAGAAGGCATAGCTCAAGGGATTGCTGAAGGCA
>PHFO01000008.1 GCA_002861535.1 Cyanobacteria bacterium M5B4 | reverse complement strand
CCCCCGATTTATCGGTGGTAGTTCACTTTCCCTACAATTCACCGAGATTACTATTAGTCATCCACGGTCAAAATTAGGACTAGGTCAGAGAAAATTGCTGATTTCCTGACGTTCTATCCTAATATCTAAATTTTGCTTTAATATAGGCATGACTTTATAGTGCATAGTTACATGGAAATTCGCGCAGTTAGTGCCACTCCTCAAACATGGTCTGGGGATGCTTTAGTATTGTCGATGTACAGCGGTGAGTTGAGTCCGCAATTACAAGACCTCGATCGGGAGCGCCTTGGAGGTACTTTACAGGAATTAATTGCCGAGCAAAAATTCAAGGGGGATGTCAATACTTCTGTCTCTGGCAGGGTGGGAACTGGCAGCCAGATCAAAAAAGTGATGCTGATTGGTTTAGGAGAACCGGCAAAGGCTAATACGGATAATTGGCGCAAAGCCGCCGCCCAAGCCACTAAATGGGCTAACCAGGCGAAAGTTAAAACCCTTGCCCTTCATTTTCCTCTTTTCAATGCCGATGCTGAACTGACGGCACAAGTGGTTACAGAGGGAGTTTTGTTGGCTTCTCACCAAGACAAGCGCTTTAAGTCTAAATCGGAGGAGGAGGATAAAAACGAGCCTACCCTAGAAACGATCGAGCTGTTGGAGTCTAATGCCCAGGCTGGCATCGATCGAGGGCGGTTGGTCTGTGAAGGGGTAATTTTGGCGCGGGAATTGGTTTCTGCCCCCGCCAATGTGGTCACTCCAGCTAAGTTAGCAGAAACTGCCCAGGAGATTGCCCAAGCCCATCCCGATCGGTTTGCGTTAGAGATTTTGGAACGGGAGCAGTGCCAAGCCCTGGGCATGGGGGCATTTCTGGGGGTATCCCAGGCATCGGACTTGCCGCCTAAGTTTATCCACCTCACCTACAAACAGGGGGAAAACCCTGTCAAAGTAGCGATCGTGGGCAAGGGGCTGACCTTTGACTCTGGCGGGCTGAACCTGAAAACGGGCGGTAGTGGCATTGAAATGATGAAGATCGATATGGCGGGAGCCGCTGCTGCCCTGGGTTGTGCCCACACGATCGGCGCCTTGCAACCGCAAAACCTTGAGGTTCACTTTATCATCGCCGCCTGCGAAAACATGATCAGTGGCAGAGCGATGCATCCCGGGGATATTCTCACGGCGGCTAACGGCAAAACGATCGAGGTCAACAATACCGATGCCGAAGGTAGGTTGACCCTGGCGGATGCCCTAGTTTTTGCCGATCGGTTAGAACCCAAAGCGATCGTGGATTTGGCGACCCTCACCGGTGCCTGCATTGTAGCGTTGGGAGAAGGCATCGGCGGTTTGTGGGCAACGGATGACGAGTTAGCCCAAAGGCTAGAGCAAAGCGCCAAAGCCGCCGGGGAAAAATTCTGGCGCATGCCCCTAGAAGAAGCCTATTGGGAAGGGATGAAGTCCCCCATCGCCGATTGTAAAAATGCCGGCGGGCGTTACGGCGGTGCCATTACCGCAGCCCTATTCCTGAAGCAATTTGTAGAAAAAACTACTGCCTGGGCGCATTTGGATGTGGCGGGTCCTGTGTGGACAGAAAAAGAATCTGGTTACAACAACAGCGGCGGCACGGGTTACCCAGTGCGCACCCTGGTCAACTGGGTCTTAAGTATGGCAAGCTAGTCAGCTAGTGGGGGATGGCGCAAACTCATCTCCCGCAATTTTGTTTCACTGAGCATACGGCGCTCGGAGCAGTAGGTCATCATATAAACGCCCCCCAGCATCCGCACGGTGATCGCCCTGACGCGAAAGTCTTCGCTCAAAAACCAGCAGCGTTCTTGCCCCTGGTTAGTTTCATACTCCGTCTCGATCGTTAAGATGCCGTCTTCGCCAAACCAGTAACGACTGACGACGGGAATTTTTTCTACATAGCCCTGATTGCGTAACAACCTACCGTGACTGCTGTCCTGGGGCACATCTACCAAAATAGCAGCCTGGTCGGGATTGGGGGGCTGGTCTTGGTCGTGGGGCTGCCACATAAAACTAGCCCCCCCAGCGATTAAATTAGGGTCAATATCCTGCTGGGCGCAAATTAACCGGCACCGATCGTCTCCGGCACTCAACACATCCACATAGAGCAGGGATTCCCCCGATTGGTCTGCCACCAGGTCAAAGTGATGCACCGATCGTTGGGTGTACCATACACCTGACTGAGACGGAAAAATTCCATCATAGAGCGGGGGGGCTGAAACATTAGCGGGATAGCCTCACCGTAGGACGACGGGCGATGCCCCCACTAGATACTAGGGATTGCTGGCGGCGAAATTCCCCCACCAGGTACTCCATGGGCACCACGGACTGCCCATAGTAACCGTAGTAGTCGCCGTAGCGGGTAGGAAAACTAGCCCACACATTGGCAGTTTTAGCGATCGCTTGTTCAATTCTGCCCGCTTCCACATCGGCGAGGGCACCCTCCCTTCTAATCAACTCGATCGCGGCCTGATCCTGCCATTCGGGGCTAAAGTCCCGCGCCCCGATCGATCGGGCCACATCATCCCAGGTAGTTTCTAAAAACTGGTAGGCACCGGCGGCAGAGGAACACAACCTGCCACTACAGCGCACACGGCGGGGATGGTCGCCAAAATTGTAGAATCTTGTACCCGTAAATTCAATTTGATAGCCGTCGTCACTGGCAGTGCCTTCGGCGTAGCGAATCACCCGTAAAAATGCCTGTAAATTTACCGAAGCAGGATAAGTAGGATATTCCCTTGTATCAATGTAGGATTCTGTGGGGAGGTAGGTTTAGCCTTGGGCTTGGGTTTGGGCACCCCAGGATTGCTGGGTAGACCACTGCGACAGAGGTGACTCAAGCTGATATATTGCCCAGTCGAAGTTACCATAAAACAGTCCTGGGCAGAGGCTTTCCCCATCACCACAGAACTTGCTACCAGGGTTGTGGTCATCACAACGGCTAAATTTTTGTGCATGGAATGCTACTCTTCACACCAGTCAGTTTTAATATACCAGGCTAAGTGCGAGCATACTCTAGTTTTTTCTGGGGCAGGGGCGTAAACTGCGCCACAATTTGGCGGAATTCCTCCCCCTCGATCGTTTCTTTTTCAATTAGCACCTCCACTAAATGGTGCATCAGGGGCAGATTAGCACTGAGGATAGAGTGGGCACGATCGTAGCAAAACCGGACAATTTGCCGCACCTGCCGATCGATCTGGCTGGCAACAGCTTCAGAATATTCCGTGACGGGCATAAAATCCCTGCCCAAAAACATACCGCCGTTGGGGCGCTCCAGGGCGAGCAAACCCAGGTCAGACATGCCAAACATCGTTACCATCTGGCGGGCGCGCTGGGTAATCTGCTCAATATCCCCAGAAGCTCCCACCGTGACTTCATCGTAGCCAAAGATCAATTCTTCGGCGACCCTGCCCCCCAACAACACCGTAATATCGTCCAAGAGGGAGGCTTGGGTCATAAAACCAGGGCTGTAATCTTCCGTGGGCAGGGGTTTGACAAAGCCGCCAATGCCCCCGTTGCGGGGAATGATGGTGATTTTATCCATCAAAAAGGCATTTTCTAAGAGGGTCTGCAGCAGGGCATGACCCACCTCATGGTAGGCAATCAGGCGTTTTTTCACACTGTCGAGGAGGGGTTTGAGGGAAAGACCGATCGTGACCCGATCGATGGCATCGTCAATTTCCAGGTCGGTTATTGCTTCTTTGCGGCGGCGGGCGGTGAGAATGGCCGCCTCGTTTAATAAATTCGCCAAATCTGCCCCAGCAAAACCAGGGGTGCGGCGGGCAATATTTTCTAGGGATACCTGTTCGTCTAATTTTTTATTGCGGGCATGGACCTTGAGAATATCTAACCTGCCCTTGTAGTCTGGGTAATCGACGACGATCTGCCGATCGAATCTACCAGGGCGGAGGAGGGCAGCATCGAGGACATCAGGGCGATTAGTTGCCGCCAGGACGATCACCCCTGCATTAGTTTGAAAGCCATCCATTTCGCTCAGGAGTTGGTTGAGGGTTTGCTCCCGTTCGTCATTGCCGCCCCCCAAGCCGGAACCGCGCTGTCTACCGACGGCATCAATTTCGTCAATAAAGATCAAACAGGGAGCATTTTCCTTGGCGCGGGCAAACAAGTCCCGCACCCTAGAGGCACCCACCCCCACAAACATTTCCACAAATTCCGACCCGGAGAGGGAAAAGAAGGGAACTCCTGCCTCCCCCGCGATCGCCCTTGCCAGGAGGGTCTTACCCGTACCAGGAGGACCAACCAACAGGACACCCCTGGGAATTTTGGCTCCTACCTTATCGAAGCGTTCCCGCTCTTTCAGAAAACTTACTACTTCCTGTAACTCTTCCTTGGCGGTTTCTACCCCCGCCACGTCATCAAAAATCACCCCCGTTTTCGATTCGGGGGAAAAGCGCGCCCGGCTGCGCCCAAAATTGAGAGTCTGCATAGGACCGCCCGGAGCATTGGAGAGGCGGCGCAGCATCAGGATTAAGAACAGGACAAAGAGGATGGGGATACCGATCGTGATCCATAATCTACCGCTAGAGGTATTGGAGCGCGGGGGGAGCACAGCAATATCCACTTGGTTTTGGCGCAGGGTCTGAATTAGAGCGCCACTATTTGCCCTGGAGGGTAGTTCAACGGTCAGCTTTTTGTTGTTTTGCAGGGTAACTTTTGCCCCCCTGCCATCGTGATCGATCTCGATGGATTTTATCTCTTTGCTTTGCACCTTTTGGAGAAATTCGCTGTAGGTCAAGTCTCCAGTCACTTCTTTGGTTTGAGCTCTGACTGTTCCCCAGATCAAGCCCTGGGTCATTATTATTGTCACCAAGAACCACTGAAGACTTTTCACTGCGTCTGACTCCCATTCAACTTTTGAGTTAATGATTCTAGTTTAATCTACCCGATCGGAATAATTGTAAGTTAAACTATCTAACACCTCATTTTGAAGTACTTATGGCACCAAGAAAGGCTATTCCTGCATTTTCGGAAGATGATTTTCTCCAAGCTCTGACAACCCATGACTACAATTTTCAGGTGGGACAAATTGTCAAGGGCAAGGTATTTCAATGGGATTCACGGGGCATTTATGTGGATATTGGCGGTAAATCCCCTGGATTTTTGCCGATGGAAGAGATTGTGATCGGCATGGAAGATGTGTTGGAGGAGGTGTTTCCCCTCGGCTCGGAGCATGAGTTTTTGATCTTCCGCGACCAGGACGAAGATGGGGAAGTGAAGCTCTCTATCCGCCGGTTGTATGCCAAAAAGTCCTGGCTCAATTTACAGGAATGTCAAACGGAGGGGCGGATTTTCCAGGTAAGGGTTTTGAGTGCTAACAAGGGGGGGGTGGTCACCGAGGCGGAGGGCTTGCAGGGCTTTATCCCCCGATCGCAGTTGGTAGAGCGCAATGACATCGAAAAATTGGTGGGGCAGGTGCTCCCCGTAATGGTGATGGAGTTGGATGAGGAACGGAAGCGCATTATTTTGTCCCATAAGTTGGCGGCTAAAACTAGCGCTATGGGGCAATTGGGTATTGGTCAGTTGGTAACGGGTACGGTGAGTGGTCTGCGTCCCTTTGGCGTGTTTGTCGATTTGGGCGGCGTGTCGGGGTTATTGCACAACAAGGAAATTAGTCAAAAGCCGATCGGGGATGCCGGTCGTCTATTTAAGCCGGGGGATGCCGTCAGGGTAGTAATTACAGAAATTGATGAGTCGCGCAACCGCATTGCCCTATCGACTAAAATTTTGGAACTGCATCCAGGGGAGATGATCGAGCGCCATGAGCAGGTGTTTGCGGAAGCGGAGGAGCGCCTAGAAAAAAATATCAGTAAACTGTGGGAAAAAGGGGATGCTTAAAACCGCATACTGATGTCTAACCACCCCGATCGGGTCACCATGGCACTGGTGGAAATGTAGTCTACTCCTAGTTCTGCCACCGATCGGATGTTATCGATCGTGATGTTGCCGGAGGCTTCGATTTTGGTGTGAGGACTCTGCCGCCGAATCATAGAGATGGCTTCTTTCATCGTTTGCTGATCCATGTTGTCTAACATGATGATGTCGATATGGAGGGGGATTGCTTCTTTGACCTGCTCGATCGTTTCCGTTTCCACTTCGATCGTGGTAGTAATAGGTAGATACCGTCGGACTTGGTGCACGGCGGCGGTAATAGAGCCTACAGCTTGGATGTGATTATCTTTGATCATGACGGCTTCATCTAGGCGACTGCGGTGGTTTTTCCCACCCCCGACTAAAACGGCATATTTTTCCAGAAACCTCAGACCCGGTGTAGTTTTGCGGGTATCGACTAACTGGGTAGGCAGGTCTTTAATTTGGTCTGCCAAAATGTAAGTAGTAGTGCTAATTCCCGATAGTCGCATCACGTTGTTTAGGGCTACTCTTTCTGCCGTTAACAGAGCCGCTGTTTTGCCCTCGATCGTGCAGATGACCTTTCCCGGGTTTTGCCATTCTCCTTCTTTGACCAAAGACTTAAATTGACAAGCAGGATCAAGTAAATGAAATACCCTCTCGGCAATAGTCAAACCACAAATTACACCAGGTGCTTTTAATATCCATCGTGCCAAACTTTGTTCATTTTGCCAGACTAAAGACTGAGTTGTGCGGTCAGTAAAACCAATGTCTTCCGCTAACCAATCTAAAACAAACCGATCGAGTAGGGGTAAAGGCGGTAACATCTTATTCTTTCATGCTTGTAAAAGTAACTGAAACTCTGACCAAGATAAACCCCGATCGATGTACTCAGGGTTCTGGGGATTGTAGGGCGCTTTTACCCGATCGATGCTTTTGATTTCTGCCCCCTTGGGAATGACAGGCTCTTCAGGATCAGCAGGGGTGCCTTGACTCAAAGAACTGGTAAAACCGCGAAAGACGATCAGTTGTTCTTCCCTGTCTTCCACCACGATCGTGATAACTAAGGCTTCGTTTTTGTGATTGGTTGTATAGTCTTCTAGTTGTTTTTCGATCATCGTTATTCCTTGGCAGTTTCCGCAAAGATTTTTGGTTCTGTTCCCTCCAACAAACGTTGAATGTTGCTACTGTGCCGCCACACGACAAAGGCAGACCCCACGATCGTGAATAATAAGTAGGATAAATGACGATCGAGGGCAAAAATAACAGCGGGGTTGCCACCGCTGCCAAAATGGAACTGATGGAAACTGTGCGCCAAATTGCCAAACTGACTAGCCAAAGCCCAAAGGCACTGCCCGCCACGATGGGATTGAGGGCAAATAAAACCCCCAGCCCACTTGCCACCGACTTGCCCCCCTGAAAGCCCAGCCACACCGATCGGCTGTGCCCCAGCAACACCATCAGGGCACTGCCCACTACCCACCATTCATTGCCACTAAAAAGGGGGAAGAAACGATCGAGATGGAGCGCCAAGACCACCGCGCCGTAGCCCTTCAAAGAATCCACCAGCCAGACAAACACCCCTTCAACCTTGCCGATCGTGCGCCACACATTGGTCGCCCCCGTCGACCCAGAGCCATGTTCCCTGATGTCAATCCCCTTAAGTTTGCCCACCCAAAAACCCGTAGGCAAAGAACCCAAAAGATAGGCAATGAGTAGACAACAACCACCGATCGTGTATTCCATAGTTAAAAATCAAAATCTCGACTATAACTGGTCTTGGCATTACGGTCTTTAGCAAAGCACATCAAGAGGGGAAATTTCAACATCTCCACAAAGATAAACTCCTCCGATTCATCGATGATCACCAAGGGCAACAGGTCTTCCTTGAGCATTTTTTCCCCCTTATCTACCAGCGGTTCTGGGTCTTCAAATAGAGTTATGCCCGATCGGACCAAACACATCCCGGCTCACGCCCAGGCAATCCTGCAACCCTCTACGCCATTCCCCCAGTCGTTCCGGAGAAGTAGCCAAAATCAATAACTTCACCCTGTTGCCATAGAGCACCCGCAACACCGACACGGCAGCCGAAGCCACTAAAATGTTCTGCAACCTGGTGCCCATGGAACTGACCGCCCCCCTGCCCGCCGCCTTAAAAAACCAGTCCGCCACCCGATCGCTGTGGACTTTCTCAAAGGTGCGCCGCAACTTCCAGGCAGGACCATAGTAGTCCGGCATGGTGCGATAGCGATCGAGGAGTTGGGTAATCTTTTCCTTGTAATCATCAAAGACATCTTCTGCTAGCAGAGGCACCTCCTGGGGCGCAGGCACTTCAGGGGCAGGCGTGGCAGGAGGGACAGGAACTAACTCCAACTTTTCGACGCTAGTGACCAAATCCTGCAAACTTCCCACTAAATAATCGCGAAACCCCTGCACCCGCACCGCTATATCCTGGGACACCCCCGCATAGGTAGTCCTCATCTCCTGCTGGATGCGTTCTGCTTTGCGCTGTAAAACATTGATTTGGTCTTGCAGTTCTTGCTTCTTTTGTTCGTATAGGCTGAGACTAGCCTGTAAAGACTGTTGCAGAGCTTCTGTTTGCGTGGCAATTAACTGCGCCTTTTGTTGTTGCAGTTCGGCAATTTCTGCTTTTAGTTCCACGATCGATCGTTGCAAATCTTCACAGGCATCATTTTCCATGGGCATCTCTTGGTAGCTTTTCTCCATATTATTGCACTTTGCTAGTCAATGGGATACGACAAGCTCAAGGGAATAATCTCCCTCTCCCTTTTGGGGTGAGGGTTTAAGAAAAGGCTACGAAATTAAGCATCATAGGCACGCCTTGCCCTAGCCGCGTCTGCCCGCAGAGCCTCTAGTCGAGTTTCTAAAACTACCTTTTGTCTACCTTTCTCTTGACTAAGCATAGTTTTGAGGGCAGTGCCCAAACTTTTATAGGCATCAGGGAGTTTATAGCCATTTTTGACTGCCAGCCTGATAGCAGCCTGATCCGCTTCTACTAGACGACGGATGTCTTTTTTGCTGGTGCCCTTGCGCCACAATTGAAAGCCTGCCACAGCACAAACTGCCACTGCCGCCAAAAATAACGCCCCATTTTGTACCCACAACTCTCCCACAGCACCGCCAAGCCCCACTGCCAGAGCCGCGATCTCCCAGCCATCCTTGGGTACATTGTCACTCTGAATACGGGCAACCTCATGCCAAAACAAGAGATTGCGCTGGTCTTCCGAGAGACGCTCCCACTTGGGCATATCCACTAAAATTACCACCTCGTCTCCCCCCGCTTCTTCACAGGAAATAAGTTTGGGGCGCACGCCGTCTGCCTGAATTACTTTGACCCATGCCTGTAGTTCTGGGGGTAACAAGCTCTGCAGTCGCATGGACTCGTAGCGAGCAAAGGTATTACGGAGGGAACGATTGGGGGCTGGCATGGGATTGGATGAACACGTTCCTATAGGTTACTACCCATTGCCATGAAGGGCAAGAGCTAGGAAGCGGAGGAACCGGCGACCACTTCTAGGATTTCTTGGGTGATGGCGGCTTGACGAGCTTTGTTGTAACTAAGAGTCAATACCTTGGCTAACTCAGATGCGTTATCGCTGGCGTTGCTCATAGCGGTCATACGGGATGCTAGTTCACTGGCTACGGATTCCTGGAGGGCGCGCAGGAGTTGGTAGTTGACATAGAGGGGCAACAGGGCATCCAACAGCTGCACGGGGTCTTGCTCAAAGATCATATCCCTGGGCACATCTGTAACGGTAGTTTCCAGGGCTTGGCGCTGTACGGTGAATTTGCCCCCGGCGATAATCAGACGAAAGATTTCATCGTCCTTGGGTTCTAGTCCTTGGGGTTCGAGGGGGAGCAGGGTCTGAATTACTGGCTGGGAGCTAATCAGGGAGATGAAACGGGTGTAGACCAGTTCCAAACGATCGATTTTACCGGTTAAAAAACTGTCGGTAAATTGGGTAGCAATGTTGGCGGATTCGCTGGCGCTAGGAATTTGGGAGAGATTGGTAAAGCTCGCCGCGATCGGTTGCTTGCGGCGGCTGAAGTATTGCACTGCTTTTCTACCGATCAGGAAGAATTGATAGTCTAATCCTTTTTCTTTGAGTTCTTGGGCACGATTTTCGGCACGACGGATGATGTTGGTATTGTAGGCACCGCAGAGACCCCGATCGCCGGAAATGACCAAAATTCCCACAGTTTTAACCTCCCTTTGATCGAGGAGGGGGAGGCGGACATCTTCGATTTTGAGACGGGTTTGGAGGCGGAAGAGAACCTGTGCCAACCGATCGGAGAAGGGGCGGGCATCGATCACCTGTTGTTGGGCGCGACGTACTTTGGCGGCTGCCACCAGGCGCATAGCTTCGGTAATTTTTCTGGTGTTTTTGACACTGGCGATGCGGTCACGAATACTTTTAAGGTTTGCCATAATGCGATAACTAGAATCCCTTGATCATCATAGTATCGATCGTCACTTTAGCCTAGAGTATCTCCCCGCTCTATTCCGTTATGGTAGGCGGCAAAAATAACGGCACAGGTTTTGTCCCAGGCGATTGCTCCCGATCGATCGATGCCGATGGCACCGAAGTCCCGCTTCCTTGCCCTTGCTTCAGCAAAAGATTTGCTAAAGGCTTCCTGGAGGGTCATGCCGTCTGTAACTCTAGTGACAATTCTGACGGCTAAGCCTTCATCTAAAATGTCTTCTCCCACGCCAGTACAGCTAACGGCAGCCAATTCTGTAGCATAGTTGCCAGCGGGAGTCGCGGAATCGCTCACCCGACCAATGCGTTCGAAGCCCCTGCCTCCGGTGGAGGTGCCGACTGCTAATTTACCATCCTGATCCAGAGCGACTGCCCCGATCGTGCCCCTGGTTACTGTTGCCATTTTGCGGCGGAAGTTAGTTTTTCTTTCCTCTAGCCATTCTTCTAACCTCTGATCGGTGAGGGGGTTATAGATGGGAAGATTTAGCTCCCGTGTAAGCTCTTGTGCTCCTAAATCGGAGAGTACCCGATCGGGGGATGTTTGCAAATATTTAGCCAAATCGATCGGGTGTTGCACGCGGCTGACATTGATTACGCCACTGAAGCATTGCGTCTCACCGTTCATGAGGGAAGCACTCATCCTAATTTGTCCGTCGGACTGCAAAACGGAACCAGTCCCCGCATTAAAACGGGGTTCATCTTCTAGTAATTGACAGGCATAGGTGACAGCCCCGATCGCGTCCATACCTGCGGTGAGTTTGCCGTAGACCGCATCAATAATTTGATAGAGACTAGCCCTAGTTTCTGCTATGCCTCCCTTATCATCAGGATTATCCCCAGCACCACCGTGGATGATTAACTTGGGTAACATTAAAAGTCATCCCCTGTCATCGCTTCACTATCTTTTTTAGAGGTTAATAACTCTAACTGATCCACGAGAATCACAGGCTTCGTTCGGTCTTCTCCCGTATTTTTATCTTTCCACCGATCGAAACGCAGGGAACCAATAATACCAACCTGATGCCCTTTTTTGACATAGTTAGCAGCAATTTCAGCCGTTTTACCCCACAGTTCTAAATCAAACCAATCCGGCGGCTCATCCCGATTGCTAGTACGGCGATTGACAGCCAGGGTAAAGTTACAGACACTTTTACCAGTCTCAAAAAATCTAATTTCCGGGTCTCTACCCGCCCGCCCGACTAAGTGAATTTTATTTAGCATAGGGATTGGTTTACATAGGTGATATTCTTACTCTAGCGCAAAGATAAACATCGCGCCCTTTTATCCTGATTTTCCTTATTGCCTCTGTTATTTTGGCAGAAGCTATTAGAAAATCCTCTGTAAGTACTGTCTAATCTTAGGGTCGATTGCACTCCTAAAACGTTTGAGTTAGCTTACTTTGAGGATGTAAATTTTGTAAAATTAGATTTAGAGTTAATCTCAAGAAACCCTGTGGAAATTTTCTGCTCCCGCCCCGGCTGTGCCAAACCCCGCAATCAATTCCCAGAGCTAGACTCTACTACAATCAAGAACACTGCCATGGGGCAGCTATTTTGTCAGAACTGTGGAATGCCCCTCATCCTAGATGGACGTTATGTCCCCGAAAAACCCCTTGCCAAGGGCGGATTCAGTATTACCTACCTTGCCCGCGATCGGCGTACACCTAAACTAAAACGCTGCGTAGTCAAGCAACTCATCCTCCAAGGTTTTGATGCCGACCAAACGCGCCTAGCCAAACAACTATTTGAACGAGAAGGAGCCGTTTTAGAAGAATTGGGTAACCATCCCCAAATACCAGATTTATTAGCATTTTTTGAATTAGATGTAGATGGAGAAAATTTTTTCTATCTAGTGCAAGAATACATTGACGGCATAACCTTAGAACGGTTAGTTAAAGATTTAGCCCCCCTTTCTTCCCATGATGTAATTGAAGTTTTGCATAAACTTCTACCAGTATTACAGTTTGTCCACGATCGCAATGCTGTACACCGTGACATTAAGCCTGCCAACATCATGGTTCATCGTACCACCCAGGTTTATTATCTCCTCGACTTTGGTGCGGTCAAACAAATTCAGTCCATTACATCCCCCCGCCCCTCCCGATCGACTTGTATTTTTACCCCAGGATTTGCCGCTCCTGAACAGATGAAAGGGGGGACTATTTATCCCGCTACAGACATTTATGGGTTGGGTGCCACTTGTATATTTCTACTAACAGGGAAAGACCCAGATGAATTAGATAATCCTCATACTAACGAGGTAAATTGGCGACAGTATGCCCCCAATGTAAATCCCATACTGGCGGATATTATCGATCGCATGACTGCTCCTAGCTTAGAGAAACGTTATGGCAGTGCCGATGCTGTTTTAGCCGATCTAGAAAGTCTGGTTGCAGAGTTACCCCAGGCGGAGCCAGTCAATACTGCAGCGCCCCCAGAAGTAGACCTAGAAGTTAGTTTTAAGCCAGCAGTTGGTGCCCGGGTGGAAGTAGCGCCTCCCAAGGAACAGGTGGGGGAAGTGTTAGCCGGCAAATTTGCCCAATCGATCAATCAAATTCCTGTGCAATCCTATATTTTAAGTGGCTTTGGTTTTGGTTTTCAGTTAGGATTATGGGGGGTTTTGGCTTTAACTCAAGGCTTTAGATTGATGGGTGTTATTCCTAGTTTGTTGCTGTTGTTGGGTATTTTATTGGGTTTGTTATTTCTGCGGTGGCAAAATATTTTAGATAACAAAGATATGATAGCTTCCCCAGTGGTAACCTTTGTCTTTGTCTTAATCTTGAAAGTGTTATTTCGCTCAGGTTTTGCCCAACCCGCCATTGCTGACCTATTAGCAGTAAGCCTGGTTGTAGGATTTGGTACAGTGGCAGTCTTAATCATGTTTCGTTTGTTTAACCAGGTTCTAAGACAATTCCTCTAATTTTGCCTATAATAGTTGCACTTTGAGAGCAGAATAATGACAGATTCAATTCATGGACCAGTATTTGTCGTAGACGATAACATCGACACCGATCAAATTATTCCCGCTGAGTATTTAACTCTAGTGCCTTCTAAGCCCGATGAATACGAAAAGTTGGGTAGCTATGCCCTAATTGGTTTGCCCGATCGCTACGGCAAGTTTATCGCCCCCGGGGAATTGAAGACCGCTTACCCGATCGTGATTGCGGGACAAAATTTTGGCTGTGGTTCGTCCCGGGAACATGCTCCCATTGCCCTTGGGGCTGCGGGGGTCAAAGCGGTGGTCGCCCAGTCCTATGCCCGCATTTTCTTTCGCAATTGTGCCGCCACTGGCGAACTTTATCCCTGGGAATGCCCAGAACGCATCTGTGAATTATTTGAGACGGGTCACCTTGCCACGATCGACTTCGCTCGCAATTTACTGATCAATGAAACCACGGGCAAGAGCTATGCCCTGCAACCTCTAGGGGAAGTGAAACCCGTCATTGACGCTGGCGGACTATTCGCCTACGCCCGCCAAACTGGGATGATCGGTGCCTAAATTGATCTATAGCGCCCCCATTTTTACCCATCAGATTGATTTTGCGGGGCATGTGAATAATGGGGTCTACCTGCGCTGGCTGGAAGAAGCACGCCAGCTACTCCTGGAGGGGGCGGGCTTCTCTATCCCCCGACTCCTGGAACAGGGCATAGTGCCTATTTTGGCAGACCTCACGATCGAGTATAAAGCCCCCCTTTATTTGCACAACACTATGCGTCTGGAAATGGGGTGTCAAGAAATTCGCTTCGCCTCCGTCACGATCGTAGGGGACTTTTACAACGAAGCAAACCGCCTGATTGCCACATCCAGCCAAACAGCTCTATTCATCGATCGGCAGAGCCACAAGCCCCTGCGGATGACCCCAGAACAACGATCGCAATTTAGTATCTATCAAATTTAGAAGCAAACAGGACTTACGCTGAGGTCCCCTGAGCTTGTCGAAGGGGGAGAAGAGAAGTAGATCAACTTTTTCTAGTCCCCTCTCTAGGGTGAGGGCTTCAGAAAAAGCAACGTAAGTCCTATCAGGTCAAACTTGACCGCATTTAGGAATTTAGGTTACATTTGGTAAATAAATATTAATTTTTTTTATACTTTGATTACTTTTTTTAGCAACAGTACCTTTAGTATTCCCCGATCCTTGTCCTTTGTAGTTGTCGCCGGCTTACTGGTGACAATTCCTGTCTTTATGCAAGCGCCCCTGGTGCGTTCCTATCCCTGGATGAGTTTAGCACTGACTTTGGGCTGGTTGTCCTTGAGCGCCAAATGGCAACAGCCCTGGGGCAGCTTAATATGGGGCTTTGCCTTAACTTGGTTTTGTGGCTCTCTCTACTGGGGCTGGTATCGACTGGAACCCCTGTGGCACTTGCCCATGGAAGCCATAGCCCTACCCTTTGCCCTGTGGGGCTTGGGGCATTCGCGCTACCGTGTAGGCAGTAGCTTTTACCTGGGCTCGCTCTGGGGCACGATCGTGACCGATATTTACTTTTGGTTAACAGACCTACTTCCTACTTGGCGGGTGCTGGCAAATTTGGACCCCGAACAGCCAGAAGTTACTACAGCCCTCTATGATGCCTTTGCCCGCATCCAAACGCCTTGGGGGTTAGGCTTAGGGATAATTTTAGCCCTGAGTTTAGGTTGGTTAGCTAAGGCAGTAATGACAACAAAGAGCATCGATCGCTATGTCTTTGCCGGAGCAATTTTGTTCACCCTAGTAACAGATAGCCTTTTTGCCTTCGGTGTATTTATGCTCATTTCTGCCTAGAGATGTCGTGATATTATGAATTTTGATACCAACTTGTAAACTTTTAACCTAGCCTATGAATCAAAACCCCCATCTAATTATTGAGCAAGAGGGGCGAGAGACGACTTTCTTCCTGACAAACGCGTCTTTCTGGACTTTAGGCAGGGCAGATAATAACGACATCGTCATGAAAGATCGTTATTGTTCATCCAATCATGCTGTCATTCAGAGCATGGAACCAGGAACTTTTTATTTAATTGATTTAGGAAGTATGAACGGTTCTTTTGTCAATGGCAAAAGAATTAGTATTCCTGTCCAACTAAAACACAACGATAGAATTGCCCTTGGCACTACTCAAATGCGCCTTATTTGTCCAGACACCCAAGAGCAACATAAAGCGGAAGTAGGGGAAGTATTTCGCTACGGCGATCATTCTACTGTGATGTTACAGAAAAAAAGACTGATCACGGCTCTAGTAATAGATATTCGCAACTACACAAAGCTGACCCAACTGCTCCAGGAGCAATTGCTCTCCCAGGTGATCGGCAAGTGGTTTAGCGAAGCCTGGAAGATTTTACAGCGCTATGGCAGTGGGGCAGACAAATATATCGGCGATGCCATCATGGCGGTTTGGATCCATGAAGGGGTAGCAGGGAATGAGGAAAGCGTCAATCCCAAAGAAGTTTTGCTGGTATTGCGGGCACTCTACGACCTTTACCGCGTCAGTGATGCCCTCAACGATCGCTTTACCCTACTTCAGATTAAAAATTGGGGCGGGGATCAACACAGGACCAGCGATCGTGGGACAGATGAGCGCCGGTGGGAGACCGGAGTATACCGCTTTAGGGGATTCAGTCAATGCCGCCTTCCGGTTGGAGTCTTCCACTAAGGAAGTGGGGGTAGATGTTGCCCTGGGGGAAGAGACCTTTAACAACGTGCCCCGATCGAGGCTATTAAATTTTGCCCGCCACCGTGTACCGGCGAAAAACTATGACGAACCCCTCACCGCCTACATGGGCACTTTCAGTGATTTAGAGTTATACCTGCGGGAGATGGAGAAGATTTCCGATCTCCGAAAGAGTACTAAAACTCTTGATCAAAATGGTGATACTGACCAAACTTCCAGCAAAGGCTAGGGGGATGAGGGTGATCACCCTAACTACTTGAGCTTCGAGGGCAATTGCTACCGCCCAGACTTGCCAGGTCAAAAACCATGCCACCACTGCCAGGGCAAGAATTGTGCCTAAACTGCCCCCCAAATTTAAGGCAGGGGCAAAAAATATCCAAGGCAGACTAGAAAAACCGGTCAATCCCAACAGCCGATTGAGGTTTACCTCTTTACCCAGGGCATGACCCAGACGTTCTAGTAGATAGGAAAACAGAAACCAGGTCACCAAACTGGCTAAAATTGTGGTTAGAAGAGTATCTATACCCTGGCGCAGGGCTTCCAAAATATTTACTCCCACAATAATCAATGCGCCCGCGAAAGCCACCGATCGGTCACGCAGGGCTGTCAATGTTGTTTGGGGCAGAAACAAAACACCGTAGATGTCATCTAACAGAGTAAAAAGGGGAAGCATAATCTGGGCAGTGAACTTGATACCGATGGTATCATAGTGCCTACATAAATTTTAGGAACCGATCGGATGGAGGGATTATTTTCGACCCAGAGCATCATGGTAATGTTACTAATTACCTACGGGGTAGCAATGTGGATGTTTTTAAGTAGTGCCCCTAAAGTTTACACAGTCATGGTGTCGAATTTGGAGCAAGCTAAGGAATTATACGAAGGGATTTTAAGACTGTCGATCGCTAAAATCCCCCTGCAATATTATGGCTATAATCAGGGTATTCCCTCCCTTGATCCCCTCTATATTCCTACAGATTTCAGTCAAAAAATGCCCGATGGAGTGTGGTATCAATTAAAAAAAATACCCAAATCCATATTGTTAGTGGAGCCTACAGGGTAGATAACCGCGATCGTCATGTTTGTTTCGATCGGGATTGTATCGAAAAAATTTTATTAAGGGTACAAAAACTAAAACTGAAACATAAGGTTAAAAGTGATAACCCCTTGGTCTTCTGGGTAAAGGATAGTCGGGGTAATATTATTGAAATTGCGGAGATTAGTAGTGGCAGAAATCGGTAATGTCCTCTATTGGAGTTGTTGATATAACTGCGATCGGTTTTGTTCTTGTTTGAGGGCAGGACTAATAATATAAAGAACCGATCGGGACAAATTCATAGCACAACTAACCGTTGCCAAACAGTCTAAAGTAGTCAGTTTGATGATTTCATCCTCCCAGCCCAGATGGTAACAAATAGCTACCGGTGTATCTTGGGGATAATGTTCTAATAATTCTAATTGAGCCTGATGTATATGTTTGGCACTCAAATACAAACACAGAGAAGCGCGGTGTTTTGCTAACTCCATCAGGGCTTCTTTTTCCGGTACTTTTGTTCTGCCGCTGGCACGGGTGAGAATAATAGTCTGGACTAACTCCGGTACGGTTAATTCGGTTTTAAGGCGGGCAGCTGCCAACTGAAAGGCACTCACTCCTGGAATAACTTCTATTGGTATTCCTGCCTGATTGAGGAGGTTTATTTGCTCCCCGATCGTGCTAAATAAAGATGGATCACCGTCATGTAACCGTACTACTAACCGATCGTTTGTAGCATGGGTAATCATCATTTCTATCATTGTTTCTAGGGATAGATCAAGACTAGGAATTAGCTCAACAGATGATCGGCAATAGGCAAGTATTTGGTCAGGAATAAGGGAGTTAGTGTAAATGACAACATCCGCTTGTTGGAGTAAATTTTTCCCCTTAACTGTAATTAGTTCGGCATCCCCAGGACCAGCACCGACAAAATAAATTGGCTTCATGGCTTTAGAACTAAATTTCCCTGACGATCGCATAGAATAGTCTTAATTGCTATTTGTTTTTCTGTATATTTGTAGATATAGTCCTGGGATTTTCGAGTGATGCAGTCAGTTAAATCTTGAAAGATGATTTGGTCATATTGGCATAACTTGAGGTAATCATGTACCGCTTCTGCCGTTGCCATCTCGGCAATTTTGTTAATTACATCGATCGGTAATTTATTCCTTACAGCACAGTTAACTAAAATATCAATACGGGCATCAGCAATATGACTAGAAGTATTAAAAATCCCCCCCGCCAACTTAAGCAGTTTACCGTGATAACCAATTATTACTAGGGACTTAACCGCTAACAAAGCTGCTTCTACCAACAAAACGCCAATCCAATTCGCTGTTTGGACTAGCTGACTATCTAAATAGCCCAAATTCTTTGCTACTTGCTGACTGTTAGCACCGATATAAAATACTATTTCTTGATTAGATTGGGCTTTAGATTGCAAATCCCAGCGAAATTCTTCTAATTTTTCCTCTACTGACAAAGGATGGGCAATAGCAGTAGTTCCCAGTAAAGAAAGCCCTTCTAAAATGCCAAAGGCTTGATTAGAAGTACGCTTGGCAATTTCTCTCCCTTCTGGCAAAATAAAACGAATTGTCACCGATCGGTAGGGGGGAATCAGGGGTAACAGATTTGCATCTGCTAGTTTGTAAGTTAACTGGTAAATTGCCGGCTCTCCTGTAGATTTCTTACCAATTCCTTCCCCTGCTTCTAATACATACCGAGGGCAGGGATTGTTAGTTTCTGTTATTTGTACCCATGCCCATACTGCTATGCCTGCTGTTAAATCTAAGTTGTCCCCAGGCTCACTAATCGACATGCCTAAACAGGTATACCTATCGATAGGTAGTAATTGCGCGATCGGGATATTTCCCCTGCCCGCCTCTAGTAGGTTTAATGTTACTTGATTATGGTGTTCTCCTAAGAGATAAAGTAAAGCTGCTTTGGCACTAGCAATAGCAAATACAGGCAGAGTATAACCAGTTTTCATCAACACCGATCGGATTTTTGAAGCAATATAATTGTGGCATAAAGGCACAAATTTAAGTTAAATTATTGCCAGTGGTAACGTATAGATATGTTAACTAAGCCCTCTCCCCGACCGCTACGCTGGCAAAGACAACGTTATAGTCAGATTTCCCGTCAGATCGATGTTTTTACTGCGGTCTTTTCTTTTATCTTTCTTTTATGGTGGGATAATTTGCGGGGCGATAAATCCAGCGAATGCCGTCAGCGTCGTTCAAGCTGGCTTGTCAAACAGATGTTAGAACTTGGTCCTGTCTTTATCAAGATTGGTCAGTCTCTTTCAACCAGGATTGATCTTTTACCCAAGGAATACATAGAAGCATTCTCCCAATTACAAGACCGTGTTCCTCCCTTTAATAACGAGGAAGCCCACACGATCGTAGAATTAGAATTAGGCAAACCTTTGTTTAGCATTTACCGAGATTTTAGCCCTGAACCTTTAGCTTCTGCCAGTTTAGGACAAGTACACAAAGCAAGATTACATACAGGGGAAGAAGTAGTAGTAAAAATCCAGCGCCCTGGCTTAAAGAAATTATTTGAATTAGATTATTTGGCGATTCAAAAGCTACTAGATTTATTCCGTAAGTTGGGCTGGTTCAAACGATGGCAGCTACAAGAAATTTATCAAGAATTTTTCACAGTGTTATTCCAAGAAATCGACTATCTCCAAGAGGGCAAAAACGCCGATCGGTTCCGCCAAAATTTTCAAGACCAACCACGAGTAATTATCCCCAAAGTTTATTGGCAATACTCAACTTCTAAAGTTTTGACCTTAGAATATGTACCAGGGATAAAGGTAGACGATCGGGCGGCGCTAGAGGCTTGCGACATTGATCCTAAAGAGATAAATCAGTTTGGTATTTACTGTTATTTGCGGCAATTGTTACAGGATGGTTTTTTCCATGCCGACCCCCATCCCGGCAATATTGCTGTTAGTAAAAAAGGGGAGTTAATCTTTTACGATTTCGGCATGATGGCAGAAGTGCCCTCCCTCAGTAAAGAGCAAATGGTAAAAACATTTTTTGCTGTCTTAAAAAAGGATACTAACGAAGTAATTAATACTCTAACAGGGATGGGATTGTTAGAGCCAGTCAGTGATATGGCACCGGTAAAACGGTTACTCAAATTTGTGTTAGACAAGTTTACAGAAAAACCGATCAACATCCAGGAATTTGAAGCGATCAAACGGGAAATTTATGCCGTATTTGAACAACAACCCTTTCGTTTACCTGCTAAGATGACCTACATTCTCAAGTCTTTAGCAACCCTCGATGGTCTTGCCCGCATCCTCGATCCAGAATATAACTTGACGGCAGCTGCTCAGCCCTTTGTCCAGAGTATTGCCTCCCAAAATAAAGGTAATTTAGTTAGTGAGTTGTTCAAACAAACCCGATCGTTTATTAGTCATCGTTTGAATCAACCTTCCCGTTCCGAGTTAATGATATTAAAACTAGAAGAAAGACTAGAACGAGGAGAACTAGAAATACAAATCCGTTCCCTGGAAACTGAAAGACTGTTAAAACGAATGAACCTTGCCCTCAAGTCCCTAGTTTATATCTGTTTGGCAGGATTCAGTTTTGCTATTGCTGTTTTGTTATTACTTTTAGGAAAGGGCAGTTACCTGGGATGGATAATTCTCTTGTTTTGCATCGGTAGCTTTGCCCTGTTGATAGTTTTACGTCTGTTATTAACTCTAAACCTAAGAGAAAGACTAGAAAAGTTAGCCGAGGATTAAACTAGACAAGCACGAAACGATCGTGTTAATCCTTCCCGATCGAGGTCACGCCCAATAAAGACAATCTCATTTTTACGCACTTCTCCAGGCTGCCAAGGGCGATCGGGTCTGCCGTCAAACATCATATGTACGCCTTGAAAGACAAAACGTTCCTCCTGTTGGTCAATATTTAAGATGCCCTTCATACGAAAGATATTAGAACCATTAGTTTGCAGTAGTTCTCCTAACCAGTTGTTCAATCTTTCTAAATCTACTGCTCCCTGTTCTACTAAAGCCACGGAAGAAACATCTTCTTCATGGTCGTGGTCATGGTCTGAGGTCAAAAAGTCAGGATCGATGGATAGCGCCCGCTCCAAGTTAAAAGCACCGACATCCAACAAACGATCGATGGCAATCTCAGCATTTTGGCAACGATAAATCTTAGACAAAGCATTCATTTGCCGGATACGGTCTTCCAGATTTGTCAAATCTGCTGTTGTTACTAAATCGGTCTTGTTGATTAAAATAATATCAGCAAAAGCAATCTGCTCTTTAACTTCATCACTATCCCAATGTTGCCAGACATGTTTAGCATCGATCACTGTGATAACGGCATCTAAAGCCACCCGCTGTCGGATGTCTTCATCTACAAAAAAAGTCTGAATGACAGGACCAGGATCGGCTAAACCCGTAGTCTCAATTAGGAGATGATCGAACTTATGACGGCGACGCATCAGATTGTTAATAATACGAATTAAATCGCCCCTCACTGTACAACAGATACAGCCATTGTTCATTTCAAATACTTCTTCATCGGCATTGATAACTAACTGATGATCAATACCGACTTCCCCAAATTCATTGACAATCACAGCAACTTTTTTGCCATGCTCATGGGTAAGGATTCGATTTAGCAGTGTGGTCTTTCCGGCTCCTAAATAGCCTGTTAATACTGTAGTTGGGACTAATGTTTCCATGGTTATTTTTAGAGATATTTTCTTTAGTTTAGCTTATTTTATTAGGGGGGATTTCGTCGTCGATTAAAATTATTGCGGGAGATTAAAGATGGTATATTCAAAATATCGCTTGCTTGTTAATCAGTAAATGGAATGCTGCCGTAATGTACTGCTGCCCCTAGTGTATGAAGAAGCTAATCGTCAATTACAAAAAGGCGGAGCTAAAAGCACTATCTCTATAGCGGATGTCGTCGCCTACAGTCTCAATCGAATTCCCCCTCTATTTATTGCGCGGGAAGCAGAATGGGAGGCACACCGCCAACTCTTTCCCCAGAGGATGGGGGAAAAGATCGCAGAGGTGGTGTACCAGGGAATCTTGCAAGCACGCAAACCGCGCCTGGAGTCGGTTACTCCCCTGTCTACCGGAGAATTGCTTACCCCGATGTTGAGCCTGCTGCGCCTGCGGGAACTATTAAAAAAGCCGCAAATGACTTGGTCAGAACTGCCCCAAACTTTAGAAACTTGTCTTCTGGGGATTAACCGATCGTCGGGCACGCCGTCAATCAAGATGGTGGTGACACGAAAGGAAGAAACGGAGCAATTGGCATCTAGTGCTGACTATGAGGACTATCTGTTGCCGGCGACTATGAAGATGGTGCATGGCATTGAGCAGTTAGTCCATCGCCTCAGTGTCAGTCGTCTGGAGACTCTGCCCCCCAAGTTGGCTCCCTATGCCCGCCTGATTCGGGTAGATGAAGTGGTGGCGGTTGCTCTAAACTGCTTGCCCCCCATGTATGCCACTACCGATCAGGGCTTAAAACGGTTGCGCTACCACAGCCGGATGCAAATTGGCTCCCAGATTGCTGAGGTTGTAACTAGGGCAGTAATCACGATCGGGCAAGAGGCGAGCAAGAATTTTGCTGTCCCTCCCCTGCTGTTTCAGAAGATCCGCCAGGAACGGCAGGAGGGAATCACCAGGGTGAACTGGATGCTCAAACGCAAGGACATAACTTGGGAAAATAGCCATAGCATGATTTTAGAAGCAATCGATCGGTTACGCTTGACGGGAGAATTGGACTGGCAACGAATTACTCCTGTGGCAGAAAATGGTTAATTTTGTTACACTACCCCCGACGCAAGGAAGAAATTAGTATGGGTTCACGCCGTAATTTTTTGTATGGGTCTGTGGCGTTGGGGACGTTATGGGGGTGCACTCGATCGGAAAATCCTACTGTAGAGCCTCCTCCCAGTTTAGTTTCTCTGACTGGGGCAGGAGCAACCCTGCCGGCTCCCCTCTACTTTAAGTGGTTCCAGGAATATAACAAACTGTTTCCCAATGTGCAGGTGAGCTACCAATCGATCGGCAGTGTGGCGGGGGTGCGGCAGTTTCAGACCCAGACGGTAGACTTTGGGGCTAGTGATGTGGGTATGACCCCAGAGGAAATTAAACAGGTCGATCGGGGCGTGATTATGCTCCCAGTCACGATCGGCAGTATTGTTCTAGCTTACAATTTGCCTGGGATCACTGATCTAAAGTTGTCGCGGGCGACTTACGGGGAATTATTTTTGGGCAAGATTAAGCGCTGGAATGACCCCCTAATCCAGCAGGACAATCCGGGTATGGATTTACCCGATCAAGAAATTTTTGTGATCCGCCGATCGGATGCCAGTGGCACGACGGGGATTTTTACCCAGCACTTGAGTGCGATCAATCCAGAATGGCAAGAGCGGGTAGGTTCGGGCACTGCGGTAGAGTGGCCAGAGGGCACGATCGGCAGTAGGGGCAATGAAGGAGTCACCGCCCAGGTGTCCCAGCAGGTGGGTACGATCGGTTATTTAGAATCTACCTATGCGATGCAAAACAAACTAAGCACGGCAAAATTAGAAAACAAAAGCGGCAACTATCTCAGGTCGGATACTGCTACCGTCACCGAAGCCATCAGTACCCTAGAGCTGCCAGACAATTTATTAGGTTTTATTCCCGATCCCCCCGGGGCGAATGCCTACCCGATCGTGACCTACTCCTGGATTTTAGTCTACAAAACCTACAACGACAGCACCCAAAGCCGCGCCCTAAAAGATGTTCTCTCCTGGTGTCTCACCACAGGGCAACAGTTCGCAGAGGAACTGAGTTTTGTCCCCCTCAGTAGTCAATTAGTACCGAGGGTGCAGAGCGCCCTTGCCCAAGTCATGCCTTGATTGAAGGCTCGACAAACCCAGACATCACGGGAGGATTCAAGTTCTGACTAAAGATGGGGAATGATAGAGGGCGTAGTCTTACCCTTGTTGAGATGTTTTTCTTGCAGATCAAGAATATGACTACTGCCTCCGATCAGGTACTGGGCACGGCGGGGAAACTTACTGCGATCGCCCAAGCAACCCCGCAGGTCCTGATGGGTCTGGGCAGCAAACCACCCTCCCAAAAATCCTGCCTCCAGGTCAAACCCAGTCTGGGCGGTGGAAATTCCCGAATTTTCGATCGTGACAATTAAAATGCCCTTCTTACAAAAACTAAAATCAACGATCGGTTTTCCTAGACCATGAACTGCCCACGCCTGTTGCATAGTGGCAAAAAAGTCGGCTGCGATCATTTGGGATAAAGGAGTAGCAAAATAGACTTCTGTTTCCTTCTTTACCCGTTGAAAGAAAGACTTACCCCAACTAAAGCCAAAGGTATAAAGAGCCAATTGCGATGCTTCTCCTGCTTCTTCTGCCAAAGTATGAAAGATGCTGTCCATCAGAATTTCTGGTATTGCCAAAAGACGATTGCCTTGGCGGGAATGGAGCAACCCGGTAGCGGGATTAGATTTGACATAGCTTCTAGGATTAAAAAAACTTGCGGGTACTGGTTCCCGCCTCATGTCTGTTAACATAAAAACCTCTAAAGTAATTAGTTCATAAACAATGGAATAGAAAAAAGACTGGCAGATTAAGCAACAGTTTCACCGCTCATCAGTTCGTGGGCAGTACGGAGATAGGGTTTCATCAGTTCTGCTTGTTTTTCTGTCAATACTGACCGCATCGCTTGCCACATGAACTTGTAGCCTTGATAGTTAAGGTTCATTGCTTGAAAGATGTTTTGTTGCCAATAAAGGATGCGGTCTTTCAGTAGGTCTTGGTCTTCTAAGAGCATGGCAAGGGCGCAGGAACGGAGTCCCAGGAGCATGTCTCTCTGACACCGATCGACTCCTAGGTTGTTCAGGGGTTTAGCTGCAAAACGATCGCTGTCTTGCATTAGTTCCAACGCCCGACGAATAATAGCCCCTTCATTGACCTGAATTGCGGTATAGGCATCCCGGCGATCGTGCCAAGAGGAAAGGGACTGTTCAATTAAGCGTAAATCCTGGGCACTAACATAGGTACCATCTGCTCGATCGAGGACATTTTCTAATAAAGTAAGCATAGTTTTTCTCCTTAACTAATCCCATTGAATATCTGACTTGATAGAACCGATCGTGACATCACCTGCTGTAGCTTTGCGGGATGATTTAGGCATCCGCCACTGCACTTGAGACATCAAATTATCAATCGGTAAAAACGGCGCGTTGCGGAATTGCTCTACTCCAATTACATTGCTAATCTGCATTTCGGGGTGGCAACCTTCCCAAAGACCAACACTGTTGTTCGGTTGCTTAGGCGACCACAACTTAATTGGCGTAAAAAGAATATTGCCTCTTGCTGTTTTACGATTAGGCTGTGTAAGACGTTTCCACCAGCGGCAGAAACTAGTCCAAATTCCCCTAAGCCATTGACGGAAATCTCTATTCATTGTAATCTCCTGATACTAAAAGTTCAAGGTCTGCCGCAATTTCTTGGCTAGCAAATCTGGCTTCAATATCAGCAACAGTTGCCCCTGATGATAACCAGAACTCGGTGGCACGGATGCGTTTTTCTGAGCCGACTAAGAAGCGGCAAAAATCATTGCCCATGGCATAACATTGCACTTCTGTTCCACTGAGATTTTTGTCAAATACTGCCGAGAAAAAGCCCGCAATCAGACCGGCGTAAAGATGACAAACAGGTTTACCCACATAACCTAAAGTCTTAGCAACGGCAGAATCAAATAGATCAACAAAGATAAAACCCTCTTTCAAAGAAGTTAAATCTACTTTCCATGTCCCCCAACCCTGGGCTGTGAGGGGCCACCACCATGTTTCTAAAGCAAAGTGCAGATTCGCTGTTTGCAGGGTGAGGTGATAAAATTCGTAAAACCACTTGTCAAACTCGATCGCGTCTGCTTTACCCCAATTGTACCCGATCGTGTAAAGCAACCAACCCGCCGATTCTCCTACTTCATGTTCCAGACCTTTGAGCAATGCCACAATGAAGTCTTCCCCCACCAAGATATTGCGTTGATGATGGTAGTCTTGGATTTCTCCCTTTTTCATGTCAAATTGAAAAAAGGTATGATGATTGTAATGACAAACCTTCCATACAGAGGGCATGGGAATCGGCGGCGTTTTGAAGACGGGCATCTGAGTAATTACTTCTGTCATTGTTCATTCCTCCTGGTCACTTTGTTTTTTTCTTTAGCGGGAAGATTGGGTTTGCGAGAGAGCATTGTTGCCATCTCTTTCTCGAATTGTTGATTCACCTCTTGCATCTTTTCCAATGCCGATCGGAGAATGAGCTTACCTTCTCGAACCAAGACTTCCCCGGTAATGGGGTGAATGATAGTCTGTTGGGCTTTCTTACCGACTAAAGACTCTAGTTCTGCTTCTGAGCCGACGTATTTACCCTTCGGCACTTCCAGAGCAACGCCATTACCGATGACACGGCATTGACAGGCAAGACGAGCGTTTTCCCGCTCAATCTTCATCAGACTCAGAGTCAGTTTTTCTTGCTCCGTCGGTGGCGTTAGGCATTCCATACCTTGATTAACATAGACGTGACAGGTAGCGCATCGCCCCTGCCCGCCACAGGCTTTGAGCACTTTAACGTGGTTGGCCAACAGCACACTGAGTAACCTAGCTCCTTCCTTCGCTTTGGTGGGAGTACCATCAATTTCTAAAAACAAGCTAGGAGCATCTTCCTCTTGAGGAGAAGGACTGAAAGACTGGGCTTGTTTTTGTGCCTGAATTACACCGACGATATTTTGAATGACACTGATAAATTCCGATCGACAAGTGGGGGCGCTACTGACAACATCCCCAAACCCTTTCTCAGATACCCATTGACGGTAGAAGTCTGGAACCTTTGTTTCGTGGGAAATTAACACGATCGGCAGATGTTCGTAGTCTTTCTGACATTGACGACAGATGTCAAAACAACTCCCCTGATTGACATTACCTAAAAGCAAAAGGTCGGGACTGCCCTGGGCGAGGGTATTGTAAAGTTCTTTATATTCAGAACAGGGATAGATAACCCATTTGCCCATTCCTTCCAGAGTTTCCAGCAACTGGGACAAAATAACTGTGTCTGATTCAGCTACGACAATCCTAATTTTGGAATTAGGAGGGGGCTTAGTTCCAGAAGGATTAGAAGTTAGTAGTTTACTCATGGTGTTCTTCTCAAAAATAATAAAAGGGCAAAACTAGGCAGCACAAGCTGGGTAATAACTCATCTTGTGTGTGACAAGGTTACTCAACATCAACCGCAAAATTGGGGCGACTACAGGGCGGCTCAAGAGGTATCCCTGAAAAGCATCACAGCCCATAGCCGTGACTAATTCTAGCTGCTCGATCGTTTCTACGCCCTCTGCCACAACCTTTATGCCTAACTGGTGTGCCATGGTAATTAAATGGTTCACGATCGTGGTCATAGCAACCCGTCTTTCCCCAGAGTCATCTACAAGACCATGGACAAAACGCTTATCCAGCTTGATCATATCCACTGGCAGATCGCAGAGATATTCCAAAGAACAATAGGAAGTGCAAAAGTCATCTAAAGAGATTTTAATGCCCAACATATTAAGGTGATAAAGAACAAAGAAAATCTCATCTTTGTGCGTAATGGGAGCGGTCTCTGTAAGTTCAATGCCTAAAAAGTGGGGATCAATTCTGTATTCTTGAATCAAGTATAGAATATAACTTAAACTATCTTTACACTGTAAATAGCGGCTAGAAAAATTGATAAATACCGGTACGGATAGACCTAAATCTTGCCACAAGGACATCTGGGTAAATGTTTCTTTGAGTAACCATTCATGGAATTTCTTGACTAGCAGTAAGCTAGAGGATTCTAAAATCTCAATAAAATGCTGGGTGTCGATCGTGCCTAATTCTAATGAGTTCCACCTAGTCAAAACTTCGATGCCAAATAGGGAATTGGTCTCTAAACAATTCTGGGGCTGAAATACTAAAGTCAGTTCATTTCGATCGATGGCATCCTCGATCATTCGGGAGGATATTAAATCTAGTTGTATTGCCATTGCTGTTGCCTGATAATCTATTGCCGTCACTTTAACTAATCTTCCCCGATCGGTTTTATGTTTTTTTGCTTTTTTGTCATTTTTTGTCATGAACTTTTATTAAGCCTTATTAAGTTAATTTGTGCGACAAATGTTGATAAACAACATTTATGCCGGTTTAAGGGAAGTAGATCAATTTTTTCTAGTCATTTTTGGGGAGAGGGCGAGGGTAAGGGTTTCAGAAAAAGCAACGTAAGTCCTAACGTGAAATAGAGTGTAATCACATAAAACTAAACTGCTTTTTCACAAACAGTACACACGGCTCGGACATTGGTGGTAGCGGAAACTGCCCAATGTAGTCGCTCTTCAGTATATTCGCGTCTACAAGAAGTTATGCCATGAACAAGTCGATGACGTAACTTGAATGCTCGACGAAGACCATGCCAATTACCCACTACTTCAAGAAGGCGTTGATTGATGTTTGGCAAGACTTCATACATTCCCGTATCTCTACATTCGGAGAAGTACCCAATGCCATAGTTGCACGTCGAACTTGATTTGTTAGCAGAAATCTCAACTTAAATTTTCATTAAGTTTACTCAATCTTATAATTGAATATTCATAAGTATAAGATAATAGTAGACTATTTCACCTCAAGGTAGTTATGCCTCCTGCCCCTATACCTGCCAACGAATTTAATCGCTTACAGGAACTTCTATCCTACGAAGTTTTAGATACGCCAGAGGAAGAGAGTTTTGATAACTTGACCCACCTTGCCCAGCAAATTTGTCATACTCCAGTGGCTTTGGTTAGTTTGGTTGACCACGATCGGCAGTGGTTTAAGTCTTGTTTTGGTTTAGATGTGCGTCAGACTCCCAGGGATCAGGCGTTTTGTGCTTATACCATTCTGTCAGACGAACCTTTTATTGTTCAAGACGCTTTGCAAGACCCAAGAGTAAATGACAATATCCTGGTGTTGAAACCCCCTTCTATTCGATTTTATGTTGGCATACCGCTAATTTCCCCCAGGGGTTATCGCCTGGGTAGTTTGTGTGTGATCGATTTCATTCCCCGTAGTTTAGATGAACATCAACTTTATACGTTGCAGATTTTAGCTAAACAAGTAGTGAATTTACTGGAATCTCGTTTGTATAAAAAAGAGTTGGCAGAATATGCTCGCTCTTTAGAAGAAGCAAACCGATCGAAAACCAAGTTCATTGCTACTCTCAGCCATGAAATTCGTACGCCATTGAATGGATTATTGGGGAGTTTACATCTGTTGGGGGGGACTTCCCTTGGTCCAATGCAGGTGGAATATTTTAATGTGGCTCAAACCTGCGGCAAATCAATTTTAGGATTGATCAACGAAGTGTTGGACTTGGCGAAAATTGAAGCGGGTAAGGTGGAATTAGTCTTTGAACCGACTAATTTATCGGTCTTGTTGCAAGAGGTAAAAACGATCGTTAGTCCTCTTTTACAACCAAAGGTATTAAATTTAATCATAGATTATGATACGCAAATACCAGAATATCTGAGTCTTGACCCCGATCGGATGCGGCAGATTTTGTTAAATTTAACTAGTAATGCAATTAAATTTAGTCCCCAAGGTGCAGATATAACAATAAAGGTTGTTTTAGTAGAACGATCGGCAGAATATGTTAGCATAGAGTTCCAAGTGACCGATCGGGGTATTGGTCTTTCTGAAGAAGAACAAGAGCGAATTTTAATTCCTTTTGCTCAGGCATCTGCCCAGACTAGCAAAACCTATGGCGGCACTGGTTTGGGTCTTTCTATTACTAATGAATTGTTGCGCTTAATGAATAGTCAGCTTTCGATTAAAAGTAAAAAAGGGAGTGGTTCAACATTCTCTTTTATCTTAACTGCTTCTATCTCTACTGGGCCTTTGGAACCAAAAGCTATGATCACTCCTGTTAAACATAGACAATTTAATATTCTCATTGCAGAAGATAATCCTGTTAATCAGATGGTGGTGAGTATTGCTCTCAAACGCAATGGGCATAAAGTAACTATGACTGGCAATGGGCAAGAAGCCTTGGAGAAGTTTAGGAAAGAGCACTTTGATTTGGTCATTTTAGATTTGGAAATGCCTATAATGGGAGGAGAAGAAGCAGCCCGTCTTCTTAAAGAACTCAATCCTAATATACCGATTTTAGCGCTGTCTGCCCATGCGCTGAGTGATATTCAAGAAAGGGTTACAGAAACAATGGATGCTTATCTGTCAAAACCGCTCGATTTTGTGTTGTTGGAACAAACAATCCAGAGTATAGTCAAGCCCTGATGCCCGACCACTGCACTTTGCCGAGACTATCCCGATCGTTTTCCTGGCGGCTACGGCGGTAGGAATAAAATAAATCTGCCGATCGGAAGGTGCAATAGGGAGCAATTTGGATATTTTCGGCGGGTATGCCCATTTCTAGGAATTGTTGTTGTTGCACTAGGCGTAAATCGAGTCGACAATGTCCCGGTACATCATCTGCTAGGACTCCCACAGGTGTTTCGAGCGTCTGGAGGACTCGATCGGCGACATCTATACCGACTTGATACATTTCCCCACTAATGGCGGGTCCAAGGGCAATGATCAAGTTGGCTGGACGGCAACCTTGGTTTAGCAGGGTGGTGACCATGACTTTCCCGATCGCTGCGGCTGTCCCCCGCCAGCCACTGTGGACGGCGGCAACTGCTCCTGTAGCTCGATCGGCAATGAGAATAGGGACGCAATCGGCACTACAAACCCATACCGATCGGTGGTCATCTCCCCTGAGCCATAGACCATCGGCTTCTTGGTCGGTGGCACCATAAATACAACGACTGCCATGGATTTGTTTGGCGTAGAGGGCATCCCTGGGGGGAGATTGATCTCTGGTGAGAAAATGATGCTCCCACCGATCGAGTAAACGACAGCGCAAAGAACCATCCCGCCAGTACCATGCCTGGGTCATAGCAGACTACGCATTTTTAGTTGTAAGTACCGATCGACGAGGGGTTCCGTTACCTGGTGGGCGGGGGCATCTAACACTAAAACGCCCCGACGGCGCAGTCTGGCAAAGACTAATTCCCGCTGGTCTAGTAGGTCAAGGGCAACGGCACGATTGTAGGCAGCTTTGATCACTACGGGAACGCGATCGGTGCTATGGGGATCGGTGAAGTTAGAGGAGACCCGATCGACTTCCGGGTCGCGCAGGGTGACGCAAAAGGGCAAATAACGGGGCGTAAGATGGATAAGGGCACTCAAAAGTTCAGCGGAAGCAGTGCTATCGACAATATCAGTGAGGATGACAACAAGGGCGCGGCGATGTTGCTGTTGCACTACCTTGCCCACGGCAGACATATAGTCTGGTTCTAGGAGGAGGGGTTCAATAGCAGTGAGTTGTTCAATGATTTTGGGCAGGCGGTGTTGTCCCCGCTCTGGGGGGAGCCAGCAGTACATTTCCCGATCGAATACTCCTACTCCCACCCGATCGCCCCGATGCAGACCGGCAGTGGCGAGGGCTAACAGGGCATTTAGACCGTGATCAAAACGAGTTAATCCTTTTACCCTTGCCGTCATTAACCTGCCCCGATCGAGCAAAATAATTAGGGTCTGCTCCTGTTCCGGTTCTAAGACTCTGAGGAGGGGACGATCGCGCCTTGCTGTGGCTTTCCAGTCAATTAAACGGGGGTCATCCCCCACGCGATATTCCCGCAGTTCAGCAAATTCTGTCCCCATGCCCAGCCGCTGCCTTTGCCTGATTGCCCCTGAGGACTGCATTGCTAGTTTAATTGTCAAAGACCGCAGTGCCATCAGATCGGGATAGACGGAAACTTGTTGTTTGGCACTGACGCGCCACTGGCTCAATGCCAGCCCCCACTTGCCCCTCTGTCTGACATGAATATCGCCCCATTCGAATAGTCCCCGCCGATCGGGTTTGATGGTGTAGCTGAGGGTATGGCTTGTTTTAGCAGCTAGGTGGACGGTAAGGGTATCTTCAGAAACGGCAAACTGAACCGGATAGCAGTCGCGGATGGCGAGGTGGCAGGGTTGATTGCCCGTTTCGATCGTGATTGTAACGGGATTAAACTGACCGATGGATAGGCGTTGCAGGGGGTGCCTGCGAATTTTGACCCGATCGATGGTGAGCATATCTACCAGGGCTAAGATCAGAATCAGTAAATTTGCGCCGATCAAAGTGGCTAGGGATAAATCCCACCTGAGCGCTTCTGGGGTAACAGCAAACAGCACGCTGGCGACAATGCCGACGACAATCAATAAAATGTAAGCCCGATCGGTGAGGAGCATCTAGGTCGGTACCGCTACACCAGGACGCAGTTTCGCCCATTTATCCTGCTCCTGTAAAAAGCTATCACAACCAACTACATCCCATTCCATCTGAATTTCTGCCCCGATCGTTCTGATATTAACGTTAATTTGGGGGTTAGTCGCAGAAAATGTAGGGTTGTCAGTGAGATGGGGCTGTTGGTGCTGGTGCTCTACGGCATGGTAGGTTTCACACCGATCGACATAGTAGCAATGAATACAAATACACATAGCCATACTCCCGTTAACAATGCTCCTATTTTAGGACTTTTCGCATGAGTAGACGTTCGGCGCGGAACCAGTGCTTTTCTCTCTGCCAAATTTCAAACCCCGATCGTAAGTAAAGTTGCTGGGCGGGCTGATTATGGGATAGCACATGGAGATAAAGATAGGGAACATTCCAACTGGCAATCAGCACCTCACTCTCCCGTAACAACCGTGCCCCAATGCCCCGCCGCCGCCATTGTGGATGCACTGCCAAATTGAACAGATAGGGCACCCTCCCGATCGGGATCAGGCGCAGGGCAATTTCTAAACTGGCAACAACTTTACCTTCCACCATAGCGATCGTGCAAAGGTAGAAGTTGTTCGGTTCATTAAAACGACTCTGCACATCCAGGGCTACCAACAAATCCATCAGCGGTTTTGCCCATTGCCCCCAGGGATAAAAACTTAAACTCAACAGTTCACCGATCGCGTAGGTATCGAGATATTCCGCCTGCCGGATGCAGAGGGTCGTATTAAACTCAGAGGAGAAGGATTGGGATTGTGCCATGAAGTTTGGGGTTGTAGTGTTCCCTGGTTCTAATTGTGACCGAGATGTGGCTTGGGTGACCCAGGGGCTTTTGGGTCAAGAAACACGATGGCTGTGGCATCGGGAAAGTGACCTCCAGGGAGTAGATGTAGTTATTTTGCCCGGAGGATTCAGTTATGGGGACTATCTCCGGTGTGGCGCTTTAGCCCGATCGGCTCCCATCTTACGATCGGTGGTGACCCATGTCCAGCGGGGGGGCTACGTACTAGGCATTTGTAACGGCTTTCAGGTGCTCACCGAAACAGGCTTGTTGCCAGGGGCACTGATCCGCAATCGGGGCTTACATTTCATTTGTGACCGCGTCCAATTGCGCCTAGAACGCCATGATCTGGTCTGGACTAAAAACTATACACCAGGGCAGACGATCGAACTGCCCATCGCCCACGGCGAGGGCTGCTACTACTGCGACCAAGACACCCTAGACCGCCTCGAAGCCAATCGCCAAGTAGTGTGGCGCTACCAAAATAACCCCAACGGTTCCCTCCACGACATCGCTGGTATTTGTAACCAGGCAGGCAATGTTCTAGGCATGATGCCCCACCCAGAGCGTGCCGCCGATCGGGCTTTAGGGAACACCGATGGTTTAGCTCTGTTTACTAGCCTCCTCTCTAGCCATATTTGCGCTTAAGAAATAGCATAGTTAAAGTTAAAATTAAGGTAATGGCATTAGCTATAATTACCGGCGCTTTCTGGATCAAGAAGCCATAAACTAACCACAGAAAAATCCCTAAATTCAGAGAAACTAAAGTTATAGTAGAGAGGTCTTTAGTCGATCGGGTCTGCCATACTTTAATTACCTGGGGTAAAAAAGAGAGAGTAGATAAAGTTGCTGCAACCATCCCCAAGACATCGATCCAATTCATAAAATACCTGCATTGTCGCCATTATTTTACAGTCCCTATGCCCAAAATTAAACCGATCGGCTTAGTTGTATGCCTGTTGTTTATCCTAGTATTTTTAGCGGGGTGTGGCACTCCCCCCGATCGGGTTCACCTGACCCTGTGGCAGGGGGTAAATCCTCCCAGCAATCGGGCAGTATTACAAAAATTAGTCGATAAATTTAACCAATCCCAAACAGAAGTTTTCATTGACTCTTTATACGTGGGGCAACCAGACCAGCAAATCCCCAAAATTTTAGCGGCTGTAGTGGGCAATGCCCCCCCCGATCTGCTCTGGTATAACCCGACAATTACCGGTCGGTTGGTGGAATTAGAGGCAATTCAACCGATCGATAACTTTCTGGCAACTTCCCCCCTCGCTGCCGAATTAGACCCCGCCCTCCACTCCACCATGGAATTAGAAGGACACCTATGGTCAATTCCCTTTAGCGCCAATAACATCGCTCTATTTTATCGCCCCAGCCTACTGCAAGAAGCTGGCATTAAGGAACTACCCAGAACCTGGTCGGATTTAGCCCAGGTAGCCCAAAAGCTCAGCCAAAACGATCGCTATGGCATCCTCCTCCCCCTGGGCAAAGGGGAATTTACCGTCTTCAGTTGGTTGCCCTTTTTGTGGAGCACGGGGGCAGAATTGTTAGAAAATGGCGTGCCCAACCTCAACAGCAGGGGCGCGATCGAAGCTCTCAGTTTCTGGCAAACCCTAGTCAAACAAAAATATGCCCTCCTCTCCCAACCAGAACGGGGCTACGAAGAAGACAACTTTTTTAGTGGTAAGGTGGCGATGCAAATTAGCGGCTCCTGGGCGTTGCAATTCATCGCCTCTAAAGGCATTGACTACGGCGTAATGCCCCTGCCCTATGCCAAAAACCCCGCTACCGCTGTCGGCGGCGAAAATTTGTTCATGTTTCGCACTAACCCCGATCGGCAAAAACTCGCCTGGAAGTTTATGGAGTACGTCCTCTCGGAGGAATTTCAGACCGAATGGGCGATCGGCACTGGCTACCTGCCCATCAATCTCAAGGCACAACGCAGTCCCGCTTATCAAGCCTATTTGCAAGCCAACCCCCTGATGGCGATCTTTTTGCGGCAGATGTCCACAGGGAAAAACCGCCCGATCGTTTATCAGTATCCCCGCATTTCCCAAAGCCTGGGTAGAGCGATCGAGGAGGTGCTCCTAAAAACAAAAGAACCTGCAATTGCCCTGAGTACAGCTCAAAAACGTCTGCAATAAAGCGGGAGAAGAGATGCGAACTCTCGACAATCTCCTTGGCAAGGAGATTGGATATTCTGCAGGGCTAAGACCCTCATCCTCCTTCGGCTGCCCTCAGGAAGCGGGAGAGGGGACTAGAAAAAATTATTCTCCTTGTGAGATAAGGGATTGAGGGATGA
>PHFO01000007.1 GCA_002861535.1 Cyanobacteria bacterium M5B4 | reverse complement strand
AAGTTGTACCAATACTCTAAGGGGGATGGATTCTTCCGTTTCGATTGGGGGGGCAGAAGCGTTCCAATCTGCGAGTTTTTGCCAAAAGTTAGGGGCGGTTGAAGTTGCCATATCCTAGAAAAATGCTAAACCTATCCTACGCCATGGGGACTTTCAATATCAGGACGCAATACCCGGGCGCGGCGCAAATAAATATGTTGAATCTGATGTTGCAACAGGGGCGTATTTACTTGCATCAAAACGCGAATGCACTGACTTAAACTGCCTTCTACTACCATGTGTTGTACATCTAAGAGGGGGACGTATTCCCAGCCTTGGCGGGTACGGGCAAAGCGGGCAGGGAAGGCGGCATCAATGTCGGGGGTGACAGAAAAAATGACGCTGACTATATCGATCGGATCGATACCATTGGCGGTTTCCATCAGGGTAATTACCTCGATCGTTGCCTCTTCTATCGCCTCTACAGTATTTTCCTCGATCGTAGTTGCACCCCGCACGCCCCGCACTTGCCAACTCATCTTGCCAATTCTGCTTCTCATTCCCCAAACTATATCAGGGAGTTTAGAATTATTGAGCGTTTGACAAAGATTTTATGAATATTTATGAATTTTTCCAGCAACGGGCTGGCGTTTGGCTCTCCCAATGCACTAGCCGCAATTTGCTGACCCAGGTATCGGGCAATCAGCGCCAGCAGATCAAGGTAGAACTGGTTGCCCCCGATCGGTTACAAATTTGCGTAGACCAGCAGACCAGTCAACTGATCGCCCTGCCCCAGGGGGAAGGCTTCAGCGGCAAACTATTACTGCAAAATGCCTTGGGGGAATACCAGGGAGAGTTTAAGATTTCTGCCGATCGGGTTTTAACGATCACAATTGTGAAAGAAGACTGTTTAATAGAAGAAAAGCTATGGTTCCCCCTCCCCAATCTATGTATGCGCACAGCCGCCGGGCTGAATCAGACGCAATTTTGGACAGAGGTACGCAAGTTGAGCTAAACTCTACGAAACTGTGTAAGACAGCATGAAACCTATTGTCATTTTAGGGGGAGGTTTTGGTGGACTCTACACTGCCCTCGCCCTAGCCAAACTCCCTAGCAAGCAAATTCCCCCCATCATTTTGATCGATCGCAACGATCGTTTTTTGTTTACGCCTCTTTTGTACGAAAAAATTACGGCGGAGCTAGAAACCTGGGAGATTGCGCCAAAATTTACGGAATTGCTAGCAAATACCCCCATTCACTTCCGTTTGGGGAATGTCACCCAGATCAACATCCCCGATCGGACAGTGCAGATAATCAGTGAAGGCACCATCACCCAACTTGAATACTCCTACTTGGTGTTAGCTTTGGGGGGAACCACCCCTAATGTACCCACCGAAGCCATACCTTTTCGCACCCTAGCAGACTGTGAAAGGCTGGAGCAGCAACTAACCCTCTTAGAAAACTCCGATCGGGAAAAAATCCGCGTCGTGATTGCCGGCGGCGGCACCAGTGGCGTAGAACTAGCCTGTAAGTTAGCCGATCGGCTAGGGGAGCGGGGCAGAATTAGAATTGTCGATCGCAACAGTCAAATTTTGAGCCGATCGCCCAAAGTAAATCGCCAAGTCGCCGAGAAGGAGCTAGCCCGCCGATCGGTATGGATTGACCTGCAAACCAGTGTAGTCGCAGTAAGAGCAGGGGGAGTCACCCTAGAAGTAAAGGGCAAAGAGGAACATCTCCCCACCGACATAGTGCTGTGGACCGTGGGGACGATCAGCCCCAGTTGGTTAGTGCAATTACCGATCGGAGACGGACAAAAAATTCCCGTCAATGCCTACCTCCAATGCCCCCATCACCCCGAAATCTTTGCCCTGGGGGATATCGCCCGGTTTACGCCCCCCCTCCCCGCCACTGCCCAGACCGCCTTCCAAGCCGCCCAATACTGCGCCTGGAATTTGTATAACTCCATCCATAACCAGCCCCTAGTGCCCTTTACCTACATCCCTCTGGGGGAAATGGTGAGCCTGGGCACCGATCGGGCGGTAGCCGCACTATTCGATCGAGTAGGGATCGATGGCAGTCTGGGCTATTGGATCAGAAGACTGGTTTACTTTTTACGCATGCCCACGATCGAGCACCAGAGCCGCATACTGCTCCACTATTTGAGTACCCTTCCCACTAGCTTAACCAAATCTTGATAGGAGCACAATTTAACCATGTGAGGGCATGAACAATGCCATAATTTACATAGATGTACCAGTACCATAACCATGATCAACAATCTGCTAGATGGACGGTATCGGATTAAGAAGTTACTAGGCAGAGGGGGCTTTGGACAAACCTACCTCGCAGAAGACACAAAACGACCAGGCAACCCTCCCTGCGTAGTCAAGCATCTCCATCCCCAAAGTAAAGACCCAGAGTTTATTGCCATAGCCCGTCGTCTTTTTGCCAGTGAAGCAGAGACCCTAGAAAAACTAGGAGACCTAGATCAATTACCCAGACTCTACGCCTATTTTGAAGAAAATAATGAATTTTTCCTAGTCCAAGAATTTATAGACGGCAATCCCCTCAGTCATGAATTAGAACCTAGTAAACCTTGGGAGGAAACCCAAGTAATAGAAATGCTCCAAAGCATACTCTCAATCTTAGTAGCAATTCACAATAGGGGCGTAATTCATAGGGACATCAAACCAGAAAACATTATTAGACGTAAATCCGATCGTAAATTAGTTTTAATTGACTTCGGTGCTGTTAAACAAGTAATGCAGGACACAGGCAGGAGCAATGTATCAGTAGCGATCGGCACTTCCGGTTATATTTCTGCCGAGCAAGCCCAAGGCAAACCCAAATTTGCCAGTGATATTTATGCCGTAGGCATGTTAGCAATTCAAGCCCTTACGGGAGTACCGCCCAGTCATTTTGGCGAAGATAGTAATGGAGAAGTGCAGTGGCAAATTTGTGTAGATTTGAATTTAATTAGCCCCCATTTAATTGATATTTTAGAAAAAATGGTAAAGCGGGATTATCGACAGCGCTTTGCTTCCGCTGAAGATGTATTGAATGCCCTAGAGGTCAGCACATTAGAGGTAGCGCTACATCAACCCACAGAGTTAGTATCATCTCCTCCGCCTTTATTTAAGTTATTAAAACCGCTCCCGATCGGGTTAGCAACGATGGCAACTATGCTAGTCCTGGGGGGAGGATTTATTCTTCCTAAATTGATCAACCGCAATACTTGTGCAGAGATACAAAAATGTAAAGGACTGCCCCAAGGAACATTTAGATTTAGTAGCGGTACAAGCTGGATTCTTGTTAAAAACAGCTTGGAAACAGAGCTAAAGAAATATCATCCAGATTTGATTATGTCCTATGTAAATCCCATTGATGGTCAGCCCAGCAGTGGCAAAGCCGTACAAATGTTACTAGATGGGGAGGTAGATTTTGCCCTAGTTGCCCGTCCCCTAGAGGAAGTTATCTGGCAAAAAGCTAAAGAAAGGGGGATAGATTTAGTCCAACAAAAAGTAGCGATCGGTGGTTTAGCTTTAGCAGTGCATCCCAGTGTCGAAATTTCTAGCTTAAGTTTGACGCAATTAAGAGATATTTATTCAGGCAAAGTAAAAAACTGGCAAGAATTAGGGGGGAATAACTTAGCAATTAAACCGATCGTGCGCCCTGGAGTATTAGATGAGGGAGCCAAATCTATTTTAGGAGATATTAAAAGTAAGGATTTACCAAAATCAGTAACCAGGGTCTCCAATCCCAGCCAGGGCTTCAGGCTGTTACAAAAAACACCAGGAGCAGTTTTTTGGTCTTCTTTGGGTTTAATGAGAAAACAATGCAATGTAAAAATTATTGCCCTTAGTGCAGAGTCAAAACCACCAATTTCTCCTGTGTTAAATAATCAAGATTGCCCCCGCAAAATCAATGTAGCAGATATAAAAAGTGCTATGTATCCTATTACCAGCTTTATGTTTGTCACCTACGATAAAAACAACAACCGATCGGTACAGGCTGCTACTAATTACATAAGGTTATTGCAGACTCAAGAAGGCAAAAAAATATTTGATGATCATGGCTTTGTTTATTTAGATTAAACCCAATTCTTAGATGCAGAAATTAGCCCAAAACAGCCTAATTATGATGAATAAACCGAATAAACCTATATTTTTCAATCCCTATGACTGCCGTAACGAAACAGAAGTTGAGAGTAAGTTCATCGTCCAATATCTTTTACCTGCACTCGGCTACAGTCCCCATAATTGGCATCAAGAGGTAGCTTTAGGTAGTATTCGGCTCGATTTTTTAGTCTTTACCAAACAGATTTTACCTTACAAATTTACTAAAGATTCGCCCTTGGCTCTGATTATCGAAGCTAAAAGCCCCAAGCATAGCCTGAATAGATATACAGGAAAGATGGAAAAATATATCCGATCGTTATCTGTCAACTATGGAGTGCTTACTAACGGCAAAGATTTTAGAATACTAGCCCCAAAAGATAAAGATATAGCGATCGTTTTTCGTTGCAGTGGCAGAGAAGTACCCGATCGTTTAGCAGAAATTAAAAGCCTGATCGGTTGGGCAGAAGTTGCCCAAGCAAGAATGACTACTAGCTCATCTGCACAAATTATTGATAAAAATAAAGAGAACAATGTTAAAATAGTTCCCGACTTAGCAGTCACCCCCCAGCCTGTTCCCGAATTTGAACCTATAGTTGCAACTGAGGAGAAAAAGATGAAAACGATTGCTGTTTACCACAATAAGGGCGGAGTAGGTAAAACCACGACCGTTGTCAATTTAGGGGCAGCTTTGAGTAAAGAAGGGAAAAGAGTTCTTATCATTGATTTAGATAGCCAAGCTAATACCACTTTTGCAGTGGGATTAGTCAAATTTGATGATGAAGCAGACGACACTTTGAAAAACTGTCATGTTATGCACCTCCTAAGCTCTGAAGATTTCTTCCCAATTAAACAGGTTGCAAAAACTACCAATTTCTCCACTCCAACAGTTGATGTCATCCCTTCTCACATAGACTTAATGAAGGCTGAGTCTGATCTAAACAATATTGATCACAGTCGATTAGTTCTTATAAAAAAGCTACTAGATGTTGAAAATGACTATGACATTGTCATAATCGATACGCCGCCATCCCTTAATCTTTTCGCTAGAATAGCGCTGATCGCTGCGGATTACTTGATCATACCCTCCGATCTAAAACCTTTTGCTAATCAGGGACTGACCAATGTAAAAAGCCTGATAAACGAGGTAAATGGATTTCGGAAAATTATTGGAAAGCAACCCCTGCAGTTATTGGGAGTTTTGGCAACGAAAATTTCTACTAATGCTAAATTTCGAGAATACACGCTCCCAGATCGGATGCAAACTGTCATGAAACGCTATGGAATCGAATTGATGGAAACCATTATTTCTGAAAAGGAAGACCTGGCAAAATGTTCTGAAAGGACCCAGACCATTCTCGATGAAAAAACTTCATATATTAAAGAAATTCCTGATCCTCTATCCGTTATTGATTTCAAACCTGATTCTGATTCAGCGAAAGAATTTAAGCAACTTGCTCAAGAAGTTTTAAGGAAAATAGCATAAATGAAACTGCCTATCAATCTAGTTCCTGTTAAAAAGATTACCTCCAATGTGAGTCAATCGAAGTTTTCCGCTGACGATATTCAGAGAATTGCCAATTTGATCCTTGAAACGGAAGGTGTAATCAATCCTATAATACTTAGACGCACTGGACTAGAATCCTACGAAGTAATTGCTGGTCATTTAGAGTATCATTCAGCAGTAAAAGCAAGGGAAATATCTCCACTTAAAGGAGAAATGATTCAAGCTATCATTTTGGAAGATAGTAATGAGAAGGCTATACTTGAACAAATTGAAAAGCTAAGAACACATCCTAGCTCTTTTGAGGAGCTTATGGACGAACACCAGCTAGAAATTATTAATATTTTTCAAGACCAGATTCAAATTAAACTCGATCAAAACAGAAAAGAAATATTTGATGATTTGAAGAATTTCTTAGAAGATCATTATGCTAGTCTGGAAACAAAGATCACTCCTTCTAACACTAGTGCTAATGCGATAGATGTATCTGCAATTGAGGAAATCTTGAGACAACAAGAGGAGAGAATCATCAAGCAAGTACAGTCCAGGGGAAATAGTGATGAGACTGTTTCAGAGGTTCTGTCTAACGAGCTATCAGAAAAACTACAAAACCAGATCAGTACACTAGAGGTTCTCCATGAAGAAAATGTTAAAACAATACTACAACTAAAGATAGAGTTACAAAAAGCTGGGAAGAAGCCGATCGATCGGGTTACAAAACTCATCCAAGACCTCAACAGCTTAGATCGAGAACAAATTCTGAACAAGTTATCTGAATGTGGATTTAAGAAAAAAGATGCTGAAAGCATTGTCACTAAAATCTTATCTGCAAGAGAAAGTCAGAAATTTTCCTCTCTAAAGGATATTGCCAACCGCAAGGTTATGTCTGAGGCAAGAATTATATCACTCTTAGATATATGGCAATGATCATTTTCCCCAAATTTCTTCTAGCCTCTGATCTCTACCACATCGATAACGGTAGTACTTATAGAGTAACGGTTTCTTTTTGTAATAATCTTGATGATATTCTTCTGCTGGATAAAAGTTCTTCAAAGGGCTAATTTCCGTAAAGACAACCGTTTTTAATTTGGCTTTAACTTCTTCTCTACTCTGTTCGGCTAGTTTCTTTTGCTCTTCATTCTCATAAAAGATTGCACTGCGATACTGCTCCCCTACATCACAAAATTGCCTGTTTTTCACTGTTGGATCGATGTTTTGCCAAAATACTTCGAGCAATTTTTCATAACTTACTTGACTAGGATCATATTCAACCTGCACAGATTCCGCATGACCAGTGTTTCCTGCACTTACTTGTTTGTAGCTGGGATTGACAATATGACCGCCACTGTAACCCGATGTAGTAGATATTACTCCTTTTATTTCGTCGAAGGGCTTTTCCATGCACCAAAAACAACCACCTGCGAAGGTTGCTTTTTGCACATTTGCCCCTTGAGCGTAAGTCATGGGTGAAAAGACTAAGCAAAATATGACGACTATCATCAATAATTTTTTCATCTGTATAACTTTGCTCCTTTTCATAAACCGATCGGATTGCTCAAAACTAGGTTCTAATATCTGGTGCTGGATAGATACTTAATTACTGACTAAAAAACAGTCATCGTTTTTCATCACATCCAATGATAATAAAATTGGGGGATAATATCCCCCTACACTGACATTTTAGATTTACAAAATAACCCCTTTAGGACATTCCACAGGTTTCATTAAAAATAGACGGAGGAACTGCCAACCTAAAAACAACTGATGGGGCAACTTCTGCAGAGCTTTAACCAGTTTGGGACTATCTCCACTCTGAATTTTATTGATCGCATTCATGGATGGAATGCAAGCGCGGAGCCTCTGCCAAAATTCCTCATTGTCTAAATCTAAAACGACTGGAAATGCTTTCTGGGAGTCCCGATTGGTATCTTTCAGTACAGCAACGACATACTCTTCTGTATTCATACCAAGAGCTTCGTAAAACTCTTTGCGATTACAGAGATCGTTCAAATACATAGTAGCAAATACAGACAACAAGAAGAAACGACTCCATAGTTTTGCCTGCCAACCTTCTACATTCTTCCGATCGGTACGCAGTAAAAGGTTACAAAAATCTCCATGGCGACTCTCATCTTGGCACCAACTTTCAAAGAACTTGAAGATAGGATAGATGCGATTTTCTGGATGAGCAGCTAAATGCTGATGAATTTTAATATAGCGCCAGTAACCAATCTTTTCTGACAGATAAGTAGCATAAAAAATGAACTTCGGTGCAAAATAAACATAGTCCTTACTCTTAGATAGAGTTGAAAGGTCTAACACCATATCGAAGTCTTGCATTGCCTTGTTCAAAAAACCAGCATGACGTGCTTCATCCCGACTCATCAGGTTGAAACATTCCGCCACGATCGGGTTTTTATCTTTAATTCTGACGGCAATTTCTTTGTAAAGTAAAAAGCCAGAAAATTCAGAAGTACAAGAACTCTCTAAAAAGAAGCGGAAGTGTTCCTTTGTCTTCTCATCTAAATGAGCCCAGGACTGCTCAAACTCTTGGTCGCGGACAAAATGACGACGGTTGTAGTCTGCCTTAAATTCCTGCAAAATGGCTTCATAGTCAGCTTGATTGCCTTTAATGTCCATGTTTGCCATCGCTGCAAAATCGGTAGTATAAAAGCGGGGCGTTAAAATTGTCTCTTTGCGCTCAGTGGCAGGTTTAACAGGAGTTGCAACCATAATTAAACAGATAAATGTCAATGTGTCCTATTTTAGTCTATGAGCAATGACTTAGACTCCTTGTTAAGAACCATTAAGTTTAGTTTTTCTAAAATAAATCTTGTCAAACTAGGAGCTAGATGTTAATATAAAAAACCTGTGGGCGTGTAGCTCAGCGGATTAGAGCACTTGACTACGGATCAAGGTGTCGGGGGTTCGAATCCCTCCTCGCCCGTTACACAGTGATTAGAAGGGGGACAGGTTGAACCATAGTATGGAATCTTCTCAGGTGTCCCTTCTTTTGTCAGAAAACAATTTGCTCCGTGCCCACATCGATCGTCTCTATGCGATTCAGTTTTTCTTGCTCCAAGAGAACAAGCGGCTACGGGATATGGAGCAACATTTACTGACTGCCCTGGAAATCGCCCTACTAGACAAGTCTGATTTGGAGATTATGCTCGATTTGGCGGTGAGCCATGGGGATGTGGTGGAAAAAGTCCTCTACACTGCGGCAGAGCAGGCTTGGCACGTTGCCGGCATTGATGAATTGACCCAATTGCCCAATCGCCGTCAGTTTTTGGAATATCTCGATCGGATGTGGCGCCAGATGACCCGCCAGGGACAATCCCTCACCATCCTCATGTGTGATGTGGATTTTTTTAAGCACTTCAACGACTTCTATGGTCACCAGGCTGGGGATATGTGCCTCTATCGGGTTGCTCAGGGGATTGCCAGTGCTTTACACCGCCCCATTGATTTAGCTGCTCGCTACGGAGGGGAAGAATTTGTGGTGGTGTTACCCAACACCGATCGGAGTGGAGCCTTAAAAGTGGCAGAAGCTATCCGTACTCAAATTGCGCAGTTACAAATTCTCCATGAGACTTCAGCAATTAGTAATCGAGTCACAATTAGCATCGGGTTGGCAAGTGCTGTCCCCCATAAGGATATTAGTCCTGCCGCCCTACTCCAAAGTGCCGATGAGGCTTTATTCCGCGCTAAGGCTTTGGGACGCGATCGGGTTGTAGCTGCTCCCTAAGATGGGTTGCTAGTTCTATAACAGCGAACCATGGCAGAAAGCCCTCGGCTCTGCGCTCGGAGCGGGTTTGCATTCTAAGTTGCCAGTGCTCCGGTATGCCTTCTACTTCTAACTCCCACCACTCGGAATCGATCGTGAGTCTAAAGGTTTCTTGCTCCGAAAGTTCGGCGCTGATTTCCCCGATCGTGTCTAACAGGGAGGAGAGGAGATGTCCCAGGTTTTCCCATTCCCGCTGATTTAACTCAAAAGCCCAGGCATCCCCGCCCACTAGGGCGACATAGGGGGAAGCATGCTTGCCGTAGCCCGCCCGCCAGCCCTTTCCTACTTTAATCACTCAAAATTTCAGGCTGATTTTGTTCGTCTGCTAGTTCCATAATTGCTTGAAGGATGGGCTTCATGCCGTTGTCATGGTCTTCTTGATCGCGATAATACCGAGATTTTGCCCGCATAGCCACCTGTACAGTAATGCGATAGCGGTTGGGTGCCTTATTGATTAGTTCCTCTGTGCGGCGATTTACCTGCAAAGAATCCATTAAGGGTCGTTTTGCCATATTTACTCCTTATTTCTTCGGTTGGGTCTGACGGGGAAAGGCTTCCTCTACAAATCCCAGTTCAAACAACTGTTGATAGGCTTGTTGTCCCAACTCCCTGGTAGGCTGCTGACTCCTGATTAGTTGCACCAACAAAGGGATTGCCAATTCTGGTTGGTTGTTGGCGCGGTAAACAACTGCCAACTGGAAGGTGGATTTGTCCCGCAATTGGGCTGCCTCTAGGGCTTTTTGGCGATGACTGTTGGCAATTTGATTGTCAATGCCTGCAAAGCTCGCCGTCAAATCCTGATAGAAATTAGACAGTTGATTAAATACTTGGCGCGCATCCAGTAACTTTGTAATTGCCAGATCGTATTTTTGTTGGCTCACTGCTTCCATCGATTCGGATACCAGCCGATTGCCCCCTGCTAAACTAAATACGCTGGAGTTGAGAGTATTGGGCTTGGGTTGGTTGGATTGAGCAACCACGATCGGGACACAACAGAGATTAACCAGGAAAAGCAGAATTATGCTACGCATGGAAAGGTTAGTGAGGTCATGGACTATCTTACCCTAAGATTTAGTTGCCGCTAGAATTTCATTTACGGTATTGATTAACTGGACAGGCTCGTAGGGCTTACGAATGTAGGCAGAAGCGCCGTTCTTTTTCGCCCAGTGCTCATCAAATGCTTCCCCCTTGGTGGAGCACATAATTACAGGAACATTTTTGGTGGCGGGGTTATTTTTGACCCAGCGGCAAAATTCGTAGCCGTTCATGTTGGGCATGACGACATCGGTAATAATAATTTCTGGGGCATCGTCTTTTAAGGCCTTTAACTTGCCCACGGCTTCGGCTCCGTCACTGGCTTCAAATACCTCAAAGCCTCCGCCCCGGAGTTGTTCACACATTACTTCTCTAATGGTGCTACTGTCATCGACAACGAGAACTTTAGTCATATGGCTTTCCCTGTGCGTAAATCTATCATAGTCCTGCTAATCGCCATTCAGTATATCAGAGTCAAAACTATGTCAGAGGATTATTTCCGATCAATTTGCCCTCTCTTTAGGAGGCGGGGAGGGCAATTTCTTCCTTTGTCAGGGCAAAATATAAACGATTGAGGGCGTGCATATAGGCGCGGGCGGATGCCACAATAATATCGGTGTTGGCGGCATGCCCGGCATAAACGCCGCTCTCGTGTTTGATGCGGATGGTGACTTCTCCCAGGGCATCGATGCCTGCGGTGACGGACTGGACGGAAAATTCGATCAGTTGGTTGGGAATATCCACTACGCGGTTGATCGCTTTGTAGACGGCATCGACGGGACCTGTACCGACAGCAGCATCGGTGAGTTCTTGCCCCTCTGGGGTGAGGATGGTGACGGTGGCGGTGGGGAGGGCGTGGTCGCCGCAACTAACTTGGATGTGCTCTAGTTTGAAGGCTTCGGGGAGTTGTTGCATTTCATCGTTCACGATCGCGGCGAGGTCCCAATCGCTAATCTCTCGTTTTTTATCGGCGAGGTCTTTGAAGCGGACAAAGGCGCGGTTGAGTTCCTGCTCTGTGAGGTGAAAGCCTAGTTCCTTGAGTCTGGTGTTAAAGGCGTTGCGCCCCGAAAGTTTGCCCAGTACGATTTGATTGCTGGTCAGCCCGATCGATTCCGCGTCCATGATTTCATAGGTGCGCTTGTGTTTGAGTACCCCGTCCTGGTGGATGCCTGACTCATGGGCGAAGGCATTGGAACCGACGATCGCTTTGTTGGGTTGGACGTTGATGCCGGTGAGGTTAGCAACGAGGCGGGAGGTTTTATAGATTTCTTTGAGATTGATGTTGGTCAGGGGGATTTCACTGTCGGGGCTTCTGCCTAGAAAGGGGTTGAAGTATTGACGGCGGACATGGAGTGCCATGACCAGTTCCTCTAGGGCAGCGTTACCGGCGCGTTCGCCGATGCCGTTGATGGTGCATTCTAGCTGGCGGGCACCGTTTTTCACTGCTTCTAAAAAGTTGGCGACAGCCATACCCAGGTCATCGTGACCATGGACGGAAATAACAGCCCGATCGATGTTAGGGACGTTATCTTTGATGCCTTTGATCAGGGCACCAAATTCGGCGGGGGTGATGTAGCCCACGGTGTCGGGAATGTTAACGGTGGTAGCCCCCGCCGCGATCGCTGCTTCTAGGACTTGGTAGAGGAATTCGGGGTCAGAGCGCCCGGCATCTTCGGGAGAAAATTCCACATCATCTACTAACGATCGGGCGTAGGCTACCATTTCTGGCACAATTTGCAGAATATCGGCGCGGGATTTTTTTAATTTATGCTCTAGGTGGATGTCGGAGGTGGCAATAAAAGTATGAATTCGGGGGCGGTGAGCGGGTTTGAGGGCTTCAGCACAGGTACTAATATCCTGTTTGGTGGCGCGGGCTAAGCCACAGATGATGGGACCAGAGGCAGTGCCTACCACTCTGGCTATTTCTTGGACGGCGGCAAAGTCGCCGGGGCTGGAGAAGGGGAACCCCGCTTCAATAATATCGACACCGAGGCGGGCTAATTGTTGGGCAATCAGGAGCTTTTGTTCTACATTAAGGGTAGCCCCAGGAGTTTGTTCCCCGTCTCTTAGGGTAGTATCAAAAATGAGAATCTTTTCTGCCATGCTGTTGCCCTATGGATCATGTTCAAAAAATTATGTTCTCATTCTAGCCTATGAAAATTCCAGTTACGGGTAATTCTGGAGGCTCTCTATTTAGTTGGAGTCAGTTGTTGTTATGGCTGAGTGTCCCTGCCCTGGTGTTTTTGGGTTATTGGGGCTGGCAGTCTTTAGTTGACCCCAGTTTTGGTGGTATCTCTGAGACAGAAATTTTGCAGGAGTTGACGCTTCCCCCTGCCCAAACTATCAATGAAATCAAGGAAGAATTAAAGCGTTCCCAATTGACGTTGGGGGAGTCTTTCCCGATCGGGGTGAAGGATTTAGCCCTCTATCCTGTATTCAATAATAAGAAGGAATTACAACAAATTCGCGTTTATCGGGCGGGGGGCAAAAAATTTCGGGGCAAGTGGCACTTGGCTGATGCTGTGGAGGTGACGGGGCTGAGAAAGTCCACGATCGATGCCCCGCGCCAGCGCTATACTCCCGTTGCTAACCGCCTCAGTGCCGATCCGATTTTGCCCTTTAGTGAACTAAAGGCTTTGGAGGGGGAACAATCCGAGGGAGAGGTATGGTTTTTAGCTAAGGGCAATGCTCCCAATGCCGCCTACGGGTTGGTCTTTCATTTGGCGCTCGCGCCCCAGCCCCGCTTGTATATGCTGAAGGAGTGGGTCAGCCCTGTGGGCAAGTTACCCCAGTGGCAGGAAACGATCGGTATCCCCCTAAACCCGATCTAGCCGATCGCCCTGAAATTGTCATCGACCAGAGTCTTGCCCCAGAGCCATTTTTGGAGATGCTAAGGGTGATACCCACAGGAGATATTGCCAATCCCTACGAGTTACGCACGATCGAGTTGGCGGAGCAGGGCAAAATCGGCAAGACCTACAGTAATGCCCTGATCCTCGCCCGATCGGGATTGTGGTCTCCCGCGCTCAAAATTTGGCAAAAAGCCGACGAAAAATTATCAATTCCGGTGCGGGAGCAACATGCTTACATTCGGTACCATGCCCAGCTCACGGCAAAACAAGCCGCCCAGGAGATTGCCGACACGGGGGAACGGGTCAGAAATCTATTGATCGATGGACAGTTTGCCCCAGCTTTAGAACTAGCGATCCGCAATGAAGACAATGCCCGCAGTGTCATCAATCTCTTGCAGAAAAACGATAAGCCCTTTTGGAACCGCATGAATGCCAGCCTCCAGGTTAACAACGATGCCAAAGCCTATCCCTGGGGTGCGCTTATGGTGATGGTGAGGCATGGGTTGCCCAAGCGCGCCAATGGCTGGTAGAGCGGAGTCGCAATAATGCCGAAAATCTGGCAGTTTTAGATGTGATGGATGTAGCTCCTTTGACCACGAGACCCCAGCAATTTTTGGGTACCCTCAAACAGTTAGAAGGCACGCCAGACGCTCGGTGGTATATTCCCCCTGGGCAGTTGACCCCTGGACAGTCCTGGTATGTAGTCAGCCCGATGATAGTGCGGGATAGTAATACTTGGAAAAATACTCCCATTGCCGAATTTGGCGAACGTTCTCCCAAAACAGTGTGGAAGGCTTTCAACCTCGATCGCAGTCCCATCCTCAACATCGTGGAGACCGATCGGAGGGACTATCCCACCTTTTTTAGTGTCAATGCCCGATCGATTTGGGTAGATGACCAGGGCAATGTAGAAATTTTAGCTAGCGGCTCGGAATATATCACCAGGGGAGTTTCTGGAAATCGTTTACCGATCGTGGCGGTGAGCGGGGGCAGTTTAAGTCAAGTACCAAGCCAGCCCCTGGGGAATTTGAGCAGTATCATTGCCGATCGGGTCAGTCGGGCGATTTACGGCGAATTACGCACCTTTGGCGAGGTCTCCCTCGATTTAGCTAGTTTTCAGGAGCGGCTGAGGGAATGGCAGGTGTTAGCGGTAGATATAAATGGCGACAACGCGATCGAGTTAGTGTTGCAAATCCAGCAGGATCAAATCGATCTAGGCAACCGCTACTACCCCATGGTGGCGGTATTTAATGCCGAGGGAGATTTAATCTACAGCACCATCCGCGAGGCTTCTCCCCGCAACTGGGTAGGTATTTTGCCAGGGAGTACGGGGGGACAAGTTTTGACGGAGTTAGATGGTCGTTATGAAATCTGGAATTTTTAACTAGGATAGGACTTACGCTAAGGAAAAATTCCCCCCATCCCTCAATTCCTTCTCCCACAGCGAGTGTATCAATTTTTTCTTGTTCCCTTTCCCTTTGGGGGAGAGGGCTAGGGTGAAGATTCTAGCAAAAGCAATGTAAGTCCTGAATTTTTTCTTCCCTTTTGGGAGAAGGCTGGGGTGAGGGTTTGAGCAAAAGCAACGTAAGCTCTAATATGTTACAACAGGACAGGAACCGATCGTTAAATAGCGCCTGGAGGAGGCAAGGTTGTGAATTTAGGCGAAAGTATCAAAATGTCCTGGCAGACCCTGGCCGCCAATAAACTGCGCAGTAGTCTCACAATGTTGGGAATTATTATCGGCAATGCCTCGGTAATTGCCATGATTGGCGTAGGGGAAGGGGGGAAACGCTATGCTGCCAGCCAATTCCAGTCTTTGGGTACAAACGTGCTATTTATCATCACTGGCAGTGACAGCACCCGCAGAAACATCCTCACACCGCCCCCCCGCCTTGTCCTAGCTGATGCGGAAGCGATCGCCCAACAGGTGCCCTCCGTCAAAGCCGTTGCCCCAGAGGTGAGGGGTTCCGAACGTACCACCTACAACGATCGGTTCCGGACTACGCCCTTGATTGGCACTACCCCCGAATATAGCCAGGTCAGAGACGTTAATACTTATATTGGTAGATTTTTTGATGCCCAAGACCTGCGGCGCAATGCCAGGGTGGCAGCCCTCGGTTGTGACACCGCCAAGTTGTTTTTCGGTAGTTTGCCCTCCCAGGTACCTAACAAAGAACCAGAATGCAAGCCAGACTCCCCTAACCCCGTCCAGTTTGTCGTTAACCCGATCGGGCAACAGGTACGCATCCGCGGCACTGCCTACGAAGTAATCGGCATTATGGAATCCAAGGGGGCATTTTTGGGCTTCAATCAAGACGACACTATTCTTTTGCCCCTTACGACCATGGTCAATCGCCTGGGGGGACGCAATACCTCTCCCTACGGCATTGCCATTCAGGTGATCAATGTTTCCGCTAAAGACGACCAGAGTGTTACTTCCGCCAAATTTCAGATCGAAAATTTACTGCGCTTGCGCCATCAAGTGGATGACACCTTCACGATCCGTACCCAAAAAGACGCGATCGAGATTGTCGATAATGTTACCACGGCTCTGACGGCGATGCTGGCTGCCATTGCGGGGATTTCCCTGCTGGTGGGGGGCATTGGCATTATGAACATCATGTTGGTTTCGGTGACAGAACGCACCCAGGAAATAGGCTTAAGGAAAGCGATCGGGGCTTCCCAAAAGGACATTTTGACCCAGTTTTTGATTGAGGCAGTCATCCTCGGCATTGTCGGGGGAGTACTTGGTACCAGTCTGGGCATCGGCGGCATTGTGGTAGTGGCAGCCTATACCCCCCTCGAATCCACCATCTCCCTGGGGGCGATCGGTTTAGCGGTGGGCGTTTCCGGTGTGATTGGGCTATTCTTTGGCGTATTCCCGGCGAAGCAGGCCGCCGCCCTCGACCCGATCGTAGCTTTAAGGAGTAACGTCTAATGGTATTGTGGCAAGAACTGACCGATCGGCGCGATCGTTTAATGGAGATGGTCGGCTCTGGGGCGATTATTTTTGCCAGCGCCCCGATCGTGCCCCATCACAAAGACGTAGAGCATAACTACCGCCAAGACAGCGAACTTTATTACTTCACCGGCTTTCCCGAACCAGAAACCGTAGCCGTGATTGTCCCCCGCCATGAAGAACATCGTTTTATTCTCTTTGTTCGTCCTAAAGACCCCGAAAGAGAAACCTGGTCAGGGCGAAGGATTGGCGTAGAAGATGCCAAAACCATCTACGGCGCTGATGCCACCTACCCGATCGGGGAACTAGATCAGCATCTGCCCAAATATTTAGAAAAAGCCGATGTCATTTATTACCATTTTGGGCACAACGAAAACATCAATCAAAAGGTCTTAGAGCATTATCGCCGCTTAGTAAGCTCCTACAGCAAGCGTGGTACAGGACCCGTAGCAATTCACGACAGCAGCTTTATCACAACACCCCTGCGCCAGATCAAGAGCGGCTACGAACTAACCCAGATGACCAAAGCGATGGCAATTTCCGCCCACGCCCACGCCCATGTCCGCTCGATCGCGCGCCCAGGCATGTATGAATACGAACTGCAAGCCCTTTTAGAAGCCGACTTTCGTAAATCCGGTGCCATGGGATTCGCCTACCCCTCGATCGTTGCCAGTGGTGCCAACAGTTGCATCCTGCATTACGTGGAAAATAACCGCCAAATACAACCAGGGGATTTAGTTTTAATTGATGCTGGTTGTTGTTTCAACTACTACAACGCCGATATTACCCGCACCTTTCCTGTAGATGGCACTTTCACCCCCGAACAGCAAGCCATCTACGACATTGTGCAAACAGCCCAGACCAACGCCATCGCTGCTGTCAAACCACAAAACACCATCAACGATGTCCATCAGGCAGCCCTAGAAACGATCGTAGCCGGCTTACTAGACCTGGGACTACTCCAGGGCGATCCCGCCGAGATTATAGAAACAGAAGCCTACAAACCCTTCTTCATGCACCGTACCAGCCATTGGCTAGGCTTGGATGTCCATGACAGCGGCTTCTACAAAACCAAAGGAGAATGGACTACCCTGCAACCCCACATGGTCATCACTGTAGAACCAGGCATTTACATCAGCCCCGACCTTAAACCCCAGGAAAATCAACCCGAAGTACCCGATCGGTGGAAAGGCATTGGCATCCGCATCGAAGATGACGTGTTAGTCACAAATACAGGAAAACAAATACTAACAGGACTTACATAACGTCAGTACGGTTTGAGTATTACCCCTCATCCCTCTCCCTCTTTGGGTGAGGGTTCAGGAAAAGCAACGTAAGTCCTGGAAAAATAAACATAGAAGTATGTCTAAATTCTCAATTTCGCTGATAAAGTTCGATCGTTTCGCGTTTGATTTTTACATCATAACTATTGAGAAAATCATTACCCAACAAGCCAAGACGAATTTGAGGCGCGATCGCTACAGGAATTCTGTTAACAGTTGCCCCATTTACCCCGATCGATTCCACTAGACCAACAGGGAAAACGACAAAAGAGCCATCAGCAACTTGGGCTTTGATGCTAGTAAAAGGACGCACTTTAAGAGCTGCTGCCATCTGTTCCGTAATTACAGTGCCAGTTGCGCCGGTATCAAGAATCATATCAAAGGTTTGATTACCATTAAAGACAACCTCAATCACAGGAGTATTACCGCGCCGATTTTTAATTGGAATAGTAATAAATTGAGGCGATTGGGGCGAATTAGACTTTGGTAAAGCAACGGGGACTGAATTTTTACCACAAATGTGAGCTAGATCAACCTTAGTCCCCTTAGAGTTCTGGATGAAACATTCAGGTTCCTGAGCTAATAGGGGGTAGTTCCATCCTGCCAGTATTGCTAAGCTGACTAACGATCGTAGGATTCTCATGGTGTTAGACTTGCGCACTTGATCCCCTAGACTATCACAAACTCTAGGGCACCGCGAAAAATAGACTAAGAGGGAGATAAATCCCTTAATGGGTAGAGTACATGAGATAATGGCATCTCTTAATTTCTTTACTCATTGCTGTTATTGTCTTGATTAGTCATGAGAAGTGCTGTAAATAGGTGTAAGTGTAGCAATTACTTTGCAGTCTCAAGTCGGGCGCAAAAAATGTCACCAAAATGTAGATCAATTTTTTCTCCCCCTTTTGGGGAGAGAGCTAGGGCGAGGGTCTCAGCAAAAGCAACGTAAGTCCTGCAAAATAAGGAAAGAAACTCAGCTAGGACAGGCGAATGTATCAAAACATCTAAACAACAACTCCAATAACGATCGGGGTTACTGAACAACTACCACTTTTAATAATGAAGTTCGACTTACTATCTGTCAGCAATGGTCTCCAATCTTTTACTTAAACTTAGTCGTCAACTTTATACAGATGACAACGATCGGGAACAATTCATTCAGTCTTTATTAGAGCCTGTCCCCATCCATCCCGCCATTGTCTGGTGTCAAGATTATCAGCCCAAACCCTTTCCCTGCCTTGAACCCCTCCCTTGGCAACCCAGTTTTACCGATCGGTTAGAACTTCATAGCAGACCAGGTAAACATGAATTACATGATCAGGGTTATTACTATTGTTTAGACTCTTCTTCCATTTTTGCCGCCACCGTCTTGTTAGGGATCGCAACACCTATCAAAACTATTTTTGATCTTTGCGCCTCTCCTGGTGGCAAATCCATTTTTGCCTGGCGCACCTTTTATCCAGAAATGTTATACGCTAACGAAGTAATTGGCAAACGATCGGCGGCTTTGCTCGCTAATTTCAAACGTTGTAAGATCAACAACTGGGAGGTCTTGCGTTCTGATGTAGCAGTCCTCGCCCAACAGTATAGCGGACAAGGGGATTTAGTCATCGTAGATGCCCCCTGTAGCGGTCAGTCTTTGTTAGCTAAAAACACTAAAAATGATGGTTGTTTTCATCCTACATTGATCAATCGCAATGCCCAACGACAAAGAAGGATATTAGCCCATGCGGCTACGATCGTTTCTCCAGGAGGTTATTTAGCCTACATGACCTGCACCTATGCACCAGCGGAAAATGAAGACAACGTCAATTGGTTCCTCAAGAAATTCTCTAACTTTAGGGCGATCGGGGTCAATTGTTTACAAGATTATCAATCCCATTTGACAGACATACCCTGCTATCGTCTGATGCCCCAAAGTAAGATTGGCGCTGGTTGTTTCACTGTCTTACTGCAAAAAACTGCTGATGAAGCAGGGAGAGCCAAACATGGGAGAGGAGAATCTACTTTCATTCTCCCTGAGCTTGTCAAAGAAGGGAGAAGTTCTAATGGAATTTCGCCAATATCCTCAGTATGATAGTCATGTTTTTTTCCCTGTTTTTGGAAAATGCGACCAGACAATCTGCCTTCCCCCGCCGATCTTTTTTGCCCAACTACGACTACAATTTGCCTGATGGGGCTATTGCTCAGAACCCCGCCGTACCCAGGGATCATTCCCGTCTGTTAGTGATTGACTCCAAACGACAGATTCATCATCATCATTTTTCGATCTGCCCCAATTTTTGCGACCAGGAGATTTATTAGTCTTCAACGATACTAAAGTCATTCCTGCCCGTCTTTATGGCTATAAGACCACCGGTACTAAAGTAGAAGTCTTACTGCTCGAACCTCTGGCAGACGATCGGTGGTTAGCTTTAGTAAAACCTGGCAGAAGACTACCAGAAGGGACAAAGATTTATTTTAGTGATGAACTATGGGCGCAAGTATTAGCAAGAGAGGAAAAAACGAAAGGAAGAATATTAAAGTTCTTTTATCCGTCAGACCAAACTATGGAAAACCTGCTGGGACAATTAGGCGTGGTGCCCCTGCCTCCCTACATTACCAGTTCTACTTCTACAGCCGCCCAATACCAGACAGTGTATGCTAAAAATCCAGGGGCAGTGGCAGCCCCCACAGCAGGATTGCACTTCACCGATCGGTTGTTGGCAGAACTGCAAAACCAAGGCATAAAATTAGCCTGGCTGACCCTCCATGTCGGTATCGGCACCTTTCGTCCGGTAGAAACTGATAACATCACTAATCACACTTTGCATCAAGAATGGATGCACATTCCGCCTTCAGTAGAAGAGGCGATCATCTCGACCCGCGATCGGGGACAGCGGGTAATTGGCGTAGGCACTACCGTAGCGCGGGCATTGGAAAGTACGGGCGGTAGGGCTTTTCAGGGCAAAACAGATCTGATGATCTACCCAGGCTATCAATGGCGAGTTTTGGATGGGCTGATTACCAATTTTCATCTACCCCGATCGAGTTTGTTGATGTTAGTTGCTTCTTTTTTGGGAGATGAAGGCAGAGCTTTTTTACTCCACACCTATCAAGTTGCCCTGGAGCATGGTTATCGCTTTTATTCCTTTGGCGATGCTACTTTAGTCCTCAAGAAAGACTAGTTGATACCCTCAGCCCTCGATAGACCGCTCCCTGTGCTTATACTTACGTTGCTTTTGCGGAAACCCTCTCTCAAAAAGTCCCCCCTGTGGGAGAAGCGTAAGTCCCAAAATATTTGCGCCATTAGAGGAAATTTGGCATAAACTAAACGAAATTAAATTTCTGACCCTGTGTTTAACTGGTTTCAGCGCTCTCCTGCCGACTCATCAGACCCGATCGAGGACAAAAAGCCGATCGAGGCAAGTTCTGATGCCCACCCCGCAGAGTTATTAGAATGGGCAAAAACTGCCTACGCCAACATCCAAAAACAACAGCCCCAGCTCGTAGAGGAAACGATACCAGAGCCGAGCGCAGACATTCCCGAAACCCAAGAAGCTGCAGAAGTCCCCTTCTGGATGCAGTCAGAACAAGAACGCCAGGCAAGGATCGAAGCCCTAGCCGCCCAAGCGATCGTTACCCCTGAACCAAAACAGGAGGAAGAACCACCAGCGATCGTGCCCTTTGACGACGGCTTTTTGTGGTCAGCGGAAGTATTAGCCGCCCAGGGTCGCCGCCCAGAGGATATTTCCATCGAAGAGATTACCTGGCTGAAGCGCCTGCGCCAGGGACTGACTAAAACCCGCCTTAGCCTAGTCAATCAACTTAAAGCCCTGGTGGGACAGGGTCCCCTCAGCCCCGACAGCGTCGAAGAGATTGAAGCCCTCCTGCTCCAGTCCGACGTAGGCGTAGGCACCACCGATCGGATTATTGCCGCTCTGCAACAGAAACTCCGCCAGGAAGTACTGCCCCCCGAAGAAGCGATCGCTTACCTCAAGCAAATTTTGCGGGAAATTTTAGAACAACCCGTCACCAGAACCAGCCAGCCCTGTGCCCCCAGACTGTTCCCCCGTCCCAATCAGCTCAATGTGTGGTTAATCACCGGTGTAAACGGAGCAGGTAAAACCACCACGATCGGTAAAATTGCCCATCTTGCCCGCAAGTCCGGTTATCGTACCCTCATCGCTGCTGCGGACACCTTTAGAGCCGCTGCCGTAGAGCAGGTCAAAGTGTGGGGCAATCGTGCCCAAGTCGAAGTCATTGCCAATCCGGGAAAAAACACCGATCCTGCCGCCGTAGTCTTCGATGCCCTCAGTGCCGCCCAAGCCCGCCAGACTGAATTATTATTGGTCGATACTGCCGGTCGCCTGCAAAACAAAAAGAACCTCATGGAAGAACTAAAAAAGATCAGGCGTGTGATCGACAAACAAAAAGAAAATGTAATAGTGGAATCCCTCTTGGTGTTAGATGCAACTCTGGGACAAAACGGGTTAAAACAAGCCGAAATCTTTACCCAATCTGCCCACATCACCGGTGTAGTTTTAACCAAGCTAGACGGTACTGCCAAGGGGGGCATTGCCCTAGCCGTAGTTGACAGCCTGGGCTTGCCCATTCGCTTTATCGGTGCGGGAGAGGGGATCGAAGACCTCCGCCCCTTCTCCAGTTATGAATTTGTCGAAGCTCTTCTCAGTTGACCATGACAGCGAACCTGCGCCCCGTCAACATTCAGGAACTGCGCCAACTCCTTGCCACGATCGATCGGGAGCAAAACCGCATCCAAGAACTACTGAGCTTCTTGGGCTATGCCCTCAGGAGCATCGGCAATATAAACCAACTCTTAGAACTGGTTCCCCTCATTGCCAGTACAGTCACCGAAGCCGACGGCAGTATTTTATTACTGTTCAAACACCAAGACCCCCGTCATCTGCGCAGTATCCATTGCCTCGATCGGCAGGGCAGACCCTCTGCCCAGTTACAAGCATCCCTAGAGCGGGCTTACCAAGAAGGTTATATCGACAGCCAAGAAGCATGGGACCGGCAGGTAGGGACAGAAGTTGGTTTTCATACCCAAGTCTTTGGGGCACCGATCCTGTTGGGGGAGGAATGCCACGGACGCTTGTACGTCTACAGCCGTAATCCCCACTATACTTGGACCCATACCCGTCATCGTTTGATCCGGCTCATTGCCGACCAGACTGCCCTGGGTTTAGAAAACACAGCCCTAGCCCTGGCGGTACAGGAGAAGAAGCGCCAGGATCAACAACTAGAAATCAGCGCCGAAATTCAACACCAACTATTTCCCCACAACTTCCCGCAAATCCCTGGGGTGCAGATTGCCGCGCAGTATTACACTGCCGATCGGGTGGGTGGGGACTACTACGATTTTATTGCCATCCCTAACAAGAATCGCTGGGCGTTTGTCATCGGCGATGTCATGGGCAAGGGAGTACCTGCCGGTTTAATTATGACGATGACGCGGGGGATGCTCCGCGCTGAAGTATTGAATGGGCATGGTCCCGCCCGCATTTTAGAGCACCTCAATCAGATTATGTACGACGACCTCGATCGATCCCGCCGCTTTGTCACCTTGTTTTATTCCGAGTATGATGCTTCTGACCAGACCCTTACCTTTAGCAATGCCGCCCATATGCCCGCCCTCCTGTGGCGCTACCAGAGCAAAACCCTCCAGACCCTAGACACGATCGGGTCGATCATCGGTTTGGCTCCTAACTCCGAATACGTCCAAGACCAAGTCCAACTGCTACCAGGGGATGTCGTCTTTTTTTATACTGATGGCATTACCGATGCCGCCAATCCCTACGGTGCCCGCTTTGATGAAGAAAACCTCCGTCTGGCAATTCAGAGAGCTTGTTCCCGATCGGGTTTTAGCGCCCAATCGGTTTTAGATGAAGTATTTAAGTCTGTGCACAATTTCATTCAGCCTTTGCAAAAACAAGAAGACGACATGACGATCGTAGTTTTACAAATACAGCGATAATCTTAATAGTTCCGTCTTAGCCTAAAAAATAGTAAGATCAACTGTGACAAATATTGAGGCTGGGTATGAAAGCTATCGCCATTGCCCTAGTGGGTTTAACGATCGGTTTTGCTAGTTCCGCAGAGTGTCTCTTACAAATAAGTGGACGTAGTTCGGTTGCACTGCGCAGTGTGCCCGATAGTAACGGTACAGTTTTGACACAACTAGCCCCCAAGACGATCGTGCGGGGCATCAAAACCCAGTCTCAAGGGAAAGAAAACTGGCTACAAATCAATCAACCAGCGATCGGGTGGCTACCCCTCAAGGCAATTACCACCTTTTGTGGCGAAACTAGCACCGACCAGACCGCCAATGTCAATAGCCTCAAGATGCGCGGCATGGCAGGAGACACAAAGGCAGTAGAACAATTAGTTTATTTTTTGTATAAGGGAGCAAAAGACGAATTAAAAACAACCACGATCGAGGCTTTAGAAGCGATCGTGGTTGCTAATGGAGTAGCAGTGGTTAATGTTTTAGATAATCAAGTAGAAGCAATCCGGCGAGATGTGTTAAAAGACCTAAAAAAGTCCGCTAAAGCAAAAGAAAAAATGACTGAAACTCTAGCCCAATACCGTCCTGATACGCCCACTGTCAAAACATGGCAGTCGATCAAATAAATTCCCAGGAGTCCCGTGCTCTAATCTTTGATTGAGCGTCGGGAGGAATGCGTGACAAAGTCAGGGGTTGATACATCCCAAGCTCCCTCCCCCCGAACTGACGTTTTCTTTTGCGAGGATACAGCAACTTTTCTTGTTCTCTCGCCTATTTTTGAGAGGGCTAGGGTGCCCTCGTTCACGAAGGGGAGTCTAATTGCGCCATCAGCAGTTTTACCGCCCGATCGTATTGTTCATCTTTGGCAGTGGCAACTTCTGTCCTTTGCAGGGGATGGCTCGGCTTGACTTCGATGTCGGGCTTGAGACCTATTTTGTTGATGTTGAGGTGGCTGGGGGTTTGGTAACGGGCAATGGTGACTGCAATAGCGGAGCCGTCTTCCAATTCAAATATTGACTGGACTAGCCCCTTGCCGTAAGTGCGACTGCCTAGCAATTTGGCACGGGCATTGTCGTGGAGGGCTGCCGCTAAAATTTCACTGGCACTGGCAGAGCCTTGATCGACCAAAACAATCAGGGGGTCATGGGTGAGGGCATGGTTATCTTCGCCCACGGTGAAACTTTCTTCGATGCCCTGCCGATCGACTGTGTAGATGATCACTCCCCGATCGAGCCAAAGTTTAGTAACTTGCACTGCTATATCCAGCAGACCACCTGGATTACCGCGCAGATCGAGGACATAGGCATCGGCACCCTGGGCTTCCAGGTTAGTCAGGGCGGCAGCCATATCATGGGCGGCATTAGCATTAAACTGGCTCAGGCGTAAATAGCCTACTTTGTGGTCAGCTACGGTATCAAGTTTGGCAACCACAGGATTAACAGAGATTAGAGAGCGGGTAATGGTGACAGTAAAGGGAGTTTCCCCTTCCCGTTCTATCAACAGAGTGACATCCGTGCCAATCTCCCCCCGCATCCGATCGGCGCATTCGTCTAAGCTTAAACCTTGGGTAGATACCCCATCAATTGCCAAAATCCGATCGAGGGGGCGCAGTCCCTTTTGATCCGCGGGGGAACCTTCCACGGGGGAAATGACCACCACACTCTGCCGATCGGGGTCGATCCCAATTTGCAAGCCTACTCCAGATAGGGAGCCGTTCGTGCTAGTCCGCATTGTGCGGAATTCATCTGGCTTAAGGAAGCGGGTATAGGGGTCGTCCAACACTGCCAACATTTCCTTGATCGCTTTGTAGGTCTGCTCCCTAGATTCAAATTTACGGTTAGAGAACTCTTTGCGGACCTTGCCCCAGTCGTGGTGATTAAAAGTAGGATCGACATAGGTGCGTTGTACTATCTGCCAGGCATGGTTAAACAACTCCCGTTCTTGGAAGTAGTCAGTGATATCAGCGGCAGCAGGGCTACCAATCCCCAGCCAAAATAAGAAGAGTAGGACAAAGGATGCTAAGGTCTTTACCATTGATAATATTGTTTAATATTGCTCTATTCTACAATGCGGGTTTATAGCTATCCCCCCTTAGTTGAGGGCATTTTAATCCAGCGCTATCAGAGATTCTTTGCTGATGTAAGACTTAGTTGCGGCGAAATTGTCGTTGCTCACTGTCCTAATACGGGTCCGATGACAGGGGTTTGTCTCCCTGGTAGTCGCGTGTGGCTGTCGATAAGTGATAATCCTAAGCGCAAACTGCCCTACACTTGGGAAATAATTGAAATTGATGGGGAGTTGATCGGCATAAATACTGCCTTGCCTAATCGCGTAATTGGGCAGATGATAGCGGAGCATTTAATTCCTGAATTAGAGTTTTATCACACCTATAAATCAGAAGTACCCTACGGTAATGAAAAAAGTAGAATCGATTTTTTACTATTAGGCAATGACACCGATCGGTATGTAGAAATTAAAAATACCACCTGGTCTAAGGGAAGCTTAGCTCTCTTCCCGGACACCATTACTACCAGGGGGCAGAAACATCTTCGGGAGCTAACAAATATTATAGATAGCAAGCATAAATCTACCATAATTTACTTTATCAATCGGGGAGATTGCAGCCGATTTGCGCCAGGAGATGAAGCCGATCCCAGCTACGGCAAATTACTACGAGATGCCCTGGAGAAAGGATTAGAAATTCTCGCCTGCCGCTTCCGTCAGTCTCCCCAAGGAATTGATTATTTAGGATTAGGAGAAATTTGCTTATGACAACAGAAGAATATGGTTATAGTTTTGATGAAGAGGGCTCCAGTTATATTCCTCCCCAAAATATTGAAGCAGAAGAGGCAATTTTAGGCGGGATTTTAATTGACTCTGGGGCTATTACGCGGATTGGCGATCAACTGCGCCCAGAATTTTTCTATGTCATGGCTCACCAAGAAATCTATCGTGCTTGTATTAGCCTCCATGCCCAATCCTTCCCTACGGATTTAATGAGTGTAGCGGCTTGGTTAAACGATCGGAATTTATTAGAAAAAGTCGGAGGTCAGAGTAAATTAGTCAGGCTGTGTGATGCTACTTTAAGTGCGGTCAATATTGATTACTATGCCCAATTAGTAGCAGAGAAATTTACAAGGAGGAAGTTAGGGGAGGCAGGCAGGGAAATTATCAATCTCAGTCAGAATAACTCCCTGTCCCTGAGCCAAGTATTAGATAGTGCCGAACAAAAAATTTTTGCTGTTACTCAGTCCCGCAGCCTCCAGGGTTTGACCCCTGCTGCTGATATTTTGACCCAGGCATTCTTTGACTTAGAAAATCGCTATAACACCCTGGGAGAAGGGGGAGAAAACTTACCTGGATTGAGTACAGGTTTCTATGATTTAGATGCTATGACCCAGGGACTACAACGATCGGATTTAATTATTATTGCCGGAAGACCCTCAATGGGCAAGACTGCCTTTGGGCTGGAACTAAGCAAAAAAATTGCCGAAAATCATCACCTCCCCGTGGCAATTTATAGTTTAGAAATGTCGAAGGAACAGTTAGTTTATCGTCTCCTTTCTAGTCAAACAAAGCGCCCAGGTAAAGAGGGAGTAGATAGTCATAAACTGCGATCGGGACAACTCAGGGACGATGAATGGTCAACGATCGCCATGGCAGTCAGTACATTATCAGAGTTGCCTATTTATATCGATGATACTCCCAATCCTTCTATTAACGAACTCCGATCGAAGTCCCGCAGATTACAAATTGAAAAAGGGGGAAAATTAGGTCTGATTTTAATCGATTATTTGCAACTAATGGAAGGTTCCGGGTCAGATAATCGCGTCCAGGAAATATCAAGAATTACTAGGTCTCTTAAAGGTCTAGCGAGAGAATTACAAGTACCGATCGTGGCTTTGTCCCAGCTTAGTCGGGGGGTAGAAGCAAGAAATAATAAGCGACCTATGCTGTCAGACCTGCGAGAAAGTGGTAGTATTGAGCAGGATGCTGACATTGTCATTATGCTCTACAGAGATGAATACTATAATCCTGATACCCCCGATCGGGGCATAGCGGAAGTTATTATTGCTAAGCATCGCAATGGACCAACGGGCACAGTCAAACTAATCTTTGATCCCCGATTTACTAAATTTGAAAATAGTACCTTTAGCCGCCAATGAATAGAAGAAGTTTTACGATCGGATTAAGCGCGATCACTCTGGGCGGCTGTCAATTGTTTCCCTCTCCATCTCTAAATATAGAAGTAATCTCTGGCATAATTCCCGCAAAATTGATTAAAGAGTTTAACCAAATCAATAAATCTAAACTCACCCTTAAAATCAGTAAAAATTATGATGAATTAACCCAATCCTTTACTAATTCTACCAATACAAACCTAATCGCCACAGGGGATGCCTGGCTAGCTTCTATATTCTCTTCGTTGCAAGTAATTGATCCCAAACAAATATCTAACTTTAATTTAATTCCTGACCTATGGCGATCGGTTGGTACAATAAACTCTAATCTGTATGCCATCCCCTATCGTTGGGGCGCTACAGTAATTGTCTACAATCAAAAGAAATTTGCCAAAAACAATATCCCCCCATCCAGACTTGGCAAGACCTCTGGCATCCCCAATTAAAACGAAAAATTAGCCTGCCTGATCACGATCGGGAAGTAATTGGTCTATGCTGCAAACGGCGGGGTCTTTCCTACAATCACATCCCAGACAATGACATCGCCCAACTGCAAGAAGACCTAGATAGCATCGATCAACAAACCCTAGTTTATACATCCAATCACTATGTCCAAGCCCTCGTCCATGAAGATACTTGGGTTGCTGTGGGCTGGTCAGGAGATTTCCTAGAAATTGTCAAACGCTATCCCCAATTAAAAATAATTTATCCCCAAGAAGGCACCGCCCTTTGGTTTGACTGTTGGGCACTAACCCAGAATTTGCCTGACATTGCTTCTGCTTACCAATGGATAAACTATTGCCTAGAACCACAAAATAGCCACTTAATTACCCTGCTTACTAACGGGAACGGCATCACAGACCCACAAAAATTATTAGACCAAGCTTATCTCGATCGCTGTGAACCTATTCTGCCTCTGCCCCAAGCCGCTAGCCTCACATATGAAAAACTATGGCAAGAATTACGCCAGAAACCCTGATATAGTCTGCTCCAAAGCCTCGGAAATCACAAGAGCCACGTTATTGCAGTCTATTTCCCTATGGTTCAGTATTTGCTTTAGTTGCTCTAATGCCCTCTGACAGTCCCCCTGCTTGCGCTTGAAGGGTAGGGGAGACACCGATCGGTGGGGGTTCTGCACGATCGTGGTCACTGCCTCATGGATTGTCGTGACGATCTTTTTGCCGTATTCTTCCTTCGCCTTGAGGCGTAACTGCTTCAAACCCTTGGCAGTAGTAGCATACATGGGGGGAACACGATTGAGGGTGTAAGCCACCACTTCATGAAGCACCACCTTCTGTCTCACCTGGGGGCTAAGGCGTTGCAAATACTGTTCCGTCAGAGAATGGACAAGACGCTCTAGCACATTGACAAAGTCCGCCGCCTCCGCCTCCAAAAAAGTAGAAAACTCCCGCTCTTGCGTCGTGCTCTTAGGACCAAAATAAGAAAGGGATTCCTCTCTCTTCCAATCCCCTTCTTTCCTGCGCTTACGCTTGATGTAATCCTGCACTACCACAGCATTGCGCCTAGTTTTGGATAGTTTTTTGAAGTCGAGGGTGCCGCGAATTTTAATCAGCTTGATTGCCTCTTCTACCGCCTTGGGAACTTCATTCCAGGTCAGGTCTGCCCGATCGAGAACCTTCTTCACCTGGGCGAGGGCGCGGGCTTCCCCTACCATTTCTTCCGGGGGGATGGGGTCAGGCTCCCTCAGCGTATCCCGCCTCACTGCCATAATCGCCCGTTTCACCTGCTGCACAATTAGGGGCTTCAATTCCTTCTCCGCCCTCTCGTGCTGTTGATGCCAGCCATCTCTACTAGTGGCATAGAGGGTAGGCAAACGATTAAGGGCATAGGCAGCTACTTCATTGAGGGAAATCGTCTCGCGAATGCCTTCCTTTAGTGCCTCTACCTGTTCTTTAATCTCCTGGAAGACTAATGTTTCAATGACATTTTTATAATCATCCATGGACACTTGCTAATAATTTTCCTAGCTCGCCCCGCTGGTGCATCTCCTGGATAATATCACAACCACCGATAAACTCCCCATTGACATAAACTTGGGGAATTGTTGGCCAGTTGGAAAATTCTTTAATACCCTGACGGATTTCGGGGTCTTCTAAGACATTGACACTGGCAAAGGGATAACCAAGGGAGCGCAAAATTTGCACTGTCGCTGCCGAAAAGCCACACTGGGGCATGTCAGGGGTGCCCTTCATATAGACCATAATTTTATTGTTTTTAACTTGGGCTTCAATCTTGGTTTGTAACATGGGATTCATTGCTTCTATCCTCTAATAGCTAACTACCCTTTATTTTGCACTACAACTACTGTGATGTTGTCTTTGCCGCCCCTAGATTTAGCTGCTTCAATCATATTTTTGGGCGTGGCGCTGCATTCGGTTTGGCTCCAAATTTGCTGAATTAAGTCATCAGTCAGTTCTTCTGTTAGACCATCACTGCAAATGAGGAACTGATCCCCAGGTTCTACATCAATTCTGCATGTCTCAATTAGTTGGATGTCTTCCCTGCCTAAGCATTGTAATAACATGTGCCTCCAGGGATGGCGGCGGGCTTCTTCAGGGGTTAAAATGCCGGTGGCAATGGCGCGGGCGATCCAGGTGTGGTCGTCGCTCAGTTGCTCTAGGCGGTTGTTTCTTAAGCGGTAGAGGCGGGAATCGCCGATGTGACTAAACCAGGTCTGGTCTTGGTAGGTCATCAAGAGAACTACTGTTGTGCCCATGTCCTGGCGCTCAGGATGGCTCGCCTGGTCGGAAAGGATGGCATAGTTGGCTTTAATGATAGCTTCTGTTAGTAACTCCTCGGCGGATAATCCCTTGTCCCACTGCCGATCGAGGTAGGCGCTTATAGTTGCTGTGGCAAGGCGGCTGGCTTCCTCTCCTCCTGCGTGCCCCCCCATGCCATCGGCGACGATAAAAAATCTAGCATCGGGGTCAATGTAGAAGGAGTCTTGGTTGGAACTTCGGACGCATCCTGGGTCTGTGTCACCGGCAAATAATAACTTCATAGGATATTACAACGATCGATCGAGTTTATCTTGGCGGAGCAATAGTCTAAGGGTATTGACCACAAAGATGAGGGCAAGGACTAGGGGAACCAGGGCAAGCCAGCGCCAGCCAGCTATGAACAGTGCAGTAGCGGTCAATAAAAAAGCTGCACCTAAAATTGCCAGGGCTATAGCGTTGGCGATTCCGCTAATCTTCCTTAGTATTCTATCAGTTTCTTGGGAACGTACACGCAGTCTGATGTCCCCGCGCTCTAATTTGAGGATGGTGTCTTCTAATTTGCGGGGTAGGGTGAGGGCGGAGGTGCTCATCTGGGCGGCTTGTTTGCCGATTTCCCCTAAAAAACCATTCGAAAAATTTCCTATTTCTTGTCCATTACGATTTTCCATGATGTTAAGGGCGTAGGGTTTGGCAATTTCGATAAAATTAAAGTCGGGGTCTAGTCCTTTTCCTAGCCCCTCTAGGGTGGAGAGGGCGCGCAGAACGAAGGTAAAGGCGGCGGGGAAGCGGAAGGGTTGTTCGTAGGCGATTTCGTAGAGGTCATCGCTAATGGCTGTCAGGGATTGGGGACCAAGGGGTTGACCGACGAAGTTATCGAGCATGTATTGCACCGATCGGCGCACTGGTCCAGGATCGCCGCTTAGTTCTAGGACGCCCAATTCTACTAGGGCGTTGACTACAGCTTCTGCGTCTTTTTTGGCAATGCCGAAGAAGGTGCGCACTAATTTGTCGCGGGTGAGGATGGGGATCTGTCCCATCATGCCGAAGTCATAAAATATGAGTCTGCCTTCGGGGGTGACAGCTAGGTTGCCGGGATGGGGGTCGGCGTGGAAGAAGCCGTGGTGGAGTAGTTGTTGCAGGTAGGATTCGGCTCCCAGGCGGGCTATGGTTTTACGATCGAGGTGGTGTGCTTCTAGTTGGTCGTAGTCGCTGATTTTGATGCCGGGTAGGTATTCGAGGGTGAGTACCCGTTTGGTGGAGTAGCGCCAGTAGATGCGGGGGGTCAAAATCCGATCGTCTTGGCGGAAGTTGCGGCGGAAGGTATCGGCGTTTTTGCCTTCGTTGAGGTAGTCGGCTTCTTGGTAGAGGATACGGCGGCATTCTTCGTAGATGCCCAGCCAGTCTCTGCCTTTACCGTAACGGGGATGATTGGTGAAGTATTGGGCGATTTTGCGCAGGATACCCAGGTCAATGGCAAATAGTTTGAGTAAGCCTGGGCGTTGTACTTTGACTACTACTTCTTCGCCAGTGGTGAGGCGGGCGCGGTGCACCTGTCCTAGACTGGCGGCGGCGAGGGGGATGGGTTCAAACTGGGGGAAGATTTCCCCGATCGGTTTACCTAGTTCGGTTTCGATGATCTGCTTTGTTTTTTCGTAGGGGAAGGCGGGGACGCTATCTTGGAGTTTGCTTAGTTCTTCCACCGATTCTGTGGGCAAAATGTCGGCTCTGGTGGAGAGGAGTTGCCCTACTTTGATGAAGGTGGGTCCCAGTTCTAGGAGGGCTTCCCGCAGCCATCTGGCGCGATCGCGGGTACGTTTTTGATTTTTTGGGGGGTTTTGCCGCCGATGTAACTCCAGTCTTTGCTGTCTAGCCAAATCATCCAGAAAAAGGTAAGCACCATGCGCCATATATCTATGGAGCGGGCGACCTCGGAGTAGTTGTCCCTACTCCAGCGGTAGTTGGTTTCAGTTAACATTCTGGGAGCGATACAACTGTAACTCACCCTTGAGGCGGGCGATTTCTGCCCTGAGATTGTCTAAGGTCTCTTGGAGATCGATAACGGTGACTGTCTTTTCTTCTTGGCTGGCTTTTGCCATGACTTCTGCCGTAAATTCCCGCAGTTTTTCCCGTTGCTCGGCATCGAATTTGCCCAGGGCGCTCAAGAAATCGGTTAGAGCGTCTTCAAACCGATCGGTTAGAACTTCGGCGGTGGCTCTGCCAATAAAGAAAGCATGAAGGAGGGGATTCACCATGACCTAAATTTGTGGGTTACTCTACAAGTTTACACTTTGTTACGAACTTAGGGGAGAGAAAATCAACTAGAGAGTGAAGTTCAGACTTTAAGATTATCTAAAGTATCCTGTTCTTACTGAGGTTTAGTTTTGCTTGCCCTTGCTACTGTTCAAGAAATATACGATCGTCCTTTGCTGTCTTTAATTTTTACGGCGCAGTCTGTCCATCGCCAGTATCATGCCCCCGATCGGTGCAACTCTGTACTTTAGCCAATATCAAGTCTGGTCATTGCCCCGAAGATTGCCACTATTGCCCTCAGAGCCGCCGTTATACTACCCCCATCGATACCTATCCTTTGCTGGGGGTAGATCAGGTATTGTCCCAGGCGCGGCAAGCCCTGGCAGAGGGTTCCACCAGGTTTTGTATGGGGGCGGCGTGGCGGGAGGTCAAAGACGGTGCAGAATTTGAGCAGGTACTGGAAATGGTCAGGGGCGTGGTTGCCCTGGGATTAGAAGCCTGTGTCACCCTGGGCATGGTAAAGCCCCATCAAGCCCAGGCGCTAGCAGAGGCGGGTTTGACTGCCTACAATCACAATTTGGATACTTCGGCGGACTACTATCCCCAAATTATTACTACCCGCACCTACACCGATCGGTTGGAAACGATCAAAACGATCGCTCAGGCGGGTATTCAAGTTTGTTGCGGTGGCATTGTCGGCATGGGGGAAAGCCACCACGATCGCGTACTACTGTTGCATACCCTAGCCAATCTTGACCCCCAACCTGCTTCTGTGCCCATTAACGCCTTGGTTCCTGTAGAAGGTACGCCCTTGGCAGATTGCCCCCCTGTAAGTGCTTTGGATTTAGCCCGCATGATCGCTACTGCCAGGATTGTTATGCCCCAGGCGGTCATCCGTCTATCGGCGGGCAGGCAACGGATGAGTAGCAGTGACCAAGCCCTCTGTTTTTTGGCGGGAGCCAACTCCATCTTTACGGGGGAAAAACTCCTGACTACCCCCAACCCAGGCACGGACAACGATCGGCAATTATTCGACCAGTTGGGACTGTCCCCTCTGTGCTAGTCTGATAAGAATGCGAAGAAACTACTACTACCGTTCGCCCCAACGACCCTGGTGGCAAGGAGCACTCCTAATCATGGGCGGCTGTTTGGCACTAGTTTTATTCCTCGAGATACTCCTGCGCTTGTTCGGGGGGAATTTCCTCACTATAAATCCGACTTTAGGGGAACAATATCAACTAACCCTAGCCACTGCCCAGGGGGAACCGATCGTGGGTAGTCCCCCCCAGGGACTGAAGGTAAAATTTAGCTCTCCCTTGCCCTATCAATTAGTTCCCAATCAAAGTAGCCCCTACTGGCAGATTAACTCCCAGGGCATGCGGGACAAGGAACCAGTGCCCCAGGCAAAGCCCCCCCAGGAGCTACGCATTTTTTGTTGGGAGGGTCTACGGCTTTCGGTAACTATGCTCCTAACAACGAAACCACGATCGGGGAACTACTAGAGCAAAAACTCCAAACTAGGGTCGCGGAACAACGCCAATTTCCCCAGAAATTTCAACCCCCAGTCCTGCCCTTTTTTATTGAGCAGGTGGAAGCGGCTCTCAATCTCCCCCCCCGTATCCCCGATCGTACTTACCGCGTCATTAACAGCGCTGTACCCGGCTATACCTCTAAAGAGGAGCTGTCCCTCGTCTCCCATGAAATTTTACGCTTCCAGCCCGATTACCTAATTATTTTGGATGGCTATGCCGACCTGCTCCAGCCCCAGGTGTTAAGCAGTCAGCTAGATTTTTGGCTCCAGCATCCGGGTATTCACTTCCGCCAAACCCTCATGAAACGTATGGCACAAGCCTGGGAACAACTGGCGCTCGTCCGCCTAGTTAAAAAACTCTCCCCTCCTGCCCCCTTGCCCCTCACAGCGCAAAAACTTGATCCCAACTGGCTCGATCGCTGGCAACAATACCGCTTTCACCTCAAACAAATTGCGAAACTGTCCCAGGGCAAGCCCCTGCTAATCATCATCCAGCCAGAAATTACTGGCAATGCCCCCCGTACTGCCCCAGAAGAGCAGAAAATTCTCAACAACCTCGATCAGTCCTACCGTCAAGTGATCAGTCAGTCCTTGGGGAGCCTGAATCCCGATAACCTCAAAGCTGACTTACCCCAGGCGACCATTCGCAACTACTACAATATCTTCCAGAAGTTTTCCCCCCCCGCCTTTGTTGACCCCATCCACCTCACTGCAGAAGGTAATCAGTACCTCGCCGATCGGATTTTTGCCGAGGTTGTCAACACCCTGCGGCTGTCCCCTGGAGCGCCGCCGCCCCAGTTAGAGGAATTGCCTGATTGATCACGATCGTGGGCATTGGAGAAGATGGCATCGCCGGTCTGCCCCCCGCTGCCCGATCGGTAGTGGAGACAGCGGCAGTATTGGTGGGAGGGGAAAGGCATCTAGCTCTGGTGGATACAACCAACAAAATCGCCATCCCTTGGCAGAAACCAATCACCGCCACGATCGATGTAATCAAGCAGTATGTAGATCAGCCCGTTTGCATTTTAGCCAGCGGCGATCCCCTCTGGTACGGCATCGGCAAACTCATTCTCAACCAGGGGCTAAAACCCCTGATCATGCCCGCTCCCTCCAGCTTTAGCCTCGCCTGCGCCCGCCTCGGTTGGTGCCTAGAAGATATAGATACCCTCAGTCTCTGCGGCAGACCTGTAGACTTACTGCGCAGTTATCTCGCCCCCCAAGCCCGTTTACTGGTTTTAAGCAGCAATGGGGACACGCCCCAAGCAATTGCCTCCCTGTTGCAACAGACCGGCTACGGGGCAAGCAAAATCACCGTTCTATCCCACCTGGGAGGCAGGCAAGAAACGATCGTGACCCTGCCCAGCCCTGATCCCCTCCCCCCCCCTCAACCTAGTTGCCATTGAATGTATGCCCCAGGGCACTCCCCTCCTTCGTTCCCGTATCCCTGGTCTGCCCGACAGCGCCTACCGCCATGATGGACAACTCACCAAACAGGCAGTGCGTGCCCTCACCCTATCCGCCCTCAGCCCCGCCCCTGGAGAACTACTCTGGGACGTGGGAGCCGGTTGTGGTTCCATCGCCATTGAGTGGATGCGGACAGACCCCCGCTGTCAAGCCATAGCGATCGAGCCTACCAGAACAGAATACATCAGCGAAAATGCCCATGCCCTGGGCGTACCCCAACTACAAATCATCGCCGGTAAAGCCCCAGAAGCCTGCCAAGACCTGCCCCCGCCCCATGCCGTTTTTATCGGCGGCGGCATCACCACACCAGACCTGATTAGCACTTGTTTGCAGAGCCTACTTCCTGGCGGCAGATTAGTCGCCAATGCTGTCACCCTAGAAAGCCAAGCCCTAGTTTACCAATGGCAACAACAGTTGGGCGGGAAACTTACCCGCATCACCATCGAAAATACCGAACCGATCGGTAAATTCACCATTTGGAAACCCAGCGCCCCGATCGTGCAGTGGGCAG